>CAYPDA010000026.1:0-31895 GCA_964409375.1 uncultured Hyphomonas sp.
CGGCGGCCCGGCGGCCCAGCGCAATGTGCAGGCCCTCCACAGGTTGCGCGAGTTCGTCTTCAATCAGATAGGGCGCAGAGAGCAGAGCTTCCTTTTCCGTTCGGGCCGAAATGGGGGTCTGATGGCGTGTGACACAGGTCGCCGGCGCAAAGGCGATGACCTTGTCATCAGAGGCGGCGCGGAACTCCGATGCCGGCACAATCAGCCAGTCCCTGCCCTGGTCCAGGGCAATGGTGATCTCGTCACCATTGTTCGATGGTAAGAGGGCATATATCTGCCGCGCCATCAGTCCCCTCCAAACCGACGCGAAACAATCTCAACCCGGCCCTCTTCTTCGACCATCAGGAGAATGTGAAAGGGGAAGACTTCGGTACCCACATAGACCTCTCCGGTCAGGTCAAAATAGTTCGAACTCACCGACAGGATTTCGTCCGCGCGCTGATCTTGCCGAATCGTTGTGATCGCATCCTCGCCGAGGAATTCTTCCACGCTAGACCATCCGCCGACGGGGCGCTGGTCGAGGAGGTTCCGGGCAGCCGGCACATCGAGCGCTTCGGAGAACAACGCGGTGAGCAAAAGTGCGTCGTCGTGTGTCAACGTATTGATATTGAGAGCGGACTGCGCTGTTGATGGCCGCACGCAGATGAAAGGGGCAAGCGTCTCTCTGGCTTCGCGTGTGAAGCCGGCAATCGCCCTCAGTTCGGCTGGGCTCGACAACAGCGTTCCAGCCGTTCGATAGGGCGGGGTGAGACTGACATAGTAACCGTCTTCGACACCTCTTGCCGAGGGATTGGTATCGATGTCGATCCAGTCGGCCAGGGTGTCGACAAGCGCGTGCGCGTCCAGACTGTAAGCTTCCATTTCCAGGATGAGCGTCTTCAGGCGCATGGCGGCCGCATCATCTATGCCGTATCCGTTGCCTTCGTTTTTCCGGGCGATGGCGTTCAGGTTAAAGCAATTGCTGGCATCCGAGATTTCCGCCCGGATTGATCCCCCTGGTAGATTGATTACGATCGGTGCGCGAACATCGGGCGTGGTCGGATTGATCTCGCCATCCGTCTGCGTCACGACTTCCTTGAGCATGGAAACAGCAAGAGCCTCGGCGGATGCCATGTACCAGGCGGCCTGACTACGGCCTGAGCCGGCCTTGGAAATTGCGACCGTTCGGCTCAAGGCATCGAGCCCGATGATCGCTGCCGCCGCCATGGCCGCAATCAGCGCGAGGACTGACAGGAGCGCAACGCCCTTTTCGCGCGGATTGGGCGACGTCATGCGCCGCCTCCCGTCATGAACCGGGCAATGAGGCTGTCCTGCTCTGCGAAAACGAAAGTCATTTCCACAACGTCTGGAAGACCTCTGGCGCTTCCTTCCGCTGCATACCACTCATCCACCCATTCTGAACCAATCCTGTACCTTACACTGACTGCGGACAGCCCCGCAACGAGCGGTACCTCATAGACCGGGGTACTCCTGACTGCATCAGGCCTGGCCCAGGCGCGCCGCACGAGGGTTCCTTCTTCCAACAGATACTCCACGCGTTGCAGATCGCCGCGGGCCTCAAGTTCCCCCGGGTTTTGCCAACCGCTTCGTGTGAATCGCAGAAGGAACCGATGATTGTCTCCGCCCGTGCCCTCCATGATCACTGGCGGATCCAGGCCTTCTGCGGCTGCGGTCGGGCGCTCGACAATCTGCACGATATCATCCCGGATGACGGCGTGCGCCGTCTGCATCTCGAGAATGGCGTCGCTGCGAAGTGAAACCTGGCGGCTGCCATTGAGAGTCGTAATCAGCATCGCGCTGCCCGCAGTCGTGAGCATGGCTATCAGAACGAGCGACACCATCGTCTCAATGAGCGTAAATCCGCTCTCGAGAGTCTTGTCGCTCGTCATCAGCCCGCCTCCCCCCGAAGCGCCTGCAGCCGCGAGAGAACCTGCCCCGTCGCCGGGTCGGTAACGGAAATCTCGACAAAGAGAAGGCTTGGCCGTTCGGTCGGGCCCACGGTCCGCGTCCACGCAAATTCCCGGCGGCGCTGCGTGTCCGTTCCGGTCGTAATTCCGATCACAAGCGGGGCGGAACTTGTCATTGCATCGGTCATGGCGTTTTCGGCAACGACCTGGGCCAGAAACCGTTCTTCGATGTGCCGCGTTGATCGGTTTATGTTGGTGTTGAGAGAAATGAGCCCCATCGCTCCGATGGAAAACACACCGAGAGCGGCAAGCACCTCAATCAGACTGAAGCCTTGCTGCGCACTAGCCATTGTCGTCATCCAGGTCGGCCGACCCATCCTCCCGCAACCTGACAGACACTTGCCTGCGATCCTGACGAAGTTCGAACTGCAAGGCCGTCGCCGCACCGATCGGATCGAACATCGCCACAGGCCAGGTTTCAGGCACCTCGCGGGCATCGGGCGCATCTTCCGGGTAGGAAGCAAGACGTATGCCATGGCCGAGCGTGTGTCCTGTGCCGGTGATGTGGTTCCACTCCCCGTTTCTCCAGACGGCAAGCGAGTACCCGGTCTCTTGAGCGATCAGGCCAAGAGGCAGTCCGCCGGTACGCGACTGTTTCGTGGCGAGTTCCAGGAAGGCCTGGAGCCGTTTCGCCTCACGAACCAGCGGCGAGGGATTCTGCGGCAGCGTTACCACGATGAAGCTCGTCGCCATCGCCAGAATGAAGACGGTGACGATCACTTCTACCAGCGAGAAACCGGACTGGAGACTCTTCGCCTCAGGCATGGCGCTCCAGCTACTCCCAATTCCCGATATCGGCATTCAGGCCTTCACCGCCTGGCTGACCGTCCGCCCCCAGAGAATAGAGATCGTAACGACCCGTCGAACGTTCGGCCGGAAATGCATACTGATATGGATTGCCCCATGGATCAGCCTGAACCCGTTTGATGTACCCGCCGGGACGATAGAGGGACACATCTATGCCAGAAGGTGGCTGGCTCAAGGCAGTCAGACCCTGCTCCGTAGTCGGATAATTGTACAGATCCAGACTGTACTGCTCAAGGGCGCTTTCAAGGCTGGCAATATCCGAGCGCGCCTTTGACACGCGCGATTGATCGCCGACAGGTGCAACGTTCACGATGATCATGGTCGCCAGCAGGCCCATGATGAATACGACGACCATGAGTTCCACCAGCGAGAAACCTGCTTCGCGGGTTGTCCTTGGATCGATGGGTCTGGTTTCAGACATCGGCAAATTCCTCCTATACTTGAGCGAGTGTGTTGAGTTGCATGATGGGCAGCATGATCGAGAGCACGATTGTTCCCACCACGCCGCCGAGTACCACAATGATCAGCGGCTCGAGTAGCCCCAGCGCCACATTGGTTGATGTCTCGAACTCTGCTTCCAGAAAGTCTGCGGCACGGTTCATCATTGCGGGAACATTCCGCGCGACCTCGCCGCTTGCCACCATATGGGTCATAATGGACGGAAATATGCCGCACGCCTTCATCGCGCCCGAGACTGACCCACCTTCCCGGACAGCTTCGGATATCTGACTGGCGGCATCGATGAACACGAAGTTGGTCATCGCGCCGCGCGCGCCGGAAAGGCTTTCCAGAACTGTCGCGCCGGAAACCGAAAGCGTGGCATAGATCCGCGCAAAGCGCGCCGCTGCGACCGTCTGCTGGAGCTTTCCGAAATAGGGCAGCTTGAGGCTGAGGCGGTCGAGACTGCGCTTGAAGGCAGGCACTTTGATGGCTCGCTGACCAAGGATAACCAAACCGGCAATGACCGCGAGCAGGACAATGACCCAATCCCTCAGGAAACCCGACAGGCGAATCACGAACTGCGTGAGCGCTGGCAGCTGGTCCGCCCCGAGAATATCAAACTGCTCCACGAGCCGCGGTACCACCCAGATCATGAGCGCCGACACCATCAGGATCGCCATGATGCCCAACACAGCGGGATAGATCAGTGCCGCCTGTATCTGGCTGCGCACGCGGTAGCTGGTTTCGAGGTATTCGGCGAGCTGTTCCATGACATCGCCGAGCTTGCCGGCCGCTTCGCCGGCCGCGACGACGGACCGATAGAGCTGCGGAAAGGCCTTCGGCGCGCTTTTCATGGCGTCCGCAAGCCGCGTTCCTTCGACCACCTGCGCCCGGATACCCAGGAGCAGTTTCCGGACACCCGGATTGCTTTCATCGCCTGCCGCCGCCGCCAGAGCGAGCTCAACCGGCATTTCGGATTGCAACAGGACGGCCAGCTGCCGTGTCAGCAGTGTCCGCTCCTTTGATGACAACCCGCCGCCGAGCCGGAAGCCGGCCTTCTCCTCGCCGCGCGTCGCCGCGACCCGCAGCGGCGTAAGCTGGCGCATCCGCAGCTCACGGCGCGCCGCGCGCACGCTGTCAGCCGTTACGACCCCTGTGGTTCGCCGGCCATCCAGTGCAATCGCGGTATATTCAAACGCCGCCACCAGACCATGCCTCCCTGCGACAGACGAGCAGAACCTCTTCAGGGCTTGTCTGTCCTGATATCACAAAGCGCCTGCCATTCTGGAATAACATATCATGCGTGGTAAAGGCAGCCTTCTCGATCTGTTCTTCGGTCGCGTCCGAATGGATCAGCCGTCTTATCTCACTGGACACGATGAGAAGTTCGTAGACACCCAGCCGTCCGCTGTAACCGGTATTGCCGCAGGCCATGCAGCCCTTGGCGCGATGGAAGTTGCCGCTCGTTGCGCCGGAGTCGAAGCCAAGCGCTTCCAGGATCGAGGCTTCGGGCGTGTATGGCTCCTTGCAGTGCGTGCACAGCTTGCGGACAAGCCGTTGAGCAAGGATTGCCCGCAGTGTCGAGGCCAACAGGAAGCTCTCAACGCCCATGTCCCGGAGCCGGGTGATCGCGCCTGCAGAGCTGTTCGTATGGATCGTCGACAGGGCCAAACGGCCCGTCAAAGCAAATTCAAGAGCGACTTCGGCCGTCTCGGCGTCCCGGATTTCACCGACCATCACGATATTCGGATCATTTCGCAGCACGGATCTGAGCGTCGCGGCGAAGGTCAGCCCGACCTTGTGGTCCATCGGTGTCTGGCTGATGCCCTCAAGTCCGTACTCGACCGGATCTTCGAGCGTCATGATGTTGACGCGGCCTGAATTGAGCATGGATAGGGAGGAATAAAGTGTTGTCGTCTTGCCGGATCCGGTCGGCCCTGTGACGAGGATCACACCATTGGGTTCGAGCAGCGCATGTCTCAGGCGTTCGAACGTGTCAGTGTCCATGCCGAGATCTTCAAGACCGAGCAGCGCCTGGCGCGTGTCGAGGATCCTCAACGCCACCCTTTCACCGTAGCGGGTGGGCAGGGTCGCCACCCGCACATCCAGCGACCTGCCGCCGACCGTGAGCGAAATCCGCCCGTCCTGCGGCATGCGCTTCTCGGCTATGTCCAGCCGGCTCATGACCTTGATCCGCGAGACGAGCGGCGCGGCCAGTTTGCGAGAGGGTGCCAGAACCTCCTGCAACACGCCGTCAATCCGGTAACGGATGGAAAGCTTGTCCTCAAACGGATCAATGTGAATATCCGAAGCGCGCCGCTTCACAGCTTCATATATCAGACCATTGATCAGCCGGATGATCGGGGCATCATCATCGCCGGCCAGAAGATCAGCCGTCTGAGGTATGCCGTCGACAAGTCCCTCCAGACCGCCCTGGGCGGTCAAGGCTGCCTCCGCCTCGCCGCCGTCCAGCTGGCGCTGGCCATAGGTTTCGGAAAGCTGGCGCTCGAAATCCTGCGGGTTCATAAGGCTGATCTGGAAACTTGTGCCCAGAGACCGGCGCGCCTCAATCAACGCGAATGGATCTGCCCCTTCGCGGACACCAATCGTCAGCGCTTCAGCGTCCGGAAGGACAACCAGCCCTTTGTCCTTCGCGAAGATGTAGGAGAATTGGCGGTCCGTCTCCATTTGGTTGTTCCTGCGTTAATCTGCGCCTCTTGGGCCTACTGTGGCGGCTGACTGCCCAAGACACCCCTGACAAAAGCATCAATGGACTCGTTTTCCCCGACACCGCGCATGATCTCGTCGGCCCGGATATAGAGATATTTCTGCGTCGTGCTGGCGCGGACATCTTCCCTGTTCCTGACAATCGTCGGCTTGATGAAGACCATGAGATTTGTACGTGTGCTTTGCTTTCCCTCTGAACGGAACAGCCGGCCAACAACGGGGATACCGCCCAGTACGGGAACCCGCGTTTCCACGTCTGTATCGGTCTGTTCGATCAATCCACCCAGAACGATGATCTCACCATCATCGGCCATGACACTGGTCGTGATCTCGCGCTTGTCAAGAATGAGGTCCTGGGTGACCTCCCCGACGCTTCCAAAGATGCTCGAGACTTCCTGCACGATATCGAGGCGGACGGTATCATCTTCGCCTATACGGGGCGTCACCTGGAGCTTCACGCCGACTTCCTTGCGCTCAACTGTGCGGAAGGGGTTGGTGTTGCTGTCGCCAAGAACTTCGCCCGTCGTGATCGGCACTTCCTGACCAACGATCAAGGACGATGTTGCGTTGTTGAGGGTCATTCCGAACGGCGTTGAAAGGATTCTCGAATCGGTGTCACTCTCGACGGCGTTCAGGATGACACCGAACAGAGTATCGCCGCTTTGCCCGCCAACCCCGAGTGTCAAACCAGGTGTGCCGACCAGCGAGCTGATGGCTGCGTCCCGGAAGGGGTTCGTCTCGCTGAGATCCTGAAAACCATCCGTAAGCAGAGCGCCTGTCAGCGCCAGAAGGTTGGGTGCGCCCCGCGAGAAGTTTGTCGTCGCGAAAGGTACATTGCTTCCCTCAGTCCCTGACAGCAGAAATTGCAGGCCGAGCTCGCGCGCGGCATTGTCGGACATTTCGACGATGATGGCCTCAACCAGAACCTGAGCGCGGCGGACATCGAGGGCGGCGATCACCTTGTCCATTGCAAGGAGCGTTTCGTAATCTGCGCTGATGACGAGCGAGTTCGTGGGCTGATGGTGCGCAATGGTCGGGCCGGAGATCGCCGTTTCGCTCGGCGCGCGCTGAGCGGTCATGGCCGCGCCAACACGTTCGAGGATCGGCACCATCTCTTCCGCATCCGCATTGTTCAATGTGACTACACGGATATTGTCCCGCACGGGGTCCGTCTGATCGAGTTCAGAAGCAACCTGCCTGGCGCGCCTCACTGCGATGTCATCACCGCGAACAATGATGGCGTTGCTGGTTTCGGAAGCGACGACCGAAAAATTGGATCTGTAGCCGCTGGACTCTGCTGTCTGGCCGGATTGCACGCGGGTCAGGATATCCTGCATCTCCCTCGCCGGGATATTGCGCAGCGCGATCGTCTCCACGCGTGTCTGGTCCCGGTCGATCTCGCCGACGATCTGGCGAATGCGGCCCATGTTCGACGCATAGTCGACCACAACGATCGAATTGGAGTTCAAGTTGGCAACGACCTGTCCCTGCGCATCCACCAGCGGCCTGACCATCTGCGCAGCGTCGACCGCACTGGAATTCTCAAGCTTTATGATCTCCGTGACAAACGTGTTGGGTGCCGATCGCCCCAGCCCGACTTCCGTTACGGCCATCTGCTCCGGCACGATGCGGTACGTTCCAGGCCCCGCCGGGACAGCCACGAAACCATGCACGCGCAGCGTCGATAGAAATACATCGAAGACTTCCGCAGCGGTCATCGGCTTCTGGGACACGACCGTGACCCGGACACGCCGGACATCCGGATGCGCGATGAAAGTGTAACCGGTTACCGTCGACACATCCTGGATCAGCGCGGCGATCTCGACATCATCCAGGTTGAGGACATGCCTGTCGGAAGGCGATGACTGCGCTTCTGCAGCCTCATTCAAGGGAAGCGAAACCGCCAAAGCGGCCAGAAGCGCATAGCGTTTCCACATCGTCACTGCCCTCAACTGATATCCAATTCGAAGTTCAGCGTGTTATCACCGCGCCGAACTTTCAAGTATAGCTGCTCGCTTTGCTGGAACTCGTTGAAGACTTCCTCGGGCCTGATGGTGGTGACTTCCTGGCCATTGAAACTGACGATGATATCCCCGTTCGCGAACCCCGCATCCGTCAGGACATTCTCGTCGCCCCGCGGCGCCATCCGGTAGCCGCTTTCTCCTGTCTCCAGCCCGACGCTCGAAAGCGAAATCTGGCTGAGAAACTGCCGGGACACGGTCGAGCGGATGGTATCGGCCTGCGGCCGGGGGCGGGGTGGCTCTGCTGCAGGTGCTGCCGCATTCGTTGAAGAAATCACGGCGAACTGGTTCCTTCCCGGACCGAGTGTCAGGCTCTCAAGCGCCCCGTCGCGGCGCATGACCACCCTGTCGGCAAAGATCTCGACGACGTGGACGCCCGGGATGATTTCGTCGCCGACGACATATCTCGACTGCCTGGCGTCAGGTGTGATGATCGTGGCGCTGCCCTCGCCAGTGCCAGACACGGACCGCAGGCCGACCAGGCGGAAATTCAGTTTGGTTTCAGGCGCGTCTATCAGAGCCTGTCCTGGCGGACCGCTCTGACCAAAGACATTCCTGCGTGTCAGCACAGACAGATCCGCGCTCACGGCTTCACGCGAGAGGTCTGGAGGCGGACCGGAGGCGGTGACCTGGCTCACCGCGCCCGCCGGCGCGAGCATCAACCAGACGGCCCTGACCAGGAAAACTGCAAGCAGGATCACAAGCGCGGTCTGGGCAGCGGCAAGCGCTCTGCCGGCTGCCCCTGCGCCAGGACGAAGATCGTTGAAATTAAACGAATTTAAATCCACGCGGTTCTCATATGCCAACCAGAAGACTGTGCTGGCTGGTTGCCTTAACCAGCCAGCGCAAAAGGAAAGCCGCCAATATTGCAAAAGGCAAGCTCTTCAGAAGCGGCGCTTCAGACCAAGCGAGAAGCTGGTCCCGACATCATACGTATCCACGTCGATGCGGTCCCCGCCGCGCTCCTGCCATGCTTCATAGCCCTCGCCCAGAAGATTGGAAACATTGAACGACAACTCATAGTCGCCCCGGCCAATCGAGAAGCCCTTGTTATACACCAGATCCAGTGTCAGAGGCGGTTTCTCGAGGATCGCCGGAATATTCAGGCTCAGCGCCTCCGCAGACCGGATACGTTCACTTGCATAGTTCACGAGCAGGTTGAACTGTGATCGCGCTGCCTCATCTGCGAACCCGAACTGAAAGTTGAACAGATGCTGAGACTGGCCCTGAAGGCGGCGTCCGTCCACGATCAGGCCGGAGCCTGGCAGCAGGAAGGGTGAGGGGTTCAAGGGCTGCTGGTTGGTGATCACGCATTCATCGGCAAACTGCGCGCAGAACTCAGCCGATGCCAGGCCGAGATCAGCAGGGTTTCTTCCGGCAGCCACCTCAGAATCCGACCAGGTATAGTTCGTCTTGACGGTGAACTCTTTCGACTGGAACCAGGCTGCGTCAAGATAACGATCCACCGGGAGTGCCTGTTCATATTCGAACTCGACACCCCATAGCTCGGCGCTCGGCACGTTGATGAACTCGGTCCGCGGCGTATCGCCGGAGCGGTTGTTGATCTCCTCGATCGGGCGTTCCATGTCCTTGTAGAAAAGACCGAGCGTCAGGAACTGGCCGCGGGCAAAGTAGTATTCTGCCCGGACATCGTAGTTCTTGATCGCTGCATTGACGAGGAACGGGTTGCCGCGGAAGTTGACATCAGTTTCCGTGTTCACGAACTCGGTCGGTGCGAGTTCCCGGAACTGGGGCCGCGTGATCGTCTCGGAATAACCGCCGCGTACCTGCAGGTCATCCAAGGGGTTCCAGGTCACGGTAAAGGCCGGAAGGACGTCGCTCTTGGGGCTGCAACTGTTGAACTGGAGGCCGTTGATAATCGGACCCGGTTTCTGTTGAATGCACGATTCGATCAGGTTCGGGGCATCTGGATCCGCATTCAGCACCAACGTGTCGACGATCTCGATGCCATTCTCGTACCGGGCGCCAAGCGCTGCGCGGATGTAAGGCGTGATCTGCGTATCGACCCCGACATAAGCTGCATCCACTTCCAGCGTCGCCTGATAGGCCTCGGGGAAGATGTTCCCGCCAACCGAGAGCACCCCGCCGCCGCCATTGGCGAACACGTCAGCATACACAAAGTCGATCCGGTTGGACGAGAGCGGCACACCCTGAATGTCGAAAATGCGCTGCACGGCATACCGGTCGTTTTCCGTATACTGATATCCTGCCTTGAGCTGTGTCTCACAAAACAGGTTGCAGCCGGATACCTTACGATCGAGCGGCAGCGTCAGGTCAAACCCCCAGTCGGTCGCGTCATCATCAATGCTGCTGAACTGGAAGCGGTTGTCAGCCGAATTGGGCTGCGTACGCAGGCCTGCACCGGAATCCTGGTAGAGTACGATGAACTGGAACGGCGCATCTCTCTTGGCTTCTGAATAAGAACCGCGCCATTCAAGTTTGAGGTCCATCAGAGACGGAAAATAATGAGTGCCCTGCACCTGGGTGGTCCAGAGTTCACGCTCAAACCATTCGATCGAGTCAATCCGCTCGAAATTGTCGTCGAAGTTGATCCCCTGTAGCGTCCGAGCTTCCTTGGCGGTCGCGCGCGTGATGAAGCCGGTAAACTGTACTTCGTGATTGTCGAAGAACTCGAAACCGATCGTTGCAAATCCGTTCAGGCCGATCTCATTCTCGGTGCTGTAGCGCTCATATTGTTCGCGCTGCGAAAGCCCGTCGCCTTCCACATCGGCAAACCCTCGTTCGCCTTTACGGGTCGACCAGGCGTTCGAATAGGACACCGATCCGAGTAGGCCCATTCTGATATCCGGGCTCAGATCGTATCGGTCACCGCCGGTGATACCGAAATCGACATCTGGTCCGACGAGCCCCTCCTGAACGATCAGGAGCGAGGAATTGGACGTCAGCTGACGGCCAAACTCGGCATTGACGCCGGTCTCGGGGATCGGCGGCAGGTCGCGCGTCCCGTCGTCAAATCCCAGCCAGTCTCTGTCGCCACCGTCATAAAGCAGGCCGTCCTGGAAGGATGTCTCGGTATTCCCGCCCACGCCCACGGAGACATCGAGGAAGCGTTCGTCCGGTATGGCTTTGGTGCGGATGTCGACCAGACCGCCGCCGAACTCTCCGGGCAGATTTGGCGAATAGGTTTTCTGGACCAGAATGCTTCGAAGGACAGACGTTGGAAACAGGTCAAGCGGCGCGACACGCCGCAGCGGCTCCGGGCTTGGCAGCGGAGATCCGTTGAGCAGCGCACTTGAATAGCGCTCGTTCAGGCCGCGTACATAGATGAAGCGGTCTTCGGCCGTCGAGATGCCGGCGACGCGGGCCAGCGCGGCAGCCGCATTTGAATCGCCCTGTATCTGAAAGTCGCTTTCATCAAGGATGTTCGAGACCTCGGATGTGGAGCGCTTTTCATCAGGAATGAACTCGCCTCGAATGACGACCGTCTGTTGCCGGAGTGCATCATCTGCCGGAACCGTCTCATCACTGGACTGCGCCCAGACCTGGCCTGCCGAAGCAAAACATACACTCGCCATGAGCGCGTGGCGAATTTGCGAAGCCCGTTTCACCATTTTATTCCCCTGAAACCTGATCGAGGGCAATGTAGCCGCAACGATACCCCTGAAACGACATGAAAAAGAGAAATGCAGGACGGGCGTGTAGAGCCCGCCCTGCACATTATGAGGCCGGCTTACTCGACCAGGTCACCATTGATGTCGATGGTCCAGCCCGCGAACCAACGGTCATCTGCATTCTCGACGGCGCCGATATACGTCGTCGGCTCGAGATCGCCGATACCCGTAACATCGAACGGCGTAACCGCCAGCTCACTGGCTCCCGGAACCACGCCCGGCGTGCCGGGAATGAAGGTGAAGCCGGTGAGCGTATGGGTTCCCTCGACGATGTTGTCGGTCGGCGTGAAGGCCGGGACGCCCAGGGCCGGATTGGTGGGATTGTCGCCGTCAGCTGCGAAGTTTGCGGTATTGTCGAGGAAGATGGACCTGAACCGGAGCGTACCATCATCATAGTTCGTGTACGTCTGGCTGCTGTCCACATCGAGGCCGACCGGGAAGTCCACCATGATGCCGTTGGCGATCAGACCCCGCGTTCCGCGGCGGATCACCGCGCCGGCCTGCACCGACGGTTCACCTGAATTCACCAGCGTGAAGTTGGAGAAATTCGGATCCGAGAAGGGCGTCGCGGCATTGAAGCCGTCACGGTTGTCCGCCTCGATGCCGCGCGGATCGCCCGACATACCGCCATCCACGCCGGCCAGACCCGGATAGGCGATGACATATTGCAGCGAACCGATCCAGCCATCGGTCCAGTCGATCGAGTCGTCGCCGACGCCCGTGACCACGAGGTGATCTGCGGACACGGTGCCGCCGAACCACTCGAAACCGTCATCAAGCGTATTGGCGACTTGGATGTAGCTGAGGCGCGTGCCCGAACCGACCCCCTGGAAGGCGATGCCGTTCAGTTCGTCTTCATTGGTCAGGCGAACACCGGAATATTCGACGCGCGTATAGAGCAGCTGGCCACTATCGTCCTCGGGAGAGGCGCCGCCATACAGGCCCGAGCCACCTTCGCCAGATTTCTCGCAGCCGGTCGTGCCGCCTGTCGCCGTTGCATCAATACAGGCGTTGATCGGCGCGCGGCCATTGATGACAACACCGCCCCACACACCTTTGAGGCTTTGCGTTTTGGTGATCGAGCCATCGGCGATGCCCTTCGCTGTAAACACAACCGGCGCATCTGCCGTCCCGTTCGCACGGATGCGCGAACCGCGAGTGATAATGATGTAGTCATCATTGCCTTCACCGACAATCGTTACACCCGGATCAATTGTAAGGGTCCCGTTCTGAGTGCCGGGCAGCGGATTTAACGGATCCGGACCTGCGTCCGTACCGACGACAACTGTGCCGGAGAGTTCGTAGATGATGTTGGCTCCGTTGACGAGCGTCAGCTCGCCGACAAGCCGCTCTGCGCCGCTGATAGAGCAGACGATCTTCGTTCCAATCGTCTCACCGGTATTCGTAGTACCGGCCGGGCAGACAGCTTCAGTTAACGGAAACAGCGTGCCTGGCTTCGCGAAGCTCGCCCAGTTGTTGTCGATCGTTTCCGTCGGGCTGAACGCACCAATATAGGTAACCGGTTCGAGGAACCCGTCATTCGGCAGAGTGAATGGTGTGACCGCCAGCTCGTTTGCGCCCGGGAAGAACCGGTTGTTCAGCGAGTTGTCCCCGAAGGAGATGTTGTTGGCCGGCGTGAAGGCCGGAACACCGTCGGCGTCGTTGGCGGTCGGGGTCGCCGCATCGATCAGCAGCGACGCGATGACCAGGGAACCGTCATTATAGTTGGTGAATGTCTGTGTGTTGTCGACATCGATCCCTGTCGGGAACCCGGTGACAACGCCGTTCACGACCCGGCCACGTGTGCCGCGGCGCAGCATGAGGCCTTCCTGGTTGCCCGAGGAGCCGATCATGGTGAAGTTTGTGAACGTCGGATCGGAGAACGGCGTCTTGGAGTTGTCGCCGTCGCGGTTGTCGGCCTCAAGGCCGCGCGGATCGCCCGAGGAAGGCAGGTTCGACAGGACAGCCACGAATTGCAGTGATCCCGTCCAGCCATCTGTCCAGTCGATCGAGTCGTCGCCGGCGCCGGTCACAATGATGTTCTTCGCGTTGACGGTGCCGCCAAACCATTCGAGACCATCGTCGAGGGTGTTGTGGACCTGAATGTTCTGAACAGTCGTGGCGTTGCCAACACCCTGGAAGGCAATGCCGTTCAACTCGTCCTCATTGGTGAGGCGCGCGCCTGAATACTCGACGATGAGATAGTCAAGGCTGCCGGAGTCGTCTGCCGGATCAGCGCCGCCATAGAGGCCCGAGGCGCCTTCGCCGGACTTTTCGCAGCCGGCCGTACCGCCGACGGCTGTCGCATCGATACAGGCGTTGATCGGTGCAAATCCGTTGATGACGAGGCCGCCCCAAAGCGCCGTGGAGCTTGGCTGGATGATTGACGAGCCGGCGCGCTCATCGTTGATGGCGGCCCGGGCGGTCATCCGGACCGGCGCTGCGGCGGTGCCATTGACTTCGATCTGGGAACCGCGGCTGACGACGATATAGTCATCCGTGGCGGTGCCGCTTCCCGAAGCAGAGGCACCGTAAAGCACGGCGCCCGCGCCAATCGTCAGCGTGGCGGATGTGCCACCATCCTGGCCGACGAACACAGGGCCACGGATCGCGACAGTCAGGCCGGCAGGAATGGTGACATCGCTTGTGAGCGTCGTGACGCCGGTAGTAGAACCAAGCGTGCAGGCGCTGATGCTGGAGAAGCCGTCAGAGGCGATTGCGTCGAAGGCCGTAGCCGTCGTTCCTGTCGGGCAGCCGCCGTTTGCAGCCGACGCGCTCGGAAGCAGGTTGATCGTGCTAGGTGTCGGAGTTGGGGTGGGCGTTGGAGTTGGAGTTGGCGTTGGGGTTGGTGTCGGCGTCGGCGCCGCGATTGGGGCGCCCGGAGACGTGATCTCTGTATCAGAGCATCCCACAAGTGCCATGGCTGCGACGCTTGCCAACATAGCAAGCCTTAGTTTTCCGTTGAATTTCATGAACGCCCCCTCAAGTAAGGCTGGTTTGACCGAAGTTTGTCGGCACACGGAAGGTGTTAACCCTTTGTGCCTGACTGTCTATTGCACAGATGCTTGAAGCTTTTATCACGCTCCAACAATTCATTAAGACGGCGTAACGTGTGTCTCATTTGCGCAACACAAATTCAGATTAATTTGCCGTATACGGATCTGTTCGCTCCGGTACGCCGGCTCGGCAGGTCGTCACACAACTGTTATGCGGTTCAGCTTTCTGGAGCTGCTCCGCTGAGCGCTTCGTTCAGCGGAATGGACATCAAGGCCCCTTCCCGCGAGAAGAACAGCAAGGAATTGTCACCAGAAAGACCAGCGCCATAATCGATTCCCGGCGTATTGACCGGAGCACCGATATTCTCGGGAGCCTGCCACGTTCCGTCTTCGGCTTTGGTGGTCATCCAGATATCGACAACGCCGAGCTTGGGTTCTCTGTGCGAGTAAAAGAACAAACGGTTGCCGTCGGCCGTCACCGCGAGATGCGAATCGGCGCGCTCCGAATTGATCCCGTCGGGCATCCTGGAAACGATCCAGTCTTCTGATCCGTCATCCCATTCCGCCATCATGATGCTGAGGCCGTTGGCGCCCGAACGGGGATGGTCGGTCGAGAAATACAAGACTCCGTTGGAATCCATGGTCGGCGTCGTTTCGCTGGCCCCTGTATTGATTGCGCCAGAAAGCGGCTCGGGTGCGCCCCAGCCATCCCCATCCACCGGCATGCGCCAGATGTTGAGATCCTTGCCAGTGCCCCGCGAAGGCAGTGTCGCGTCTGTTGCGAAGTACAGCATGCCGTCTGCCGGACTGAATGATGGGCCGGACGCAATGAACTGGCGTGGGATGTCCATTTCCTTCGGCTCGCTCCACTGCCCGTCCGGTTGCTTGCGCATCTCATAAAGAAACGTGTCGTTCCGCCGCTCTTTAGCGAACACCCGGATAGTTCCATCCATCGATTCAGTCAGCGAATAAGCGCGGGAGAAAACATCCGGAACAGGCTCGTCGGGAAACAGAGCAACCGCGCCCTGCGGTTCGGCTGGCGCGGATGCACCGCAGGCAGACAGGACTGCAAACACCGCGCCCGGAATAATGTACTTTAACTGTAACACTGAAGACCCACCAACTGGTTATGATTTTATCTCGTGATTAAAGTCCGGCTGTAACGATTTTATGTAACTTCCAAGAAGCTCTGAACTTTATCTTGTTTTCAGAGCCCGCCGCCGTCACGCGGCCGGAACATCTCGCCCCAGCCGCGCTCCCGGAACCATTTTGTGATGACGTACTTCACGCCTGCCCTGACCTTCATGCCCTGATGGATGGTGTTGGGGTTCACGCTGCCGTCTGCGTTCAGATTGTTCCACAACAGCGCCTTGCCGCGCTCGGGCATGAAGATGCGGTCGAGCTTTCGGAACCGGGTGCCGCCGCCCGCCTGGACGTCATTCAGAAAGACCATGAAAGTCCAGGTCCGCTGCCCCATGAACTCGCAGTAGACCTTGTATTCATGGGTTCCCGGCGGAAAGTAATCGTGATGCGGCTTGAACTCCTGCCCCACATCATAGCGCTGAGCCTGGGTGGATTCCGAATAGGACCAATGGATTCCGAGACCTTCGACAATCCGGTCATCGAGTCGCCAGACGTCTGCATGATCGAGTTGGCCGATGTCTGCGGTCCGCGATGTTCGGACTTTCGGATCGCCGAACGTGTCCGCAGTAGTGGACTGACGGAGGCTCTGAGCGGTCATTTCGATGATGCGCTCACATTCGCTGGCGCTCAGGAAGTTCTTCCACGCGTAGACCTGCGCCTTGGATGTCGGGACCCGTACGATGTCCGGATGGCTTCGGCGCGTAACCGGTATTGCTGCAAGAGCCGCATGGTCGGCATCTGAAGAAGGCCGGCGGCCGTCAAAGGCGAGCCCCATGGCACGCCGGATATCATCATCGGGAATTTTCTGTGCCTGTAGGAGCCGCTTCAGATCGCGCGGCTCGACCCCTGCCCTGAGCCGGGCCTCGACAAATGAATGAAGATCCTGTGCCGGCCGTCCAACCATACTGCGTCAGGTCAGCAGGTCTACCGGAACGGCGAGCGCCTCGGCCAGGCGCCGGGCGGTCTTGAGGCCGTAGGACATGCCCCGCTCGATGGCCGAAATATGGTTCGCGCGGATGCCGCAGATCTCGCCGAGCTCGCGCTGGGTCATGAGCCGGAACTGGCGCACCACCCGCACGGGATGCTCGCCGTCGCTGATGCGCTTCAGCAGCGCTGGCGGCAAGGGAACGATAGAAGGATCAGACGGCCGCACCCGGCCGCTGGTGATGTCCTTAAGCGTATTCTCGAGCGCTTCGACCTTCTGCTCGAGGTCGATCACGCGGATCTCCAGCGAATACACCAGTTTCGGATCTTGCATGACAGTGGCCGCCCCGCATCTTCAACGCAGCAGCGCTAGAGCGCTTGCGCTACATTCGGGTGTCGGATTTGATAATCTTTTGTGTCAGCTGCTCAGCACTCGATGACATTGACCGCAAGGCCGCCCTGGCTGGTCTCCTTGTACTTTGATGACATGTCGAGCCCGGTCTGGCGCATCGTCTCGATCACCTGATCCAGCGACACCTTCGTCTGCTCCAACGAGTGCAGCGCAAGCCGCGCGGCATTGGCGGCCTTCACCGCGCCGATCGCGTTGCGCTCGATGCACGGGATCTGGACAAGGCCGCCGACAGGATCGCAGGTCAGCCCAAGATTATGCTCCATGCCGATCTCGGCCGCGTTGGCCACCTGTTGCGGCGTGCCGCCCCAGATCGCCGCGAGGCCGCCCGCGGCCATCGAGCAGGCAACACCGACTTCGCCCTGGCAGCCCATTTCCGCGCCAGAAATCGAAGCGCGCTGCTTGTAGAGGAGGCCGATCCCGCCGGCCGTCGCCAGGAAGCGGCGGATACGCCCGGCGGCGTCGCCGGTATCGGCGCAATAGTGCCGGAGGACGGCCGGAATGATGCCGGCCGCGCCATTCGTCGGCGCCGTGACGACCTGGCCACCGGCAGCGTTCTCCTCATTCACCGCCATCGCATAGACGTTCAGCCAGTCGAACAATTGCTCCCGTTCATTGGAGGGCGGTCCGGACTGCAGCCGCTGCCAGATTTCCGGTGCCCGGCGGCGCACATTCAGCCCGCCCGGCAGATGGCCGGTCTGCGTCAGGCCCCGGTCGATTGAAGCCATCATGACATCGGCGATCCGGTCGAGCGCGGCGTCTGTTTCTGCGCGGGAGCGCAGGGCGTCTTCGTTGGCGAAGATCACCTCGTCAATGCCCATCCCCCGCGTCTCGCAGATCGACAGGAGCTCTGCCGCAGACGCGAAAGGGTGGGGGACATCCTTGCCAGCCGGCACAATGTCGCCCGCCGCAGGCTTTTCGAGTTGGCGCCGCGTCGCGATGAAACCGCCGCCGGTGGAATACCAGGTCTCGTCGGCCAGCGCCTCGCCGTCCGCGCCAAACGCAAGCAGCCGCATACCGTTGGGGTGCAGGTCCGGCAGGATCTCATAGGCAAAGCGGATGTCCGCCGCAGGATCAAAGCCGATCTCGCGGCCGCCGAGCGGCAAGAGGCGCAGGGCATGCACCGCTGCGACTTTCGCATCCGCCGCGTTCGGATCCAGCGTCTCGGGCTCCAGCCTGAGCAAACCCAGCACCACGGCCTTCGGGGTGGCATGCCCCGCCCCCGTCAGCGCGAGGGATCCCTGCAATTCAACCTCGATCCGCGCCACGTCCGGAAACCTTCCGGCCGCTTCAAGGGTCGCCATGAACCGGTTCGCGATCCGGATCGGGCCGACCGTGTGCGAACTGGACGGGCCGATACCGACCCTGAATATATCGAGGACAGACAGCATGGATGGCGGCGCTCCCGGTCATTTTCTGCCGGGACTCGTGGCAGGATGCGTCCCCTGCGGCAACCCCGCCTAGGCGCCGGCCGTCACATCATGCCCATACAACCAGTCATGCCGGCCCCGCACGAGACCTGGCAGCATCGCCCCGGCCATCAACATCGGCCCATAGGTGCCAAGCTGGTAGACAGGGTTCGAACGGTGAAAGAGGCTCGCATTCTCCCGCGCGGTCTCCTGCACACGGGCTGTGCGCGGCTTGCGCAGTGCCTCATAGGCTTTCACGCTGTCCGGCAGTGCGCCTGAGCGGCCGATCTCACGCGCCAGGACAAACGCGTCCTCGATAGCCATCACCGCGCCTTGCGCCAGGAAAGGCAGCATCGGATGGCAGGCATCACCCATCAGCACCACGCGGCCGTCTGACCAGGCCGGCAGTTCCGGCCGGTCATAGAGCGGCCAGCGCAGCAGAACCGGCGCCTCGTCGATGATCCGGCGGATCACGGGATGCCAGTCGCGGAAGTCCGCAAGCGCCTGTTCGCGCGGACCTGCAACGCCCCAGGATTCCTCGCCGGGCTCGCCGCGTTCGACGACGCCGACAAAGTTAGCCAGGCTGCCCCGGCGCAGCCGGTAGGTGACGGCATGGCGCCGCTTGCCGGCCCAGACACACGCCGTCTCCGGCGGCGGATAATCTCCGAGCCGTGAGATCGGCACGACCGCGCGCCAGGCCACATGACCCGTGAAGCGCGGCTTGTCCGGCCCGAGCATCTGCGCGCGAACCGTTGAATGGATCCCGTCGGCGCCGATCAGCAGGTCGCCCTGGACGGTCTGACCAGACGAAAGAAATGCAGTGACGCCCCCCTCGGTCTGGCTGTAGCTGTTGACCCGCTGGCCAGGTCTCACTGTTTCCGGCGCCTTGTCACTTACCGCCTCTTGCAGCGCTGCCAGCAGGTCAGCCCGGTGGATATGGAGATACTCCGCGCCCCAGCGGCTGATCGCCCTCGCCCGCAGCGGCACTTCAAAGATCTTTCTTCCGCTCCGGCCCATGCGCAATTCCTGCGCGCGCGGGCGAAACGCATCCCGGCCGACCCTTGCCGACACGCCGAGCATATCGAGCACCTTCATCCCGTTCGGGCTGATCTGGACCCCGGCGCCGATATCGCCGAAGCGCGGCGCCTGTTCGAACAGTGTCACGTCATGCCCCGCCCGGAGCAGCGCCAGCGCCGCTGTGAGCCCGCCAACACCGCCCCCGGCAATCAGGATCCGCATGATACGCAACCCGCCCTGTTCATGGTCCGGGGTCAGCTGGCGCGCGCCGGATCGTGCGTGCCGCCGATCAGCACGAAACGCCGGTCGCAATATTTGCACTCGACGAAATCATCATCCCCCATCTCATACCAGACCCGGGGATGGCCAAGCGCACCCCCGCCGCCATTGCAGGAGACCTTATGGCTCGTGACCATCGAGATTTCGGGCGGGGTGAACACATCGCGTGGGGCGGGCATTCCGGAACTCTCCTCATGGCGCGGGCCGCCGCTTGGTTGCGGCCGGGCGCGCCGCTCCCTAACTAGAAGCAGGTCTTGGCCCGCGCAAGGCGCCCTGCCACCCGACAGCGAGTGCTCATGCCTTTACCAAACTATGCCATCGAAGTCCGCGACCTGAAGAAAACCTATGCCGCTTCCGGAAAAATGCCGGAAAAACAGGCGCTCAACGGGATCAACCTGGCCATTCCGACCGGTTCGATCTTCGGCCTTCTGGGTCCGAATGGCGCAGGCAAATCGACCTTTATCAACATTCTGGCGGGCATGGTACGCAAGACCTCCGGCACCGTGCGAATCTGGGACCTCGATATTGACCAGCATCCGCGCCAGAGCCGCGCAGCCATCGGCGTCGTGAACCAGGAAGTCGTCGCCGATCCGTTCTTCACGCCGTTCGAAATGCTGGAGCTCATGGCGGGTTTCTACGGCGTGCCCAGAGCCGAGCGGCGGAGCGTCGAAATCCTCGCCGCGCTCGGCCTCGAGGACAAGAAAGACGCCTATGTCCGCCAGCTCTCCGGCGGGATGAAACGCCGCCTGATGGTCGCCAAGGCGCTTGTCCACAATCCGCCCGTGCTCATTCTCGATGAACCCACCGCCGGCGTCGATGTGGAACTGCGCCGCCTGCTCTGGGACTATGTGCGCGAACTTCACGCCTCAGGAACAACCATCATCCTGACGACGCATTATCTCGAGGAAGCCGAAGAGCTCTGCGACAGCATCGCCATCGTCAATCACGGCGAGGTCATTGCCTGCGAGCCAACGCCCAAGCTGCTGTCGCGCCTCGACTACAAGACGCTGGTCATCACGCCCAGAGAAGCGCTGGTCGCCCTTCCGCCCGCCCTTTCAGATCTGGACACGAACCTGCGCGCCGATGGCACACTGGCAATAACCTTCCGCAACAAGGAGACCGGCATCGGCCGTCTGCTGGAACGCGTCCGCACCGCCGGGATCGGCATCAGCGACCTGACGACCGAAGCGCCCGACCTTGAAGACGTGTTCATCTCGCTGACCAGCGAAACGGCCGCGCCTGCCTAGAGGCTCTGCTTGATCCAGTCAGTCAGCGCCTGGCGGTTCATCGCGCCGTTGCGCGTTGCCGTCACCTTGCCGCCCTTGAACATCAGCAGCGTCGGCAGGCCGCGCACGCCGTAGCGTGCGCCGACCATAGGATGGTCGTCGACATTGACCTTCACGATCTTGACCTTGCCGGACATCTCGCCGGCGACGGCCTCCAGATGCGGTGACATCTGCTTGCACGGGCCGCACCATTCCGCCCAGAAATCCACAACCACGGGGATTTCCGAACCGGTGACGACACCGTCGAAATCGTCTTCATTCACATTGATCGCTGCCATGGCTGCGGCTCCTTCTGCCGGATTTGTCCGTCTGTAGCCCGATACATAGGGGTTCGTGGCCCAAGTCAAACAAGGCTACGCGCAGTTGTTAGCGCCTCTGATAACTGCCGCTGAGGCAGGCGCATCAGCCTCGGCCCATCCGTCCAGCACAGCGCCGCCACCACTTCGCGCCCCGGATAGGCCCGCCTCAGCACGGCCCAGTACGCTGCCATCTGCGCGATGTAGCTCTCTGCCACATCCGCCGGATCATCCGGCGCCGGCTGGTCAGTCTTGTAGTCGATCAAGAGCACCCGCTCGGGCGTCACCACCAGCCGGTCAACCCTTCCATTGATGACCATGGCGTCCGGCAGGTCCGGCGCCGTGCCGAGGATCGCTGCCTCTGCGCGCCCGCCCGGCTGGAACAGTTCGCCAAGGACAGGATCGTTCAGCACGCCAAAGGCAGCCGATTTCATCTCCGCGCGCTCAGCATCTGTCAGCGCGGGGTCCTGTGCCAGATATGTGTCCGCCGCCGCCTGGCGCTGCGCCCCGGGCAGTTCCGGCAGGTATTGCAGCAGCGCATGGATCGTCCGGCCGCGTTTCATCCGCGCCGCCCGGCGCGGATCGAACGGCGCCAGCACGCGTGTGCGCGGCCCCAGCAGGCTGGTGGGCGCCGACAGCCGCCGGGCCATTGGCTCTGCTGGGGCCGGGCGAAGCGCCCAGCCGGGCAGCGCTGTTTCTGTCGTTTCTGTCGCGCCGCGCGCGCCCGCCCCGGCCCGCACCTGTCCGTATCGCCGAACGCCCCTGTCATCTTCCTCATGCGGCATGGCGGACATTGCAGCCTCGCACAGCGCATACCAGGAGCCCTTGTCATACCCGTCCTTGTCCTCCCCGGAGGCGCCCTGCCAGTGGCCCATGATGATCAGCCGGTCCTGGGCCCGCGTCAGTGCCACATAGAGGAGGCGCCGGTGTTCCTCACGGGCGGCCGCCTCGGCGATCGCCCGCGCCTGCTTGCCGGGCCCGGCATCGGTCTCCTTGCGCGGCGACCAGATGACGGCGTTCGCGCTTGCGAGGATCGCCGGCGCGTTTGCCTTGGGCCGCGAGGTCGTGTCCGGCAGGATCACTACCGGCGCCTGCAGGCCCTTGGCGCCGTGTACGGTCATGACCCTTACTTCCCCGCCCGCCTCGGCGAGGTCGCGTTTGATCTGCACCGGCTCGGCTTCCATCGCATCGACAAAACTCTGCAGCGAGGACGGCCCCGACGTATCATGCGACAGCGCGCGCGACAGGAGCGCCTCGACCGGATCACGCGCCGGCGCGCCGAGCCGGGCGTTGAGCTTTTCCCAACCCGTCTGTCCGTCAGGCCCCGGACGGTCGAGCACATGGCTCAGGAACTCGAACGGCGGCAGATTCGCCCGCTCCTTCAGCCCCCGGAGGAAACCCGCCGCAGCCTGAACATCTGCGTCCGTACTCGCCTCGACCCGCAACCAGAGCGTCTCGCCTTGCTTCCTGTTCCGGCCAGATGCCAGCGAAAACAGGTAGCGGTCATCATCCACCAACCCGCAGAACGGCCCCCGAAGGATCTCCGCAAGCGTCAGGTCGCGCAGGTCGAGCGTCGTGAAACGCATCAGGTTGAGGCAGTCCTGGACGCCGATGAAATCCGTCAGGATCAGCCGGTCCGCCCCGGCCACCGGAACGCTTTCGCCCTTCAGGGAACTGATGATCGATTCAAACAGCCCGCCCTGCCTCTTGCTGACGAGGATCAACACATCCTCATACCGCATGGCGCGGCGCTGGCCGCTTTCCCAGACCGTTTCGCCGGAACCGATCATGCGTTTAACGGCCTTGGCGACATCCGATGCCAGGCGCGCCTTGGGCGAGGTCTCCCGCACGATGTTCACCGGCCGCTCCCAGGCGTCGGGATCCTCCGCGGCGCCCTTCCTCTCCACGGGCCAGAGCTCAACCAGGCCCGGCTGGTCCCAGCGGCAGGCGGTGTGGCGTATGATACTGGCCGTCTGCGGCACATGCTCATCGAACGCAACTTCAATTGGCGGCGCCGTGTTCCAGACCGTGTCAACATAGGTCAGCACTTCCGGCGACGACCGGAACGACATGAGCATCTCGACCGCTGCGACTTCTGCCCCGCCCGATTGCAGCCTGCGGGTCTCGTTCAGCAGCTGCTTCGGCTCGGCGCCCTGGAAGGAGTAGATTGACTGCTTTTCATCCCCGACAATGAACATTGTGCGCGGATCCTGCGCATACTCCCGCCCTTGGCCGGCTGCGAATTCATGCGTCAGGGCACGGACCAAAGCCCATTGCTCGGGACTGGTATCCTGCGCCTCGTCAATCAGCACATGCGAGAGACCGCCATCCAGCTTGAAGAGCACCCAGCTCGACATACCCTCCGCCTCAAGCAGTTCGCGCGTGCGGCTGATCAGGTCGTCGAAGTCGAGCGCGCCTCGCCGTGCTTTTGCGGCGCGGTACTGTTCCAATGCCGGCAGGCCAACACGCAGCAACGCCGCCGTGCGCTCGTACGCGCGCGCGCGCTGCAGGGTCTCGACAAGGCCGCGGACCCGCGCCGTCTCGCGCCCATCCCTCTCCTTGATCTGGAAATACTCCGACAACGGGGGATATTCATCCAGACTTCCCTTGGTGTAGGGATTGCCGGACCGGAACTCACCCTTCTGGGTCAGGAAGAAGGCTTTATAGGCCTCCCATGCCGCATCCGGCGTCGCGGCCTCGACCGTGCGCGTCAGATCGGCCCCGCGCTCCTGGTCGGTCCTGGAGCCGGTCAGCAGCGTCCGCTGCGCCTCCCGGATCACCTCCAGCGGCAGGTCCGGCCCCATCGCCCGCGCGATTAATTCCGCAGCAGTTTCCTCCGGCGCGCCGAGGTCCGCTCGTAGCGCCGCCTCCATCGCCTGCAGGTCGAAATCATGCACTTCGGCAAACCGCGTCACCGCCGTTGCACACGCCTTCAGCGTATCCAGCGCAGTGGCTGCGCCCTCATTCATCGCCTCGCGGGCCAGCAGCCTCAGCGCCTCCGGCTCGGCCTCGGCCGCGCGCAGGATCGCCGCCTCCCGCGCCTCTGCCCACAGCCCCCTGGCCTCGGTCTCTTCCAGTTCGGCAAAACCCGGAAAGACACCGGCCTCCAGCGGAAACCTCCGTAATATCCGGGCACAGAAGGCATGGATCGTCTCGATCCGCAGCCCGCCCGGCGTCTCAAGCGCGCGGGCAAACAGCGCGCGGGCATTTCGCAGGTCTTCTGCGCCGTAGCTTTCCGGCCCGCGACCTTCCAGCTTGCCAAGCGCCGCGCGCAGGCTGTCATCTTCCATAACCGCCCAGCTGCCCAGTGTCCGGAACAGGCGCGTGAGCATTTCGTTTGCCGCCGCGCGGGTGTAGGTAATGCAGAGGATCGAATCCGGCGCCGCGCCTGGCCGGCCATCCGGACGCCGCAGCAACAGCCGCGCAACCCGGTCGATCAGGACCTTCGTCTTGCCGCTGCCGGCATTGGCCGTCGCATAGGCGGAGCAGGACGGGTCAGCCGCATCGGCCTGCGCCTTGATTGCGGCGGCGAAGGCTGTCTGGAAGTCGGTGAGTTCACTCATCGCCGCCCTCCCCGCTGGACGCGTCGCGGTTCCACTCCGCCCGCCGGGCGAGCAGGTTGTAACCATAGTCATACTTTACGAACTGCACCCTCGGCGCCGAGGCGAACACCGCCTCTTTGTGCCGGTAGGCCGCGATCAGCTTCACCAGCCCGGCCTCCGCCTCTGCAATTAAATCGCCCACCGGCTTCGGGCTGCGCGGTCCATCGCCGATCCGCCGCGCGGATGGCCGGCCGCGCACGGAGACATATTCCAGCGCCTCTACCGGCGTCGCCGGAAGGTCCCTGAAGCCGCCGCGCAGCGCGATGATCGCCTGCAGCGGCATCTGCTGGTCAAAGCCGGAAGCGATGGCCCTGTCCGATGGCGGCGCGCCGGTCTTGTAATCTACAATCACGGCGCCGCCGCTCGAGGTCTGTTCGATCCGGTCGGCTTCGGCGCTGAGATGGAACGGATGTCCCGCGATCTCGAAGACCGCGGCGCCCTCCACCTCCTTCAGGAGTTTCCCGGCGATATCACGCTGCGCGCGCCAGCCGAGATACCATTCGACCACCTGTTCCCAGATCGCCTGACGGCCGAACCATGCCGCCTCCGGTTCGCCCTCGTCCGCGAGCAGCGCCCGTATCAGCCCAAGTAATCCTTCAGCCGTCTGATCTTCGGCTGCCAGATCTTCAAATTGCTCCAGCGCCAGGTGAACCGCCGTTCCGCGAAGATTGGCCGCGAGCGGCGCATTGATCACATCCACCTCCGACAGCCCCAGTACACTGCCTGCCCAGAGCGAATACGGATCGCGTTGCAGCCGGTCGACCCGGGTAACCGACAGCCGCACCGGCCAATGCTCCGGCGTCCGCCGCCTGGGGCGCGGCTCGGCGCTGAAATCCTGCGGCAGCGTGCCGATACCCTGCCCGTGCAGCGCCTGCACCCAGCCCATCAGCGCGCCGGCATCGCCCTGCATCACATGCGCCGTACGCTCTGCAAACGCCGCCGTGGCCAGCGTCCGCAGCCGCCACACCCAGCGCGACGCCACCGCCGGACTGTCATCCCGGCGCGCCGCGTGCAGCATGTAGACATCCGGAGCAGAAGCAAGCTGCGCAAAATCATGCGCCGAAAGCCCCATCCGTTCCTCCGGATCATTGAGCCCCAGCGCGCCCCGGAACCGGCCCGGCAGGAACGCATCCGGCGCCGGGCGCTGCGGCCACACATCCTCGTTCAGCCCCGCGAGGATCAAACGATCCGCAGACTGCAGGCGTGCCTCCAGAGGCCCCCATATGCTGAGCCGCGGATGGTCCGGCTGGCCGCCTTGCACGCTCTGGTTTGCCGCTTCGGCATCGACGAGGTCTGCAAAGGCCTGCGGGGTCATCGGTCCGAGAAACGGGCCAAGTTCGGCCAAGTGCTGCAGAAGCCTCGAAGCGCCGGCGCCGTCCTCTCCTGCCCAGGGCATCGGCGTCCTGCTGATCTGCCCGGCGAGGTCCGCAACGCGTTCAGCCGCGAACGCCGCGTCGACCGGTTGACCGGAGGAAAAATCCGCATCCGCCAAATCCATCAGGGCCTTGAGCCTTCTGACCTGCAGCGCGCAGTCGACCTGATCTGCCGGCGTATAGTCGGCATACGCCTCCTTCGGTTTCAGCGACTCGATCCGGCGCGCGAGATCTTCCAGGGATCGCCAGCGCCGCGGTCCCCGAAGGAAGTGCAGGTCCAACATCCGCGCATCGAGATGCGCTGCAACAAAGGGATGCTTGACGACCGCCGCCAGGATCGCCGGATCACCAGGGTCCGCCGCCCAGCGGGCACAAAGGCCAGTGAGGCTGCCCGCCTGCGTCCGGCCCAGCGGTACAGGCGCCGATGGCGGGACGTCCACGCCCCACCGGCCAAGCAGCGCGCAGACGCGCCGCGCAAGTCCCGCATCGGGTGTCACCAGCGCAGCGGTCTTGCCAGCGGTTGCCAGCGTCTCGCGCAACAGGAGCGCCGCCGCCATCGCCTCGCCCGCCTCATCCGGCGTCTCGATCACGCGCAGTCCGGAGAGGCCATCCGCGACAAAGTCTTCCAGCGCCTGTCCGCTGGCGGAGGAAAGCCCCTGAAGTGTTTCGCGCCAGTCGGCGGTGGCGTCAGCGGGCGCCAGCGCTTCCTGGATCAGCCGGATACGGGCGCGCGCCGGTCCACCGGGGTGCACATCCGGCCATCCAGCAACATCGGCCGGCGTGAGGTCAAGCGCCCTCAGGGTACGGATCAGCGTGCTTTGCGGATGTCCCGGCGAACCCGCCACCTGATCCCATTGATTGCGGTTCAGCGCCGTGTCGAGCCCCGGCAGGACGACAAGCCCCTTCGATAGTCCGAGCACGGCACGCATCAGGATGCGACCATCCGGTGTGGCCCCGGTGGAGCCAGCGATGATCACGGGCCCGGCCGGCGGCGAAGCCTGCCAGTGCGCCGCCATGGCCGTCGCGGCGCGTACCGGTTCCGCATAAGGGTCGCGCGTGCCTTGCTCTTCCAGCCATTCCGGCCAGAACTGCGTCACGATTTCAAGGAAGCCTACGGACCGCGCCCAATGCTGTGCGACATTGTCTGGCGCGATCCCTTCCAGCTTGCTCCAGTCGGCCCGCTCGCTCATCGCGGCCTGCTCCAGCAAGTGTGACAGATCCCGCGCAGACGCGAGCGCTGGGGCCGGTGGAAGCTCCATATCGAGTTCGGTCAGAAAATACCGCCGCACCAGCGCGGCCATCGCACCGATCCGCTGCGCCTTCGACAGGGGCGTCGCCGCGCCCGCCAGCGCCAGTTCGGCAATCGGCGGCGGATCGCCGCTGCCTGTATCGCCCATAGCGCGGATGTCCGGGGGCAGAAGGGCTGCGCCGCCGGACGCGTCAAACAAGGCGAGCATCAGTGCCCGCGCCGAACGCCGGTTAGGGACATAGATGATCGCTTCAGCGAGCTCACCGGGGTTGGCAGAGAGGTCCAGTTCGGCGGCGAGACTGCGCGCCAGTTCCTTCAGGAACGCCGCGCCCGGCGGAATGGACCGGATGCGCGGCGCGCCCTCGCCGAACAGCCGGTCAGCCACCATGACACCCCATCCACATCTCGGCATCCTTCAGGGCAGACGGATCGCCCACATGCAGCCAGAACGCATCCAGTGGCAGCCCGCGAATGCGTCCGGACGGGATCAGCTCGTCCCAGACCTTCACGGCCGAGAACCGCTCCGCCGGCCTTCCATCATACACCTGCGGCCTGATGATCCGTACACCGGCATACGCCCAGGGCGCGGAAGACGCCTCACCCCGCCGGGAAAGGCGGCCGTCATCTCCCAGAAAGAAATCTCCCGGCCCGTCGAAGCCGAGCGCCCGGCCGGTATCGGCCAGCAGCAGTCGCTCATCCTCCGCCTCCGGATCGAACGCTTCCGCCAGCGCCAGCAGCGGGTCGGCAGCCCCAGGCGCCCAGAATGCATCCGTATTCACCACAAAGACCGGATCATCGCCCAGCAGTCCCCGCGCCTTGGCAATGCCGCCGCCGGTCTCGAGCACCCCTCCTCGCTCGTCCGAGATGACCACTTCAAACGGCAGATCGCGCGCCATATGCGCTTCGATCTGATCAGCCAGGTAATGCACGTTGATGACGATGCGTCTGACACCGGCCAACGCGAGCGGCGCCAGTACCCGGTCGATCAGCGTGGTGCCGCCGACTTCGACCAGGGGTTTCGGCCGGTCATCGGTCAACGGACGCATCCGTGTGCCGAGCCCGGCAGCGAGCACCATCGCCGTATGCGGAACAGGAATGCTCATGCACTGGCCTCAAAAACAAAGGGTGTCTGCCGGCGGACGAAATCCCGCATGGAGGCCAGCGCCGGATGCGAGAGGTTCTGCGCAAGCAGCCTTATCTGGCGCGGCTGGAACAGACCGTAGCGCGGCTTGCGGTCCCGGTGCTGCAGGCGCGAGAAGACGCCGGCAATGCGCAGCGCGTTCAGCGCGCCGATAACCGCGAGGCGCTCGTCAAACGCCTCCCGGCTGTCGCCCGTCCGGTCGAGGAAGGTGCGGATCGCTGCCCCGGCCGCCTCGGGCGATACATTCCGGCGCGCGTCCTGGGTCAGCATCGCCATGTCCCATGCGTCCCAGCCGCGCACGGCGTCCTGAAAGTCGAGCAGGCCAACCCGCCCTCCGGGCAGCCAGAGCAGATTCTCGGCATGATAATCGCGCAGCGTGAAGGCCCGCGGGAACGCCATGGCCTGTGCGATCAGCGCGTCCCGTTCTGCCTCCCACTCCGCCCGCGCCGCGCCCTGCAGCGCTGTGCGCCCGTCCTCGGCGGGCAGCCAGTCGGCATAGAGGTCTGCATTCGCGCCGAGCGCCACCGCGTCAAAGTCGAGGATCGCCCAGCGCTGGCCGCCGCCTTCCAGTATCTCCGGCACAGGCGCAGCATGGAGTTTGGCCAGCGTCTCTGCCGCCGCCACATAGAGCGCTGTCTCCGGCGCCTCTCCCCGTTCGATCACGCGCGCAAATTCCAGCCCGTCACCAAAGTCCTGAATCAGGGCCAGACCCTCGACTGCGTCAAAGGCATAAACCTCCGGCGCGTCCAGCCCGAGGGCGCGCAGATGCGCTGCAATAAGCGCAAACGCCTCAACCCGCGAAGACGCCAGCCGCGTCATCGCATTCCAGCCCATCCGGCGGCGCGTTTCGGCGTCCGCATCCGGCGGGCACGGATCATCCTCGACCCGCGGCGCATCCATCAGCAGGGCCGTCGTCCGGTCCTCGCGGATCAGGCGGACATAATGCCGGGTTGAGGCGTCCTGCCCGAGCGACGTCCTGATCGCACGCTCCCACCCTTCGCCGGTGGCGGCGAGAAAGCGGTCAACCGCCTCGATACGCGAGTCAGTAACGGAATCCATCCAGGCGTTCCTGCCAGCCTTCGCCGTCCGGCACCAGCCTTGCGCGGCGTCCTTGCCCGGTGAACTCCAGGTACACGTCGAGCCGCTGTGCTGGCAGGTAACGCCCGGCGCGCTGCGGCCATTCGATCAGCGCCGCGCCGGCCTGCGTCTCGTCCCAGCCAAGTTCAACGACACCCTCAGGGTCTTCCAGCCTGTAGAGATCGAAATGCCAGACCGGAAAGTCCGGCCCCTCATAGATCTGCACCAGCGTATAGGTCGGGCTCGCCACCTCCTCGGCGGCGCCCAGAAGGGCCCGGATCAGCCCCCTCACAAGGGTCGTCTTGCCCGCCCCGAGGCCGCCATGCAGTGCGATGACGTCGCCCGCGCGCAACCCGCGCGCCAGCCCCGCGCCAAGCGCCAGTGTCCCGGCCTCATCGGCAAGATCGAAAGTCCGTTCCATATCCTTTCCTAGCCTTGCCCTGCCCTCGCGCAAGGGCGGTTTTTTGGGCGCTGTGACCGTCTGACCCGCCTTGCAGTGCTTGCGGGGCAGGTTACAAACGCTTAGAACCGCGGGAAAAGTGACGCTTGCGTCATGAATTGAAGTTTCAGGGGGAGGCATGGACCTTTCAGGTGCAGAGCGGATTGTCATTGCCGGGGCGGGTCAGGCCGCCGCGCAGGCTGTTCAGTCGCTGCGCACGGGAGACTATACGGGCGCGCTGACGATCGTGGGCGATGAGACTTCGCTCCCCTACCAGCGCCCGCCCCTGTCCAAGGCCTACATGAAGGGCGAGTTCGAGGAGGAGCGGCTCTATTTCCGCCCCGCCGCCTGGTATGAGGACAACCGTGTCGAGGTGATGCTCGGCGCGCGCGCCACCGCGATCGACCGGGCCGCCCGCATCCTGCATCTCGAGCATGGCGCTGAGCTTGCCTATGACGCGCTGATCCTGGCCACCGGTTCGCGCCCCCGCAAGCTGGCCTGCTCCGGCGCCGGCCTGGAGAACGTCCACGACCTGCGCACCCTCGCCGATGTCGAGCGGATCCGCCCGCAAATGGTCGCCGGACGCCGGATCGTCATTATCGGCGCTGGCTATATCGGGCTCGAAGCGGCGGCGGTCGCGCGGCAGATGGGCCTTGATGTCACGGTGCTGGAAATGGCGCCCCGCATCCTGGCCCGCGTCACCAGCCACGTGATGAGCGCGTTCTTTGCCGCCGAACACGCCGCCCAGGGCGTCAGACTCCTCACACAGGCGTCTGTCTCGCATCTCGAAGACAAGGACGGCGCCGTGTGTGCCGCCGTCCTCGCCGACGGCACCCGCCTGCCGGCCGAGCTCGTGCTTGCCGGCATCGGCATCCTGCCGAATGAAGAACTCGCCAGGGACGCCGGCATCGCCTGCTCCAACGGCATCCTGACAGACCGCGACGGGCGCACCTCAGACCCGCGCGTCCTCGCCGCCGGGGACTGCGCCGCCCGCCCGCTCGTCCATTATGGCCGCACCGGCCGGCTCGAAAGCGTTCACAACGCCATCGAACAGGGCAAGCTCGCCGCTGCCGCCATCCTCGGCCAGCCCCGCCCGGCAGAGGACTGCCCCTGGTTCTGGTCGGACCAGTATGACCTCAAGCTCCAGATCGCCGGCCTGAGCCACGGGCACGACCAGATCATCGTGCGAGGCAATCCGAAAGCACGCAAGTTCGCCGCGTTCTACCTCAGGACCGGCACATTGATTGCGGTAGACGCCGTCAACAGCCCGCCGGAATTCCTCGCATCCAAGAAACTCATCATCGCCGGCGCAAAACCAGACCCCGCCCGGCTTGCAGACACTTCAATTCCCATGAAAGACATCGCCGCGGAAGCGGTCGCTTAACAGGAGACGGAAACACAGATGGCCAAGATTACCTATGTCGCGCATGACGGGACCGAGCGGACCGTTGAGGCCAAGAACGGCGAGTCCGTCATGGAAGCCGCCATCAAGAACTCGATCCCCGGGATTGATGCCGATTGCGGCGGCGCCTGCGCCTGCGCGACCTGCCATGTCTATGTTGATGCCGCCTTCATGGACAAGGTCGGCAGCCAGGAAGAGATGGAAAAGTCGATGCTCGACTTTGCCGAGAATGTGCAG
>CAYPDA010000027.1:0-31545 GCA_964409375.1 uncultured Hyphomonas sp.
CCGGGCCGATCGTGACCTGGGCGTCGGGGTAGAGCTCCTGCACGGCATGGGCGAGGACGTGAGCGGCGTCGTGGCGGATCAGCTCCAGGCCTTCGGGGTCGCGCTCGGTGAGGATGGCGACGGTGGCATCCCCTTCCAGGGGGCGGGCGAGGTCCCACATCTCGCCGTTCACCTTGGCGGCGAGGGCCTTCTTGGCGAGGGATTTGGAGATCGATTCGGCGACATCGAAGGGCGAGGCGCCGTCCTGGTATTCGCGTTTCGAGCCATCCGGCAGCGTGACTTGGATCATGAGGTCTGTTTCTCTGGCGGGCCGCAAGGGGCTCCCCCCCGGCGGTGAAATGTCTAGGGAGCCGGCATGAGGGCTTCTGGCGCCGCAGTGATTAACGCGGGATTGCCGGAATGCCCACCCGTGTTTTCAGGGCCGGAACGCAAGGCTTCTCAGGGGTGCATGAACGGGGCGCGCTAAGGCGCGGGCCCAAGGATGCGTCATGCACCCTTACGAGTTCGCGGGGTGCGCGCGGTGAGGAAAATACCTACGTTCATGCCGGGCTGTATGTCACGCCTCGGGCGGGGTTTCAACCAGGCCCCGCGCGCCGGATTTCCAGTCGCCATAGCGCCAGGGTTTCCAGAACGGTACGTTCGGTTTTGTTTCTGGAGCAGGGTCGAAGCCAGAACTGCCGCCCGGCCGGCAGCGCAGGAAGCGGGCGAGCGTCATCCATCCGCCAGGCCACCAGCCATGGCGTGCGACACATTCGGCGCCGTATTCGCTGCAGGTCGGCATATGCTGGCAGCGGGCGCCCAGCAGCTGCAACACCTGGCTCGGCCCGTGCTTGTAGACAGCCAGCAGGGCGTAAGCGAGGCGGCGGCGCATGTCAGGCCGCCGCACGCGCCGCCATCGCCGCATCAAGCGCTGCCACCGCCGCTTCGAAGGCCAGCAGCGTCGAAGCATGGCGGGGCGGGTAGTCGGCGACAGGCTGGAGGTGGCGCAGTTCCCAGAAGCGGCCTTCAGGAGGCGGGCCATCCTCTTTCAGCATCGCGCGCAGGGCGGCGAGGGCGGCGCGGATCTCGTCCGGTGAGGCGCCGATGGCGTTTTCTGACAGGATGGCGGTGGACGCCTGGCCAAGCGCGCAGGCTTTGGGATTAACCGCGATGTCGTCGATGGTTTCGCCGGCCGCGTCCAGTTTCAGCGACACATGCACCTTCGAGCCGCAGACGCGGGAAACCTTCAGGGCCTCGCCCTCGGCATCGTCCAGCGTCCCGACATTGGGAATGCCGGCGGCGAGTTCGAGAATTCGGTTGTGATAAAGCTCGCTCATGACGCCTTAGATGGCCCGGCGCGGCGGCCTGGGCAAGGGCCGCTCAAGAGGGCCATCCGGAGCTGGAAAATGGCCGGCGCCGAATGGCCAAGTGTCGAGAGGTCTCGAAATAAGGCAATACCCCCATCCCCTCCACTGCAGTTGAGATGACGCAGGGTCAACTTACAATTCGGAGAAGGTTACCGCGGTCAGAAGGGCCAGAACGCAATGATGCGCGGCAGGACCTGAATGACGACGAAGATCCCGGCGCCAAACACCGCCGTCGCCAGGATGAGCACGAAGCCGTCGCGCGCCGTCAGGGCAAGGCCGAAGAGCAGAACTGCGAGGCTCGGCAGCAGCGGCCCGAAGGGCACGAGGCCCAGCGGATAGGTCACCAGCGCGGCGAGAACACAGATCAGCGCGGCCAGCTGGATGAAAGGCGGCGCCGTCAGGAAGATGAGGCGGGGCCGCACCAGCGCGTCGAGCATGTGGGCGTATCTCTCCGAGGCGGCAGCGCCCTGGACGAGGTGATGGCGCTTGAACCGGAACTCCAGCGCCTTGCGCGGCAGCCAGGGATGGCGCAAGCCGACCAGGACCTGCAGGGCGAAGATCAGGATGACCGTCGCCATCAGCCAGTTCGCACCGGGCACGAGCGTCAGCGGGCTGATCGCGATGAAGCCGAGGAGCAGGAAGACCGGCCCATGCGCCCGCCGGCCGATCGCGTGCAGGAGTTCGCCGACCGTGACCTCTTCGCCCTGCGTATTCAGGACAAGGGATCGGATCAGCGTTCTGAGATTGGTGACGGGCACATGCGTACCATCCCTGTTCATGGAGTCTCCGCTTCGATGCGCGAAGGCGCGCCGTACCGGTCTAGCCGCGACCGGACCGTTCCGCCAGCATCCACCGAGATCGCACAGAGGCGGTCCTGCGCCGCCGCTTCATCGACTGCCGGGCCAGGATCGGCGCCCGGCAGTCCCGCGAGGCGGTCAGCCGCGTTAGAATGGCCGACGACGAGGCGTATGCCGGGCGCGGCGGTCCGCCGGGCGGCCAGGCAGGCCAGATCGGCGGGATCACAAGGCTGCACGGCGACTCCCCGGGGCCTCTGCCAGCGAATGGGCCGTCTGATGCGTCCGGCAGATCAGTGTTGACCCTATCACGCGGCCACCTTCCGGCGTTCCGCCGGCGCAGCGGCGCGGCGCTTGCCTTCGGCGGTCAGGACAGGGTCGTCCCCGGCCGCCCTTTCGCCATGGCGCATCAGGAAGATCTGCGTCACAGGCGGCGGCAGAGGGGACCGGCCGGCGGCGAGGGCCGCTGCAATGAGGGCCAGAAACCGCTGCCAGATCAGACGCGCCGCCATGTGCTGCCAGACGGGCCGTCCATGATCTCGACCCCCTCCTGCGCCAGCGCCTTCCGGATCCGGTCAGCTTCGGCCCAGGCCTTGGCGGCGCGGGCGTCGATGCGGGCCTGAACAAGACCGTCGATGCGGGCATTGTCGTCGCTGCTTGCGCCCTGCTCCCACGCCTTGGGGGTGAAGGAGAGCAGGCCGAGCAGCTGTCCGGCGGCCAGCAGGTCCGCGCGGGTGGCGGCCATCATCTCGGCGTCGTTCTGGTCGGCAGCGGTGTTGGCGGCCGAGGCGATGGCGGAGAGGGCCGCGAGCGCTTCAGGCGTGTTGAGATCATCCTCCAGCGCATTGCGCACACCGCGATAGGTCGCGCGGCCGCCCTCGGCCTCCCAGACGCGGCGAAGCGCGCCATAGATCCGGTCGAGCGTGGTCTTGGCCTGTTTGAGCAGGTCCTCGGTCCAGTCCAGCTGAGCGCGGTAATGGGCCGACAGGAGCGCCAGGCGCAGCACTTCGCCCGGCCACTCTTTCAGAAGATCGTGGACGGTGACGATGTTGCCGAGCGATTTCGACATCTTTTCCCCGCCCAGGTCGAGGAAGCCGTTATGCATCCAGTAGCGCGCGAGCTGTTCGCCATGCGCGCATTCGGACTGGGCTATCTCGTTCTCATGGTGCGGGAAGACGAGGTCCACCCCGCCGCCATGGATATCAATGGTGCGGCCCAGATGCTTCTCAGCCATGGCGGAGCATTCAATATGCCAGCCCGGCCGGCCGCGGCCCCAGGGGCTGTCCCAGACCGCGTCCTCCGGCTCGCCGGGCTTGGCGAACTTCCACAGCGCGAAATCGGACGCGTCGCGCTTGTCCTGATCGACCGCGACGCGGGCGCCGGCTTCATTGTCCTCGGGCTTGCGGCCTGACAGGGTGCCATAGTCGGGCATCGAAGGCACCGAGAACCAGACGCCGGTCCTGCCGACATAGGCATACTCCTTGCGCACGAGCTTTTCGATGATGGCGATCATCTCCGGCACATGGGCGGTCGCCCAGGGCTCGATGCTCGGGGGCATGACATTCAGCGCGGCAATATCGGCATTGTAGATGGCGGCGTACTTCTCGGTGATCGACGCGATCGGTTCGCCGGTTTCAATGGCCGCGGCGATGATCTTGTCCTCGATATCCGTGATGTTGCGGGCATAGACGACGGCGTCTTTACCATACTTCGCCATCAGCAGGCGGCGCAGCACATCGAAAACCACCGGCGGGCGGGCATTGCCGATATGGGCGTAATTATAGACCGTGGGTCCGCAGACATAGAGCGTGATGCGTTTCGGGTCCTGCGGCTCGAAAACGCGCTTGGCGCGCGCGGCGGTGTCATGGATGCGGAGGGTCATCGGTGTCTCTTGATCTGTCTGTTCGGGTGTCTGGCGGCGGGCAGGCGCAGGCACGCGCCCTCATGGCGCTTTGCCGGGTCAGCGGCAACAACAGCGCCGGCAGGATAGAGTAAAGACGTGCGCGAACATTTGGCCGCGATAACAGTTGACGCTGGGAAACGCAATAATGCGCGCATCCGCTCTCCCTGCGTCATCGTACAAATGGCTAGCATAACCGCCGCCGGCCACTTATGTTCCCCAAATCGCCCTGAGGGTAGCAACTCCGGGCGGGCGTTAAGTCCGTGCATGACTGCCCCGGCTCGACCCCCGTCCCTCAGTGAAGGACCAGAAGCAGATGGCCATGGACGCCGTGACCCCGAACAAAGACATACCGCGCGGCGAAGCTGTGCGCCGCCCGACGCAGGCAGAAGCAGAAGATGCCGTCCGCACGCTCATCGCCTGGGCCGGCGACGATCCGGCCCGCGAAGGCCTGATCGATACGCCAAAGCGCGTCGTCAACGCCTACAAGGAATGGTTCGAAGGCTACGGCGAAGACCCGGTGAAGTATCTCAGCCGGACCTTCGAGGATGTGCAGGGCTATGACGACATGGTCATGCTGCGCAATATCGAGGTCGAGAGCCATTGCGAACACCATATGGCGCCTTTCCTGGGCAAGGCGTTTGTCGCTTATGTGCCGGCGTCCGCCGTGGTCGGAATTTCTAAACTCGCCCGCGTCGTCGAGATCTTCGCCAAGCGCCTGCAGACGCAGGAGACGATGACCGCGCAGATCTGTGACGCCATCACTGAGAGCCTCGCCCCTATGGGCACAGCGGTGTTCATCGAGGCCGAGCATCAGTGCATGTCGACACGCGGCGTGCATCACCGGCATGTAACCACGGTGACCACTCAGTTCACCGGCGTGTTCAAATCCGACGCCGATCTGCGCAACCGCTTCCTGAAGATGTGCGAGCAGGCGAGCTGAACCGTAACGGTTCGGCGCCCAGCATAGAACACGAAAAGCCCCTCCCCCGCAGAGGCGCTTTCTTTGATGGATTGCGCATGGGATGTTCCGCTTGTCACATCGGGGTGGTAAGCCAGCGTTCGCGCGCTGCGTTTCCGCAGCGATGCAAAAACAATCCGATGGGGAGTTTGTCATGAAGAAATTTATCACCGCCGCCGCGCTTACGCTCAGCCTCGCCGTACTGCCGGCCCTTGCTGCGTCCACAACCGTCGAATTCGCCTCAAGCTCGGGCGTGAATGTGGTCGCGGTGTTCAGCGATGAGGGCCTGGTCAGCTTCAACGGCGCGCCGCCGGTCGCCTTCACGATGGACGAGGAAGCCCGCACCATCTGCGCCAATGTCAACGGCATGGACGATTGCGCGACGTTTGATGCGTGGAGCACCGAGCTGGGTCACGCCACCCCGTACACGACAGAGTCCGGCGATACCGGAACGGCGACAGTGACCGCGAAGTCCGAATAGGTCCCAAACGGAAAATCTGACCCGCCTGCGCCTTGCTCAACTGGCAAGCCAGGCGGCGATGTCCGCAGCGACCCGGTCCGTACCCGGCTCGTCAATGATCCAGTGGGCGTGATCGGCATATTCGAGGAAGTCGCCAGGTACAGGGCTTTGTGCATATTTCGCGGCGACCTTGCGCACGGCCCTGGCAAGGGTCGCACGGTCCTGGGTGGCTGCAATCGTCAGGGTGGGGATCGTAACCTTCGCGGCGTCGACCTCGATCCCGTCCGTGATGTCGCCATAGACCCGGCCAGAATCGTACAGTGCACCGGCATAGATTTCGTCATGGCGTGATTTGGGAACGCGATTGAGAACACCGTAGCGGAAGCCCGTCCTCCAGACCTTGTAGGATTTTTTCCGGTCCTGAGCCAAAATGATGTTGAAGAAGGTCCAGGCAACGGACAGTCCGATGACAGAGCACGCCTTCGGCTGGGCAGGGGTGAGGAACACCGCCCTTGACACATCCCCGCGCTCGGCAAGTTTCTGGGCGATGAGTCCGCCCATCGAATGTCCGATCACGGCCGGTTTTGCGCCGGTCTCAACTGTGATGCGGCGCGCCTCGGCGCTCATCGCCTCGACAAAGTCCGCAAAACCGAGTTCCGGCAGGCTGGCGGGCGGGTTTTCCTTCACGCGCCGGGCCGGAAACAGCGTCGGCGCATGGCACGTCCAGCCAGATGCCTCGAACAGAGGCTTCATCCGGTCCCAAGCTGAACCGTCACAGCCGATCCCGTGGATCATCAGGACATGTGCCATCGCGCCCTTCCCTCTTTTTCAGCCCTGCTGTGCCCGGCTCGGCAGGACCGGCTCGGTCCAGGGGCGGAAGCGCTGCGCGACTTCCCGGTAGACCGGCCGCTTGAACGGCACGATCAGGTTCGGCGTCTCGTCCAGCGGGGCCCAGCGCCAGGCGTCGAATTCCGGCGTGTGCCGGTCGAGGCGGACATCGCTGTCGGAGCCCTTGAAGCGAAAAGCGAACCATTTCTGCCGCTGGCCAAGAAAAGGTCCGGACATGCGCTTCTTCAAATCGGGGGGAAAGTCGTAGTAGAGCCAGTCGGGGGTCTCTTCGAGCACATCAACGAGCTTGGACGCCACACCGATCTCCTCTTCCAGCTCGCGCAGCGCTCCGGTGACGGCGTCTTCGCCGGCATCAATGCCGCCCTGCGGCATCTGCCACTGGAAGGGCCCGCGGCCATTGATGCGCCGGCCGACAAAGACATGGCCCGCCTTCGAGAAAAGGGCGAGACCTACATTGGCGCGGTAGAGATTCGGATCAGGTTTCGGGTGTTTCACCCGCCGGTGTTTAGACCAGTCGCGTCAAGGCTGCCAGTGCGCAGAGAGCGGGTTTCTGCGACAGCGGCGGGCGCGGGTTCGGCGGCGCGCGGCAGGAGGGCCGAAGCCGGCGCCAGGATCAGACCCTTTTCCTCGAGCTGCTCGATCCAGTTGTTGGCGGTCTCGATCGTGACCGGGAAGGCAAAGGCCGCGCCCATCGCGGCGCCCTGCGCCAGAGCGAGGGTCTCGATTTCCATCAGCTCGGCGGCAATGTCCTGCTGCGACTGGCGGCTGTCGACGGGGCCGGCGGCGCGCACGAAGCGCAGGCCCTGAAGGGCGGCGACCTCGGCGAAGGCGCCCGTCTGGACGCTGCCATCATCGACAAAGGCAAGGCCGCGCTCGCTGAGCGTGCGGAAAACGGGCTCGAGAGCGGCAGGGTCTGCCGCGAATTTCGCGCCCTGGTAATTGATCACACCGAAATAGCCGCTGGCGCGTCCGAGCACTTGGTTGAGGCGGGTGACGTTGGCGTTGCCGCCGGCCGACGCAAGCAGGGTGTCGGGATGCATCCGCATGCGGCCATAGTCATGGGCCTCCATAGGCACTTCGATCAGCACTTCATGTCCGGCATTGCGGGCCATGCGCACCCAGTAATCAAGACGCCGGGCGTCCGGAGCAAACGAAAGCGTCACATCGGCCGGCAGGGATTCGATGGCGAGGCGCGTCTGGGTGACGTTGATGCCGAGGCCGCCGATGATCAGCGACACCATCGGCCGGCCTTCAGGGTTCGAGAACGGGCGCGCATTGATGTCGGCCGGCGCGCGGCTGGCCGGCGGGGCGGTGCGGGAGACGGTGGTGACAGTCTGCACGTTTTCGGACGGAGCGCTGGCGGCGGTGACGGCGGCGCCGCGGACCTCGCCGAAGGACTGGCCTGGCTGGACCATGCGGCCATTGATGCGGACGCCGGCCTGGGTCAGCTGGGGCTGAGCCGGGCCTGGTCCGCCCTGCCCGCCGGTGATGTCGATCCGCAGGCCGTCGCCTTCCAGCGCCGTGTAGGCAAACGAGAGGGCGCCGTCTTCATCGCCCGCGGCGTAGGTTTCATCGGCTGGATCGCTGGCGACCCCGGAAAGCGTTGCAGTGCCATAGCGATAGGGCGAGGCATCAGCATAAGTTGAGGCCGACTCGGAGGGACCGAACAGCGCGATCGTCTTGCGCGGGCTCGCCTTGGCGGGGTCGGCCAGCGTATGGATGCCGAGACCGAAACAGGCCGCCAGGCCGCCGAACACCGCCAGGCTCATGCCGGCATGCAGCAGACCTGTCCGGAATGGAGACGGCTCGGACTCACGCCGGTTTCGCATAGGGCAACCTCATCTGGCCTGAAGTGTCGGAAGACAGGCTGACAAGATCACCCGCGAGGGTTAACACGAGGCAAACAGAACCTTACCGAGCCTGTGTTAAACCCGCATTTCTGCAGTCGGAGTCGTTAACCGTTATCGTCTTGGTTCATGGCAATGCGCGACATGGCCGCCTGGCCTTCCTTCAGGAGGCTGATGGCCCGCTCAAGCTGGAAATCCTCGCCTTCATAGCCTTCCGGCGGCTGTTCATCCGGCATACGGGCGCCGTTGCGCTGAGCGCCGGTTTCATTCTGCATCGCATGTGGAAGGTCTGCCTCAGACATGCGCTGCAGTCGGGCCAGTTCCTCTTCGGTGAGGCGCACCGGCGTGACCATCAGGTCCGGTTCGATGCCGAGCGATTGGATGGAGCGGCCGGACGGGGTGTAGTACCGCGCCGTGGTCAGCCGGATGGCGCCGCGTTCAGCGCCAAGAGGAATGACCGACTGAACCGAGCCCTTGCCGAAGCTGGTTGTGCCGATGACGAGGGCCCTGCCCCGGTCCTGCAGCGCGCCGGCGACGATCTCGGACGCCGAGGCCGACCCGCCATTGATGAGCACGACAATCGGCACGTCCTTGAAGACTTCCGCCTTGTCGGCATTGCGCCGCTCGACATCGATCGGACGGCGCCCCTGGGTGGAGACAACCTCACCGCCGGACAGGAAATAGTCGGCCACCTTGACCGCTTCATCCAGCAGGCCGCCGCCATTATTGCGCAGGTCCAGCACGATGCCGCGAGGGCGCGGGCCAATGTCACGGCCGATGGCGGCCAGCGATTCCTCGAGCAGCAGGCTGGTGCGCTCATTGAAGGTGGCGATGCGGACATAAGCGATATTGTCGGCCTCTTCCCGCCAGGTCACGGATTTCTGTCGGATGACTTCACGCGTCAGCGTGACCTGGAACGGGTCGACGCCCTCGCGCATGATGGTGATCTCTATGTCGGTGCCCTGCTCGCCGCGCATTTCGCGCACAGCGTCATTCAGGGTCTGACCGATAATTGGCTTACCATTGATCGCGGTGATGAAGTCGCCCGGCTTGATCCCGGCGCGGTCGGCCGGCGTGTCATCCATCGGGGAGATGACCTTGACGAAGCCGTCTTCCATCGTGACCTCGATGCCGAGGCCGCCATACTGGCCCGAGGTCTGCACCTGCAGGGAGCGGAAATCCTCCGGATCGAGATAGCCCGAATGCGGATCCAGCGAGGTCAACATGCCGTTGATGGCCGCTTCCATTGCCTCGCGTTCGTCTATGGGGACGACATAATCGCGCTGCGCGCGGGCGAAGATCTCTGCGAACAGTTCGATCTGCTGATAGGTCACGACGCGTGGGTCGCTGTTGGCGCGCTGGTCCTGGGGCCAGGCCATCGCCGCGAACCCGACCGCTACCGCCCCCAGCACTCCGCCAATGGCCGTTCCGGTCAGCAAAGATCGCATATTAGACTCCATCCTAGTCCTCACGGCGGTCATCCGCCTCGAGCCATCCACTCTGCCGGATTCAATACCCGGTCGCCAAGCCTTAATTCCAGAGTGAGTTCGGGCGGCGGATCCGCGCGATCCGGCATCCGCCCGACCGGCTCTCCGGTGGTCACGGCCTGTCCTTCGGATACATAGATCCGGCTCATGCCCGTAAGAATAACATGATATCCGTCACTTGTACGGAGAATCAGCATCGACCCATAGCTGCGGAAGGGCCGGGCATACTCAACCGTGCCGCCGGCCGGCGCGATGACCTGGGCCTCGGCGCGGGTGGTGAAGCTGACCCATTCGGCATTGGCGCCGCCGGGCAGGCGGTCGCCGAACCGGTGCAGCACATTACCGGCCGCCGGCTGCATGAGGGCGCCGAGCGCGGCGCCGCCCAGCGGGCGGACAGTTGACGGCGCAGGGGCGGCCGCGGCGCGCGGCGACGCGGTCGAGGCCGGCGAGGTCTTACGCAGGGCCGCGAGCTGCGGACGGGCCGCAGGCTTTGCGCCGGGCGCGGCGGGGGCATTCGACTGCAGCGCGGTGAGCAGGTCGCGCAGCGTGTCCGCTTCCCGGCCCAGCCGGTCGGCGCGGCTGCGCAGGGAGGCAAGGTCGCCCGATACATCCTCAAACTGGCGGCGCTTGACGGCGGAGAGCAGCTCGATCTCCTCGCGTTTCAGCGCCAGCGTGGCTTCCGCCGCATCCAGGCGTGCCTGTTCGCCGCGGATCTGCTGCTCCAGCCGGTTCAGCCGCTCGATGTCGCCGCTGATGCTTTCGGCCCGCGCATTCAGCTGCGGCAGCGTCGCGCGCATCAGGATGGCGCGGCGGATGGCGGTGCCGGACTGGCCGGGCGTGACCACCATCGCCGGAGGGCGGCGGCGATTGACAGCGGCCAGCGCAGCTATCAGGTCCTCATATGCGGCTTCGTTCTCGAGCAGCTCTTCAGCGGCGCGGGCGCGGCTGATGGCAAGATCGATCAACGCCCGCTCGGCACCGGCGGCCTGCTCCTCCCGGCGGCGCGCTTCCATGGCGGCGGACAGCAATTGCTGGTCGAGGGTCTTCAGGTCGCGGACAGTTTCATCGCCGCTCGCCTGCAGCCGCTCCAGCTGGCGGATGGCGGCGCGGCGTTCGGCTTCCAGCGCGTCGAGATCCTGGCGCGTGAACGTGTCCGGCGCCGCAGCCGTCAGGGCAAGCGCCAGGAATGACACGAGAAGCGGACGGGTGAGACGCATCCGGAGAACATGCCCCGCGATGAGTCACTTTGGCGTTAACCGCTACGGCGCCCACCGAGCCATGTCTCAAGCCGGACGAGCACATCCGCGATCAAGGCGAGCGCGACAGTGTAGGGCTTCGGATCGAAGGCGGGGCGGCGCACCAGGAGATGCACCGCGAGGTCCACCGCCGTGCGGGCAAGCTCGACCGCATCCGTCGGCAGGCGGAAATCGAGGCCATGCACGGCGGCGTTGCGCAGGCCCGTCAGCGCTTCCAGCCGGGCCGTCTGGCCCACAGTCAGCTCTGGCCGTTCGGGAGGGTTGAGACATTCACCCGAGCGGGCGCGGCGCAGGAGGAAGCCGAGCGGCGCCACCTTGTCCGGCTGGCCTGGCATGAAAAGGTCGTCCTCGCTCGCGGTCTCATACCCCGACAGCGCGGCGATCAGGGCGGCCTGCAGCGCGCTGACGAGTCCGAGCGCAACCCAGCGCCAGCGCGCAGGATCGTCCGCACTCGCGGCGAGTTCCCGCTCGGCCAGTTTCAGCGCCTCCAGTGCAGCGTCGAGCGCTGCAGCGATGCGCAGATGCCGGCCGGCCGGGAACAGAATATGGCTCATGGCAATTATACTTTCATTGGCCGGGCACCGAAATCATCCCGCAGCCCGAAGCTGAAGGCCATGTTCAGCCGGTGTTCAAGACCGGTCTGCCACTCGCTTGGCTTCTCCCTCCTGCTTGCGAGCAGGACGATCGAAAAAAGAAGGAACGTCCCATGAAGAAACTGGTTGCGGCCTCTGTCGCCGCTCTGCTCATCGCAGCCCCTGCCCCCCTCGCGTCTGCGTATGACGAAGTCCGTTACATCGGTGGGCCCAGCGTCTCGTTGGATGAAGCGATCGCAATTGCCCAGTCCTATGGCCTTTTTTATCTGAAAGGGGTCGAACTTGATGACGGCGAATGGGAGGTCGAGGGCTGCACCGCTGATGGCCGCGAGATTGAAGTCGAGATCCACGCGCATACCGGCCAGCTGCTCGAGCTTGAAATCGAACGCGACGACGATTGCTGATCGCCGGCACACCTTGAGCTGAAACAATCGAAAGGCGGACGCACACCCGTGTCCGCCTTTTCCTATTTCAACCTTTCCGGCTTTCGCGCACCGAATGGGCGGTCAGATTTCGCTCGGCGACGGTTATGGATGCCGGCGCTGCGCGCCGCGCGGCCATGTGTAGCCGGGTTAAATGGTCTTCCAGCGCCTCCCAGCTCCCCCCGGTCCCTGCACACCCATCAGGCGCGGATCTTCGACATCCATGGCAAAGCTGTATTCGAGACAGCCGCGCTCGTCCCGGCCGGCGCGCATCCGGACGAAGGCGGCCTCCTCGCGGATGCGGGCAAACCCCCCGCGTCCGCAAAGCGCACAAAGCCTTCGACGACGATTAAGGGTCAGGCCAGCGACGGGTCGATGCCCTTGCAGGCTTCGAGCAGACCGTTGACCGAGGCGACGGACTTTTCGAACATCGCCTTCTCGCCGTCATTGAGATCGAACTCGACGATCTTCTCGGCGCCGGCGGCCCCGATCAGGGTCGGCACGCCGACATACATGTCAGTCAGGCCGTACTGGCCCGCACAGCAGGCAGCGACGGGCAGGACACGCTTCTGGTCGCCGAGATAGGATTTCGCCATCGCGATGGCGCTTTCGGCAGGCGCGTAATAGGCGGAGCCGGTCTTCAGGAGGTTGACGATCTCGCCGCCGCCCTTGCGGGTGCGCTCCACGATGGCGTCCAGTTCAGCCTGGCTCATCCAGCCCTGTGCGACGAGCTGCGTCAGCGGCAGGCCGCCGACGGTCGAGTGGCGCACCATCGGCACCATGTCATCGCCGTGCCCGCCCAGCGTCCAGGCGTGAATGTCGGCGACCGACACGCCGGTCTTCTCGGACAGAAAATAGGCAAAGCGCGACGAATCCAGCACGCCGGCCATGCCGACGACTTTTGCGGCCGGAAGGCCAGAGAATTTCTGCAGCGCCCAGACCATCGCATCAAGCGGGTTGGTGATGCAGATGACGAACGCATCCGGCGCATGCGCCTTGATGCCCTCGCCGACGGCCTTCATGACTTTCAAGTTGATGCCGAGCAGGTCGTCCCGGCTCATGCCGGGCTTACGCGGCACACCGGCAGTGACGATGCAGACATCTGCGCCCGCGATCCCGGCATAGTCGTTGACGCCTTTCAGATCGACCGAGGCGCCATAGACCGGCGTCGATTCGGCGATGTCGAGCCCTTTGCCCTGCGGCAGGCCCTCGGCAATGTCGAACAGGATCACATCGCCCAGTTCCTCCCGGGCGGCGATATGGGCAAGCGTGCCGCCGATCATGCCAGAACCGATCAGGGCTATCTTGTTGCGGGCCATGGGAATCTCCTGAAGAAATGGGCGTTGGAACCGGCTGGCGGAGCCCTAGCCGAGGCGCGGGCCTGTTGCAATCGGGCCAGAAAGAGAAACGCCCCGTGAGGCAGGGCTCACGGGGCGTTCCGGTCAGTCTGGCTTCAGGAAGCGTCAGTCGCGCGAAAGGAGCGACATCAGGATCGTGAACATGTTGTAGAACATGATGAAGAAGTTGAGCGCGCCCCAGTTCGTCATCACGGCGAGCGAACGGGCGTCCCCCTCATTGCCGTAATAGCCTTCCTTCAGCTCCTGGGTCTGGAACGCGACCAGGACGCCCGAGATGCCGAGCACGCCGATCTGGACGATCAGCTCGAACATGCCCGAAGGCGGGAACAGGAAGCTTAGCAGCGACAGGCCAATGACTCCCCACAGCGCGAACACGGCAATGATGCCGATCGGGCGCAGGTTCATCTTGGTCACATAGCCGAAGAGGCTGAGCGCGCCGAAGGCCGAGGCCGTCAGCAGGAAGGCTTTCGTCATCGTGTAGAAGGTCGGCGACATGCCAGCGCCGGCGCGGGTCTCACCGGTCATGCCGGCCGAAGCCATCGCGACCCAGATCGACAGACAGACGCCGAGCATGACGACGATCGCCCAATAGAGAATGCCAGTCGCCAGTGGCGATGGATTCTTCATCAGGAAGACCGAGCCGAAGATCAGCGCCAGTGGCCCGAACTGGAAGACGTAAAAGAGGGGCGTGCCGACGAGAACGCCGAACAAGGCCGGCGTCGAGCCGACCAGGAAGGCAATACCGCCCGACAGCGCAATACCGAGGGCCAGCTTCTGATAGACCCCCAACATGAAGGTGCGAAGCCCGGCATTGACGGACGTGTCCATCGTACGGGCATCGACCGCACCGAAGCTCCGGTTGAAGTCGTTCATATGTTCCAAGTCCTTTCGTTGAACGGAACGCCCGAAAGAGCGCCGCCTGACGTGGAATATGGTGACATTAGTCCCGTTTCGCAAGCAAAACCGGGGCAATTCTGCCGCAAGCCACCGCCGGGCGGCCGCCGCCCGGCATCTTGCAGAAAGCGAGAGCTGGCACAGGCCCCAAGCACGCGCTGATTATTTCTTTATGTCAGGTATACGACACTATCATCCCAATATTGCCGCAATCTGCGAAATAGCCCCCAAACTGCCGCAAATGATGCAGTCGCGGCCATTTGCATTACATTGACAGCGCTCTTGCCTCGGTTAAACCTCTCCGTGTGGCGGGGCTCCATCAGGAGGCGTGCCTCATGACAGAAGGGTACACTCATGGCCGATGCTTCAGCCTACGCCGACAACATCAAGAAATACTCCAGGGGATATAACCAGGCCGCCGCGGAGCGGATCGTCGGGCATCTGGGAATTGCCCTGCGCAACCGCGACAGCTCGCTTGTCGCCTGCAGCGACAATGGCGAACTGGACCGGGTTCGCGAGAAATGGTGCCGCGGCAAGCTGGGCCTCGCCCACAAGCAGGCCGAACTCGACGCCGCGATCCAGGCGATCTGCAAGCGGATGAAAGACGAGGGCGGGCAGAAATCCCGCGTGACCTTCTATTACCTCCTGGCTGAACATTTCGAAAAACTGGACCATCTCGCCCGCTAGGGGCCCGCGCCGAACAGGCGCGCTTTTAGCGGTTTTCATGCAGCGGAGTCTGTGGTGAAGAGACGGCCATGCTCCGTCTGTTTGCCGCCCTTCCCGTTCCAGGCCCCATCGCCTCGGCGCTGCGTCCGCTGCAGACAAATCTCAGCGGCGCCAGCTGGCGGCCGCTGGAGAATTTCCACATCACGCTCTGCTTCTATGGCGACGTTGAGACGGCCCGCGCCCACGATCTCGACGACCTGCTCGCCGAGATCGACCGACCTGTCTTTGATCTCATCATCGAAGGCATGGGATGGTTCGGCCGGCGGGAACCGGCCGCCGTCTGGGCCCGCATCCGCGAGAGCGACGAACTGCGCGCCCTCGCCGGCCAGTGCGAGAAGGCGGCGCGGCGCCTTGGCATTCCGCTCGAACGGCGCCCCTACACCCCGCACATCACCCTCGCCTATCTCCACGGCACACCGCTGGACGCCGCCCGCGCCTGGACCGAGGCCCACCAGACCTTCCGCGCCGGCCCGTTCCCCGCCACCCACTTCCACCTCTATTCCAGCCAGCCGCGGAGCGTTGGCCCGACGCGCTATGTTCCGGAGGCAGACTATCCGCTCGCCGATCCGTTCTCGGGCTTCATCTCACCTGAAGAAACGTATTGACCGTCAGGCGCCCCTCGCGCGGGTCGGGCGAGAAGCTCAGCCCTGGCGGGATCGCCCTGGAGTGCAGTGACCAGCCGCGATAGATCACCAGCCGGTTGAACGCGGCCTCCACCTTGCAGGTCTGCTCGAAGAGCGTCGTATCAGCCCGCACATAATCCGCCTGCGGAATACCGCGCACGCGAACTTCCTTCTGAAGGATGTCCGTATATTCACCGTACCGCGACGTGCTCACCGTCTCGAACCCGGTCGACCGGTGCCTGTAGAACGCCGTGCCGCCATCTTCCGGCCCGCACAGGTAATGCAGCACCGCGATCGTCTCCGGTGCGGTCGAATCGAAATGCGGCAGCCGCTGGATCGGCAGCAGCGCGCGCGGCGGCGTCGTCACAACCGAGTAATTGCACTCCATCAGGTCCGCGCCGCGCGAGACGCCGAACACGCTGGACAGCACGTCATTCAACAGCGCCGTCCGCTCCGAAAGGTAAGCTGGCGCAGCCGGCGCCTGGATTCCGGGATAATACGGCCCGCGGCGGGCATAGCTCAGCCCCGCCGCCTGCTCGACCAGCGCCGCGGGGTCCGAACTGAACCCGTCAATGATCACGACCGGCTCGCGCTCATGCCCGATCCGCTCGATCACTGGAGATGGTGCCATGACCATGTGCTTCACCCTCCTCCGGCCGGTGCGTGCACAAGTCTAGGTCAGCGCCCCCGAACGGCAATCACGGCGCTACGGGAGGGGCTTCAGCGCGCCTCTGGCCCCGCGCGGTCCTGGTTCAGGCGGAACAGGCGCGCGAGGATTGTGTCTGCTTTAACGAGCCCCTTTCCTCGTAGCAGATCCTCGAAATGACGGGCGGCGATAAACTCTGCGCTTACAGCCTGACAGACCTCATGGCCGAGAAGTATCGCGCGATGCTCCAGCAGGTCATCCGGAACAGGAACAGGCGACAGGACGGCTATGACCTCGACCGGCTGGCAAGCGCCCACGCTTTCGGTACCGAAGCGCGTACAGCGGTCGTCTCGGCTTTCATCCGAAAAATGCGCGGCCCGGCATATTTTCCCCGCAGGGTCCTCCCTTGATGATCCGGAAATCAGACGCCGATCCAGAGCCGACTGGGATTCGCTGGCACCCGAGGTCGGGGTCGTGCCGGATCTTGATACCTGTTTTGAACGGGCACGCACATTTTATCGGGAGCTGCCATGGGATGGTGGAGGGTGATCGGGGCAAGCCGGTGCTCGCCTTTGGCCCAGGGCCGAACATGCACCTTCTTCCGGGTGCTGCATTCCGAATTGGACGGACGCCCGTTCCTGATTGGACGACCCCGCCGGTCCTTTGGGGCGTGTCCGCACAGACGGTTTGATGAAGATAGAATTTTATTGTTTTCAGTAAAAATCGTCCGCAAGCTTGCCTGCCGATATCAATTTTACTGATTTCGGTAAAAAGGTTGGTTCTCGGCGCGAAAGTCGGGTATATTTACCGAATTCAGTAAAAAAGGATGGCCTGTGACCAGGGATCCGGAAAACCAGCACTCGCTGCCTTTGGGGCGCACCTGCGGGGCTTGCGCGAAGCCCGGGGCCTGAACCTGCACGAACTGGCGCGCCTCAGCGGCATCAGCGCCCCTGCCCTGTCTCTCATCGAGACCGGCAAACGCGATCTGCGCCTCACGAGCCTGTACCGGATTGCAGCTGCCCTGCGTATCCCCGCCGGAGACCTCGTGGAGGCGCGCGGCAGCGCGAGCCGCGCCGCGCCTGCGAAGACGCGCGGCGGATATGATCTCGGAGACTACCGGTGAGCCTGGCGGTTCCGGTCTGGTTTGACGCCCTGCATGTGGGCGATGTCACCGTCAGCGAAGCGGGGACCTTTAGCTTTGCATATACCGAGGCATGGCGCGCCACCGAAGGCGCCTTTCCGCTATCCGTGACCCTGCCTCTCGGGCCCGAGGTGTATTCATCTGAGGCCATCTCACCCTGGCTCGCAAACCTCCTGCCCGAGGAGGAGCAGTTGTCCATCCTGACCCGCGCCCTGGGCCTCGACCGCGCGGACACGCTCGCCGTCCTGAACGAGATCGGCGGCGACACGGCCGGCGCCCTCTCATTCGGTATTCCCTCAGACCGGACCGCCTGGCGCTATACGCCGCTTACGGAGTTTTACGGGACGAACGATCCCGGTTCTGCCCTGAACCGGCATTTTGATGACCTGCAAGAGCGCCCCTTCCTCGTCGGAGAAGAAGGCGTACGGCTCTCCCTTGCGGGCGGACAGAAGAAGACCGCTCTTGCAGTCCTCAACGCCGATGGCGAGCCCGTCCTGCGGCTTCCGGAAGACGGAGACGTTCTTGCCATCCCGCGCCACGGGGCGCCGTCTACCGTGATCCTGAAACCGGACAATCCGGTCCTGCCGGGCATTGTCGAGAACGAAGCCTACTGCCTGAGCCTTGCGCAGGCGACCGGGATCGAAGCCGCCGAAGTCACGGTCCTGCCCGCAGGAAACCGCAAGGCGATCTGCGTGCTGCGCTATGACCGGCGGCTGAGCCGGTCGGGTGCGCTGCAACGGGTGCATCAGGAAGATTTTGCGCAGGCCAATGGTGTCCCGCCCGGACGCAAGTACGAGCGCGGCACGCTGAAGGGTCCGGGCCTCGCCGCTTTGCTGAACACCGGCCGCTACCTTCCGCCCACGGACGCCCTGGCATCACTCGACGAGCTGATCTTCAACATCCTCGTTGCCAACACCGACGCCCATGCGAAGAACTATTCCCTGCTGCTGCCGGTCGGCGACGGTCCCCGCCTCGCGCCCCTGTATGATGTCTCGACCGTTCTGCCCTGGCCGCGTGTGGTACAGTACCTCGCGCAGAACATTGAAGGCCGAAAGCGCAGGCCCGCAGACATCGATGCCCGTCACTGGAATTCGATTGCAGAGACGATCGGCTACCGCCCGGCGGATGTGCGAAAGCGGGTTCAGGAACTCGTTGACGGGCTTGTGGCCAAACGCGTGGCCGCGACCGAGGCCGTTCAGGCCTTACCGGGATGCACGCCCGGCTATGTCGAAGAGGCCGCGACGCTGATCGAGGAGAATGCCCTCCGGATCGCAGGACGGCTTCGAACCCTCAGGTGAGTGAATTACCAAGCCGGACGGCGGGCGTTGTCACGCTCACATTCCGGCACCGGGTTTGCAGACCCTTGGGATTGGAGAGGATGACACACTCGACCGAGCAACGCGCTTTCGATCCAAGTGACCAGGCCGTTCATCGCATTGATCTGCCCGTAGTTGGCCGTCATCGGCCGCGGGGAGATTGGCGCATTCCGCACCGAGGCGCAAAACGAAACGCCCGCCCCGATACAATCTGAGCGGAATACGCGGATTATTCGGCTCTCGCTTCCCTTGAAGACATGTACCAGGGCATCAGCCCATCCGTTGCCCTCACTATAGACGCGCAGAATCTCGAAGAGCAGACTCAGACCATTCACAAAGAGCATGAGCCGATTGCGCTGATTATTCGGCTCAAGATTAACGTGATTTTGAGCCGAATACGTGTTCTATTCGGCTCATGGCTTATAGCTGGCAGCAAGCTGACTGGACCCGCTTCCGCTTTCAGATCGCCGATGTTCTCGATGACCTGACGGTTTTCGAGCGGCATGTCGGGCGCGTCAGCGGCGTGCTGGACGCTCTTCCGGAAGGCACACAGGCCGAGCACCTGATCGACCTGATGGTCTCAGAAGCCATCAAGACGTCCGAGATTGAAGGAGAATATCTCAGCCGGACGGATGTGAAATCGTCCATCCGGCGCAATCTCGGCCTGACAGACGAAGCGCCCGCCAGGGATGCCCGCGCCATAGGTATTGCTGAACTGATAGTGGCCGTCAGGCAGGACTTTGTTACCCCCGTAACCTTGGAAATGCTGTTTGACTGGCACCGCATGGTAATGCGCGGAAATGTGCGGATTGCGGCGGGCGCCTGGCGCGCTCACGCAGAGCCGATGCAGGTTGTCTCCGGCCCCATAGGCCGGGAGACCGTGCACTACGAGGCGCCCCCTTCCGCTGACGTCCCGGCAATGATGGACGCGTTCATCGACTGGTTCAATGCGACCGGGCCGCAGGGCGCCGCCCCCATCAAGCAGGCGCCTGTCCGCTCCGCGCTGGCGCACCTCTATTTCGAGACCGTCCACCCTTTCGAAGATGGCAATGGCAGGATCGGCCGCGCCATTTCAGAAAAGGCCCTCTCTCAGGGGCTCGGCAGGCCGGTCCTCCTCAGCCTCTCAAAAGCGATCGAGGCAGACCGGGACGCTTACTATGACGCCCTGAACTTTGCTCAGACGACGAATGAAGTTACCGGCTGGCTGAAATACTTTCTGAATGTGTGCATCACGGCGCAGAAGGATGCCGAAGCCGAGGTCACGTTCACGCTCCAGAAGGTGAAGTTTTTTGACGCCTTCAGGGAAAGGCTGAACGACCGCCAGCGCCGGGTCATCCGGCGAATGCTTGATGAGGGGCCGAAAGGCTTTGAGGGCGGCATGAGCGCGGGCAAGTACGGCTCAATTGCCAAAACCTCCAAACCCACGGCGACACGGGATCTGCAGTCACTTGTTGAGCTGGGCGCGCTGGTCATCACCGGCGGGGGCCGCAGCACGCGCTACTGGCTCCCCTTCAGTGTTGGCGCAGATATTCCCTGAACCGCGAATATTGCTTTATCGCCGAATATCGACCTGAGGAGTGCCATTGACCCGAAAGGTCATCAGTCCTTTCAATACGGGACGGCGTCCATTCCGGATTGGACGGGACTCCATTCCGGATCAGACGCCCCTGGCCCCGCGCCGCCCGCTGACCCAGGCCGGCTCCACTCGTTTGAAAAGTTGCACCGGCCTGGATCAGCTATCGCAGCAAAGGTGGGGTCAATTTTGGACGCCGATAAGGGGTCAATTTTGCGCGCCGATTGACACCTTTTGCGGATGATGGCGTCTGTCCCGGCCCTGAGAGACCAGCTTGCGCCGGCCCTCGTGCATGCTGACATCGCATTGCACAGGTAAATCTGACTTCGCGGGCATGCGCGGTTGGAAGTTTTTGGTACTTTCCAAACGCCTCCAGTCAGAACGGCGCCTTTACAACCGGTCATGAGGCTCGAGGACCTGCATACGCCTTGAAAACAGCACGCAGTAAGAACCGCTTTCGCCAAGCTGTACAAAGGCTTGACGCCCCATGCTGTCAGGAAGCCGATATCATTTTGCCGGAACAAACTCCGGCAGCCTGGAGGCTTCATCGATCTGATATTCCTGCCCGAGGAAAAGTCGGGGATAGTAAAAAGCCCGCAGTTGCGCATGAAAGTCCCGCACCGATTGCTCGTAGGATATAATCGCAGACGCATCCGTTCCGGCAAGTGACTGGAGAGACCGTTCCAGAAGGACCGGCGGAGACAGCCAGGCCGCCATTCCGGCAGCTGCGTCCCGCCTGAGACGGCCCTGCGTATAGGCGGCCGAGATGTCTTCCGCCGTCTGATCCCCCACCTGCTGGAAGGCATAATACCATTTCCAGTCAAATCCGGCCTCGATCCGGCTGTACTCGGCCCATTCCGGATGGCGGGCGACAAACGGCGTCATGGTTGCCTCTTTGGGCTGGTCCCACGCACCGTTCACCGCTTCGCGCTGGACCATGAGTATGTCAGAACCCGAGGGGACAGGTATGGCTCGCTCAATCAGGACGCGGCCAGTCGCCGGGACCAGCACGGCCAGGAGCAGCCATCCTCCCACGAGCAGGCTGAGCTGCGTCGTTGACGCAATCGCCAGCCGGTCAGCAAGGAGGGTCAGTCCCCACCAGACCAGGAGATGGACCCCAACCGCCATCGAGATCAGCAGAAGTGCGACGGCCGGCGCGCCCATAATCAGCCCGCCGATCACCAGAGGCAGCAGCAGGCAGGCTGCCAGCGCGGCAACGCGGAGTCCGGCGCGCAGGCGCCAGGGCGACGCGTCCCGCCCGGACGTCGCCGCCAGCAGCTCGAGGCGTCCTGCCGCCCGCTCCGAAGACCTCAGGTCATAGAGCAGGAAAATGACCAGCAGCGGCGCAAGATAGGCGGCAATGAAAGCAAAATCGATCCGCCCGGCGAGCGCCAGTTCAGGGTTGGGGGCATCGGCCTCATGGATCTGGCCCTCGAGCGCCAGCATCCGTACCCTGTGTTTCCAGGGTGCGCTCTCCCGCTGGCCAAGGGCAGCGAAGGCAAGATCAGAGGGCGGATCATATGTGAGATGAAAGGCATAATAGGCTGCCCCTCCCCAATCCGACTGCCGGGCGAGCTCGGCGTTCCTGTCGGCCCGGTCGAGTTCTGCAAGCCTTGCCAGCTCATCCCGCTGGGCACGGACCTCTGCCATTCCGCTTGCCACCGAAACGGCCGACAGGAGCAGCGCCATCGCCAGCCAGAAGACTGCTGCGCGGTCACGTGACAGGAGCAAGGCTTCCCGCAACAGGGCAGAAGGAGACCTCATGGCTTGAGCCTCCCGCTGACCAGAGTAAGCGCGAGCAAAAGCCCGGCAGCCCAGACTGCCATCATCATCAGGAAGGGCGCCGCGCTCCTGATCCGGTCTTCGGGCGGCGAAGGAGTGAAGCGGAAATCTGTCAGGACCTCCCAGTTCTGCGCGCTGACCCGCGCCCTCTGCATGGACGCCTCATCCTGGTTCCGGCTAACGTCATCTGCATAGGAGAGGTCGTGGGCATGGGCTGTGTTGAGACCCTGTACAAAGCCAAAGCGGAGCGCCTCGGCTTCACGAAGGAACCGGTGATGGCCCGCCAGATCACTGCCCGCCAGCACCCTGGAGGCATTGCCCAGTGCAAGGAACGGAGACACCCAGCCGAACGTCTGGGAAAGGCCCGCCTGCTGGCGTTCACGAAACATCTGTTCTTCGGCGTACTGGTTGAGAAGCTTTGTCAGCTTCTCTTCCGATGCCAGCGCGACCATCCCGCGGAAGTTCACAGGCAGGTCCTCTATCCGGTCGACACCGTATTGCGACAGCAGCTGCGCGCGCAGCCCGTCATGCACCGGGGCGCTGGCATCATGACCGTCGCCGACGTCGCGCAGATCGCGTGCCATGACGAGGTCTGTTTCTATCTTTCCCGGCGCCGGAAAGCTGGTGCTGGCATAGCTCGCGGCCATCCGGGGAGCGATGATTGCTGAAACCAGCCAGAAAGCGACGAGCACCCCGAGCGCCAGCCCGCGCTGTCGGACGAGCGCCGACACCAGCAGGACGGCTGCGCCCCAGATGACAAGGTAGAGCGTATACGCCCCCATCAGGATGAAGGCGGGCGCGATGTCCTCGCCGCTGATGACCGCGCGCAGTGAAAGCGCCCCCAGCGGGACGAGCATCACCAGGATTACGCTCGCAAACGCCAGGGCCTTTCCGGCGATGAGTGTGGCGGGGCGCACGCCCTGTGCCAGGAGCGGCGCCAGGGTTGCCCCCTCCCGCTCCCGGATGATGAGGGAGTATCCGAGGATTATCAACAGGAGAGGCGCCAGGGCCTGGTAGACGACCGCCGGGGTCAGCTCAACGAACCGCCCCAGGAAAGCGCCGGAGCGGGTCTCGGCAAACATGGCTGAGTTCTGTCGGTGACCTTCGAGGAAAATCGACTGGCCCGTGACGCGGTCGACCCCGGGATCAATGATCGCCAGGGGCCCCGGCGTGCGATAGGCGAAATGACCATAATGCACCATCCGGTGTGGGTGGCGGTCAGGCTGGGCGAGGAACCTTTCTTCAGCGGCGCGCTGGTATCCGAGACGGTCCGCCCTGGCCGCATCCATACGGGCGACCGTCGCGAGGCTGGTCACGCCCAGCACGCATGCCATGAGGATGAACCCGGCGAGCGCCAGCCGCGAACGCAGCCAGTACCGCCACTCCCCGGCCGCCAGGATGAGGGCCGCGCTCAAGCTGAGATACGCCCGGCAAATGCGGCATGGACCGCTTCAGTTTCGATACGCCCGCCAGCCGGCGCACTGAAACTGCCGACCATCTGCCCTTGCCGCAGCAGGCCGATACGACCGGCAACCTGACAGGCACCATAGACATCATGAGTCACCATCAGGACCGACCGACCTGCCCCGGAAAGAAGACGGATCAGGCCATGAAACTCGTCGATGGCGACCGGGTCGAGGCCGGAGGTCGGTTCATCGAGCAGCAGGATCGGAGCCTCCCGCAGAAGAGCGAGCGCGATGGCGACTTTCTGGCGCATCCCTTTTGAATAGGAAGAAAGCTGCTGCCCTCTCGCGTCAGCTTGCAGGCTGACTTGCTCAAGGGCGGCTTCAATCGCCTCTGCCTCAAGGCGCATCCGCGCAAGCTTGAGGAAATAACGAAGGTTCTCGCGGGCAGTCAAATGAGGATAGAGCGTCGCCGCCTCAGGAAGATAGGCGATGGCGCGCCGCGCCGCAGCGATGTCATCAGCCGGGGCCCTTCCATTGACATGCGCGAGGCCCGATACCGGCGACAGGAAGCCGAGAAAGGTCAGCAGGGTTGTGGACTTTCCCGCGCCATTGCCGCCAAGCAGTGCAAACACTTCGCCTCCTGCGACGGAGAAACTCACCCCATCGAGCACCCGCTTACCCGACCGCTCGACAGTGAGATCACGTGCTTCAAGAACTGTTGTCATGAGGGCCTCAAAAACGATAGGCGGCCGAGATCCGGAAACTCCGGGGCGCGCCAGGCTGGACCCAGAGCTGGGAATAGGAATTGGCGTACCAGGTCTCGTCCGTCAGGTTGTCGACGTCTGCGCGCAGGATTACCGTGTCGGTCAGTTCATAGGTCACGAACGCCCGCAGAAGCGTATACTCGGGCAATTGAAAATCGGTTCCGGTCTCTCCCAGGCGCTCACCCACATGCAGCATGCCGCCACCGACTGTCAGCGCCCGCCCCGCCAGTTCAAGGTCCTTCGCTATCTGCAGGCTGAAGGTCTGCTCCGGAATATTCAGAAGACGCGAGCCTGCCTCGACCGGCAGCGCAAAATCCGGGTCCAGGATGTCGTTGCTCAGTGAAGCGTCTACATAGGCGTAAGAAAGCCAGAGGGAGAGCGTGTCCGTGAGCCGTCCCTGCAGATCGATTTCGAAGCCCTGGCTTTCTGCTGCGCCGCCCGCAATCGAGAAACCGGCATTGACCGGATCAGACACCAGGATGTTCTCCTGTTCGATGCTGAACACACTCACGGTACCGGCAAGCCCGCCCTCGCGCAGGAGGAACTTTACGCCGCCTTCAACCGACTGCGACTGGTTGGGATCGAAGGGGTTTCCGTCAAAGTCAGTCCCGGAGAGAGGGCGGAAGTTTTCTCCGTAGACGCCATAGACAGAAACGGCATCGCTCAGCCTGTAAACAAGACCGAGCTGCGGGCTGGTGCGGGTATAGGACTGGGACACTTCCGTGCCATTCAGCCGGTTCTCGAAGGATTGTGCGTAGTCGTCATATCGCAGGCCGAGACGGACTTCGAGCCGGTCGGTCAGCGCGATCTGGTCCTGGACGAACAGGCCGGTAGACTCCTGGATGTCCAGCCGGTCGGTCAGCGGCGATGGCGCGGGCAGCGGATACTGGCCATAGACCGGATTGAACACATTGATCGCCTGGAGCTGCGCCAGCGTAGGATTTGTGCCCAGCGTCGGTGCCCGCGCACGGGCGAACACCTGATCATTCTCAAACTTGTCCGTATCTGCACCAAACAGAATCCGATGCTCAATTGGCCCGGTCATGAACTTCCCGCTGAGTTCTCCGCGCAGCACCGAATATGTTGCGTCATAGTTCCGGAACCGTCTCTGACGGGTGAGCGTCTGTCCGTCGACCAGGAGCTGCTGGCGCGCCGTGGTCAGTTCGGCCTCGGTCGAAAAGCCTTCCAGAGTGGTATCGCGCACCGTGGCGCCAAGCATGAGGTCCCAGTCTTCATTGAACGCATGCTGGAATTCGACCTGATGTCCGAGAACATCTGACTCCAGGGGGCCATCGCCGGGCTCCCCGAGAAAGCGGCTTTCCGGAAGTCGGCTAAGCTGGCCATCGATTGCGACGACGCCCCTGTCGAAGGGGATTTCCTTGTGGCTGTATTCCAGCTCGTAAACCAGCTGTGTTGCCTCGCTGAGGCGCAGGGCAATCGACGGGCTGGCGCCATACTTCAGTGTTTCAACCGTATCCCGGAAGCTGCCGGCATCTTCACGGTAGCCGATGAGACGCACAGCGAGGGTGTCGGTCAGCGGAGCGGTCCAGTCAGCGTCCGCGCGGTAAGTGTCAAAACTGCCGGCCGAGATGCGCACCTGGCCTTCGGTTTCGAAAGTCGGCCGCTTGGTCACGAGGTTAACCGTTCCGCCCGGTTCGCCCCTCCCGAACAGCGCCGCGCGCGGGCCCTTCAGGACATCGACGCTTTCGATCCCGGAAAGGTCCCGGGGCCCGCCGAACCCCCTTCCCGCATTGAACCCGTTGACGAGGTAATTGCTCGGCAGGTTCTGGTCTCCGACAAACCCACGCACCGCAAAGCTGTTCCAGAGGCCTCCGAAATTGTTCTGCCGGGCAACTGACGCGGAGAGGTCGAGCGCCTGGCTGAGATCGACGGCCCCTGCGTTCCGTAGAACTTCTTCCCCGATCTGCTGCTCTGCCTGCGGCGTTTCCAGAGGGGCAAAGTCGCCCTGATAAGCCTGGCGCGCTCCTAGCACCACGACTGTCTCCTGTCGCATGGCGGCTTCTTCCTCAACGGACTGGCCATGTGCGGGCGCTGCCATTGCGGCAAGGGACGTCGCGACAGCCATCAGGCTGACAGCAGAATGGAATGACATGTGAGACCCCGGAGAAAGTGTGACAGGACAGTCGCGCGTTTTGTGACGTTATAACGTCTTTATGCCGGGAGGGCCGATTGTCAATCTGCAAGGCCAGCCCATCTTGCTCCGGATATAAAATTCTTGAAACTTTCATTTTTTGCAAGTATTGAGAATTTATGAGCGCTCTGGCAGACAAGATTTCAAAGACAGACCTGGCCGGTCGCATCTTCAATGAGGGCCAACTCCACGACCGCCTGGGCGGCAGCCAGGCACGTCGTTACGGGCTCGTGAACCGGGCCCTGAAAGACGGCTCGCTCCTGCGGCTCAAACGCGGCCTTTATATGATGGGCAAGGAAGAGCGCAGGGACCCCGTCCATCCGTTTGCTGTCGCGCAAGCCCTGATGCCGGGCAGCTATGTATCTTTCGAAACGGCCCTTTCATTTCATGGCTGGATTCCCGAGGCGGTGTTTACGACCGCGAGCGCAAGCCCTGAGCGCAAGACCCTGGAGTATTCCGTGCCCGAATACGGCGCATTCAGCTTCCATCCCCTTGCCCTGAACGACTACCAGTTCCTGGCGACCGTCCGTTATCTGAAGGTCGGCGACCGCCCCGCCCTCATCGCCTCTCCGCTCAGGGCCCTGATGGATCTGGTCGCCTTGCGAAAGGTGACATGGTCAGGACCCGGATGGGTTACAGAGGGCTTGCGAATCGAGGCAGGGCATCTGCTCAGCCTCCGCCGCGAGGATTTCAGAAGCTTGAGGCCAGTCTACAAACACAAGGCAGCCGCCGATTTCATCGTGAGTCTGGAGGAGGCCGTGATGGGCATGAAGCGGGCCGGAGCTAAAGTGACAATGACATGATCGACATCATCAAGGAAAGGCTGGCGGCCCATCCGGCCGGAGAGCAGGAAAACGCCCTCAAGGAAGTCCTCCAGGAAATCGCCCTGTTTGCCTTATGGCGCGGGGATTTTTTCGACGTGGCGCTGTTCCAGGGCGGCACGAGCCTTCGTATCCTGCATGGCCTGCCACGCTTCTCTGAGGATCTCGATTTCCTGCTCCGGGAGCCGGACCCTGACTTCAACTGGACACCCTATCTTGGCAGGATGACAGACATCTTCAAGGAGTTCGGCCTGAAGCTTGAGGCACAGCCTAAGGAACAAATGGACAGGCCCGTTCGTCAGGCCGTCTTGAAAGACGATTCGATTGCAAGGCAACTCGACCTGCAGTTTGCCTCGACAGGTTCGAACCGGACCATCCGGATCAAGCTGGAAATTGACACAAATCCACCTGCCCTGTCGGGCGAAGCGACGACCTTTCTCGATTTTCCTGCCGACTTTGAAGTGCGTCATCAGGACCTGTCTTCGAATTTCGCGCTCAAAATCCATGCCCTCCTTTGCCGGGGCTATCTAAAGGGTCGCGACTGGTTTGATTTCTCATGGTACGTGGCGAAAGGCCTCTCTCCGAACCTGCCCCATCTCAGAGCGGCGCTCATTCAGGCAGGACCGTGGACAGGAAGCGCGGACCTCACCGTGGATCCTACCTGGCTGCGGGAGACCCTGGGGACGACAATCAACAGCATAGACTGGACAGCCGCTGCCGAGGATGTCCGCCCTTTCCTTAGGCCTGCGGAGGAAAGCAGTCTTAAACTGTGGAGCGCACCTTTCTTCAGATCAAGGCTCGACAAACTGCTGCCGCAGGTACCGTAGCGATACGAGGACCGACCTCAGCGCGCTTGCGCCATCGTCAGCACTTCCCGCGCCCACCAGTCCGCCATTTTGACACGCTCCTCCCAGTAGAAAGCTCGGTGGTAGATCCGCCGAACCTGGTTGGTGTCGGCATGCGCCAGCTCGGCTTCAATGGCGTCCGGGTTCCAGAGCCCGCTTTCATTGAGCAGACTTGACGCGCTCGACCGGAACCCGTGCGGGGTCATCTCTTCTTTTGTGAAGCTCATCCTGCGCAAGGCCTGGTTCATCGTGTTTTCGCTGATGGACCTGTCCTTCCCTGTCAGAGACGGGAAAACACGGACCCGGTTCCCGGTCTGTGACTGCAGCGTCCGGAGAATCGCTATGACGATCGTGTCCCAGCAAGTGGTGTAGCTCGTCATTGGCCTGACGGTCTTTGCCAGGCTGAGCTGATCAGCCGACCTGTGCCACAGGCAAGCTGACGAGGGGGTTATCGCAGACTGGCGCGAGTGTTTCCAGTGTCATGTAACGTGCTCTCTGCACGGCCCATTCCTCGGTCTGTTCCATGAGGATCGCTCCCACCAGTCTTCGGATGGCTTTCTCATTCGGGAAGATACCGACAACATCCGTGCGTCGTTTGATTTCGCCGTTGAGCCGTTCAATGGGACTCGTGCTGTGCAGCTTCGTGCGGTGCTGCTGCGGGAACGTCATGTAGGCGAGGACGTCTTCTTCTCCCTCGTCCATCAGCGCGGCGAGCTTGGGCAGTTTCGGCCGCATCTGATCGGCGACATGGCGCCACTGGGTCTTTGCAGAGGCATAGTCGTTCTGGGCGAAGGCGGTGGCGATGAAGGCCGAGACCACACGCCGGCTGCTCTTGCCGGCATGGGCCAGGACATTCCTCTGGAAGTGCACGCGGCAACGTTGCCAGCTGGTATTGAGCACGCGGGCGACGGACGCCTTGATGCCCTCATGGGCGTCGCTGATGACGAGCTTCACTCCTCTCAGGCCGCGCCGCACCAGGTCGCGCAGGAAGCCCGTCCAGAACGTCTCCGCTTCCGAGGGGCCGATGGCCATGCCCAGGACTTCCCGGCGCCCGTCGGTGTTGACGCCGACGGCGATCGTCACCGCGACCGATACAATGCGACCACCCTGACGGACCTTGAGATAGGTGGCATCAATCCAGAGATAGACCCACTCGCCTTCGATGGGCCGGGTCAGAAAGGCCTCGACCCGCTCATCGATTTCTTCACACAGCCGCGACACCTGGCTCTTTGAGATGCCCGTGCCGCCCATCGCCTGGACGAGATCATCCATCGCGCGCGTCGACACGCCTTGGATAGAGGCTTCCTGAATGACCGCTGTAAGGGCCTTCTCGACGGCGCGGCGCGGCTCCAGAAGTGAGTGCCCGGTGCCGAAGGCATTGATCGATCCGGGGGATCGATCAAAGGGCCGAACGGGAAGTAGCTGCCTGTGCGCAGCTTCGGGATCCGCAGTTCGACATTGCCGGCCCGGGTCTGCCAGTCGCGCTCCCGGTAGCCATTGCGCTGGGCTTTGCGCTCAGGATCTTTCTCCCCGTAGGCCGCGCCGGCGCGCATGCCAACCTCGAGCTCCATCAGCCGCTCATCGGCAAATCCAATCATCTCCTTGAGCAGGTCGGCGTCGCCGCTCTTCTCAACGAGCTCGCGCAGGTCCATCATAGGCTTGGTCATTGTTGGTCTTCCTTCGGTAAGGTTGTGTGTCGCAACCCAACCCTACCAAGGAACCGGCAATGGCCAACCGCGCTGCGGGCCTCGTCCTACAGCGCCATGTGGAAAGGCGCGGACGAGACCCGCAGCGCTAACCAGCTACACCACGGCGTGGGACGTGACCCCTGAGGCGCAATGCCATGACCGAGGCGGCGGAATTGAAGGCGATGGAAAACCGTCTGGAAGCGTTGAGCGAGAGCAAGATGCGGCTGCTGTGTGAGCTGCCCGGAATTGCTTCAACGACGGCGGAAGGTGTCACTTTGAAGCTCAGGGTGGCCACTGCTTCGGTCCTTCCAGACGAAAACCCGGAAGCGCACAATCTTCTCCGAAGCATCCTTGAGGATCTGCAAGCGATGTTTGGGACGAGCGCGGGATAGCGGAAACCGGGTCAGCCGCGCGGCACCAAGGACGCTCTCAACCGGTGCGGATTTGACCGTCGCTCATTCCAATTGGCTGTAAACGCACTCCACCCTTGTGCCGATTGCTCGGATTAATCGGCTCAAGGGTACCATGACCTGAGCACCTGCGCCGGGTACGCGCCTCTTCGAGTATTTCGCTTTTTGTGTACTTAGGGTACCCAGAAAGCGTGTTCATCGAATAGGTGATTGCGAACCTCTTTATAGTTATGCTATTATGTGTACCATGAGTGCACGAAAAGAAGATAAGCTAAAGAACGTTTTGGAAGCCGTTCCCGCCGGCTTCGTCGTCGATACAGCGTGGCTGGAAGCGCACAATGTCAGCCGATTCCTGAGTCGCCGGTATATAAACAGTGGCTGGCTGGAACGTCTGGAACGGGGGGTCTTTCGCCGTCCGGCTCCGCAGCCCGTCCGTCTGGACTGGCAGACTTGCCTGCTATCGCTCCAACATATCATGCAATACCCGGTTCATGCTGGCGGCAGCACTGCCCTCGGCGTGATGGGACATCTACACTACCTCCCTCTCGGCGCCGCGCCCACCGTATGGCTCTATGGCGATACGATACCGTCCTGGCTCGGACGCCTGAGCCTCAACGCGCCCCTGACAATGCGACGAACGTCCCTGTTCAGCGATCCCGAACTGGGTCTTACCGAAAGCAGGTCGGAGAACGCGGCCACCCTGCCCTGGGGTTGGTCCATGCGCATATCCACCCCGGAACGGGCGATCCTTGAAGCCCTCGACGAACTGCCTACCCAAGAGAGCTTCCACAATCTCGACATGATGTTTGAAGGGCTCACCACGCTCAGCCCGCGCCGCATGGCGGCGCTACTGGGCAGCTGTCGGAAGATCAAGGTCCGCCGCTTGTTCTTTGTCTTCGCCGACCGCCACAAGCATGCTTGGTTGGACCGTCTGAAGGCGGAGCAATTCGATCTCGGCAGCGGTGACCGCGCGCTGGTTAAGGGCGGCAAGATACATCCCCGGTACCGGATCATGGTTCCGGCAGAATTCGCCCAGATATCGGGAGAGACCGATGGCCCGTGAACACTATGCCGCCCAGGTATCCTTGTTGGTGCGCCTCCTGCCCCACATCGCGCAGGAAAAGGTTTTCGCCCTGAAAGGCGGCACCGCCATCAACCTGTTCTACCGCGACTTGCCCCGCCTTTCTGTTGATATCGACCTGACTTACCTCCCAGTGCGGGAGCGCGCGGAGAGTCTCGCTGACATCAACGACACACTTGACCGGATCATGATCGCGGCCAGCCGCGCCATCACTGATCTCGATACCCGCCGCATCGATGGCGGCGGAGGCGGCGCGACACGCTTCCTCGCCCGGCTCGGCGCCGCCGAAGTCAAAGTGGAGACGTCACCCGTCACACGCGGTGTTGTCCATGATCCGGAACAGCGCGCAGTTTCGGCTGCAGTCGAAGACGAGTTCGGCTTTGCCGAAGTTCAAGTCGTGTCCT
>CAYPDA010000028.1:0-29663 GCA_964409375.1 uncultured Hyphomonas sp.
TCGGCGATGAATTGCCTGATACGCAAATCTGGACTTCGTCTGGCTTCCGCCAGATTGCTGCCGCTCGACGGTTCAAGTTTTTGCCAGACTTCGAATGATCCGCTGGATCCTGTAAGGGGGACCATCGCCGGCAGAATTCAGCGGCTTTCCGCTCTCATGAAACTCAAGCTGAAACGAAAGAGCTTCACGTCAACGGAAGCGGTCAACCGACAGGCACCCGACGGCGGCATTATCTGGTTCTCGTAACACTACGCGGCGAAACGCCGCGAAACACCTTGTCAGTTGGGACCCCACTGGGACCCAGTACAATTTCTGGTGTTTTTTGCTGACCCCCAAGGCTCGTAAGTCCTTGATTTAATGGTGCACCCGAAGAGATTCGAACTCCTGACCCCCAGATTCGTAGTCTGGTGCTCTATCCAGCTGAGCTACGGGTGCCTGGCCATTTGGAAGCGGGACACATACAGGCGGCCTTGTCGGCTTGCAAGCCTCAATTACCGGCGGGTTCTGCATCCGCTTCAGCCATCGGGACCGGCGCTTCGCCCGCCTCTGCATCCGCAGGAACCTCCACCACCGGCAATGCGAGTCCCGTCACCCCGGCGATCCATTCAGCATAAGCCGCCACGCGCACATACACGCCCGGGCTCTCCACCCGCGCGCAGCCGAGCCCCCAGCTGACAACGCCCGCCTGCACCGCCGAGCCCGGCCCCCGGTGCAGCGCCAGCGGCCCTCCGCTGTCGCCCTGGCAGGAATCCGTGCCGCCCTGTCCGGCGCAGATCATCGTCGCCGGATCGATCCGGAGCCCCGGCGCCGCAGCGACCATCCCCGCTTCCTGCATCCGCGCGCGGATCTGCTGCTCGCAAATGCCAGGGTCTACCGGCGGCACATAGCCCTCCTGCAGGATCAGTGACGGCGCCTCGACATGCCGCCCGCCGGGCATCAGGCCCGCTTCGCCCTGCGCGCTCTCGCCCAGACGGCCATAGCCCGCGACGCGCACATCGGCATAGGCGCCCTCGAGGCCCGCAGCCGAACCGGTCAGCCCGTCCAGCGGCATCAGCGGTCCTTGCCAGCTGCCTGCGAGACGCAGCAGCGCGAGGTCGGCCCCCTGCTCCGGCGAGGCGGGCTGGTAGTCCGGATGGATATGCACTTCGGAGACGGCAAACACCGCCTCGCGCGGCAGGTCCAGCAGATCCGCCAGCCCCGCCGCCACCGCCAGCGTGCCGAGCCGGACCGGGCGGCCATCCGCCCCTCGGCCATACTGCGCAGCCCGGCCGGACGTCTCGACCCGTACATTCTCGACACAATGCGCCGCCGTCAGCGCCCATTCCGGCGCAATCACGGTGGCGCCGCACTCGTGATACACCGCCCGGCCAGACACGGTCTGCACCGAGGCCATGCCCGGCCAGTCGGCAATGTCGGCGTCGCGCCCCGCGACCACACAGCCCGTGACCAGCGCAAGCAGCGCGCCAGCCAGGGAAATCCTCATCCACACCCTCATGCCAGACGCTCCTGCTGCTCTGCCTCATAAACCCCGCGTGCAATCGCCCGCGCCAGCGTGCCGGCAGCGAGTTCGCCCAGCCGCGCGATCAGCATCGGGCGCGCCACATCGCTCTCACGGCGCGCCGTCGAGAGAAGGAAGATGACATCCCCGTCCGTCGGCGCGAACACAGGCCGGATGGCCCGCGCCATCCCCGCCAGCGCCATCTGCGCGACGCGCTGCGCCTCGGCATGGCTCAAGGCGACATCGGTGGCGATGCAGGCGAGCGTTGTGTTCTCGCGCGGGGAAGAGTTCGCCTTGGCGGCGCCCCAGTCCTCCGGGTCGAAGGCATGGCCGGGGTCCGGCCGCGCCCCGCCAAACTCCCCGCCGAGCTCATACGGCCAGGCCCAAAACGCGTCCGAGCCCGGCACGCGCACCGATCCGAAACTGTTTACCGCCGCCAACGCGCCCACTGTCAGCCCGTCGCGGGTCACATAGCTGGCAGAACCGATGCCGCCGGGGGCCGCCCCCGCCCGCGCGCCGAAAGCCGCACCTGCTCGCCCAAGCGCGAAATCCCGGCCTGCCGCCTCGTAGGCCGACCGGCCGAGCGCCGCATAAGGCGCCGTCTCGCCCCAGTCCTTGTCACCCCTATTGGCAAGATCATACAGGATCGCCGCCGGCACGATCGGCGTCGCCGGGACGCCAGGCCTGGCCACCAGCCCAAAGCCCCGGTCCTTCGCCTTGAGCCCCGCCATGACCCCGTCCGCCGCGGCAAGACCGAAGGCAGAGCCCCCGGACAGGCAGATCGCATCGACATGGCCGGACACGAGCCGCGCCGGGCCCAGCAGGTCGGTCTCCCGCGTCCCCGGCCCGCCGCCCGCAACGACCACCGCCCCGAGACACGGCGTCTCCGGCACGATAACCGTCACGCCGGTTCGCACGCCCGCATCCTCGGCCTGACCGACGAAAAGCCTGTCAATATCGGTGATAAGGTTGCGTTCCCCCGGCCCTGCCATGCTATGTGCCCTGTAAACGTGACGTTCTGTTTCCTGGTTCCATACGGCGAACGGGGCGCTGCGCCAATCGAAGGGTTTCCGAAATGCGTATGCTGACTGCTCTGATCGCCGTTTTCTTCCTGGCAGGCGCCTGCGCGCCGCCCCCTGCGGCGGTGTCGAAGTCCGAAACTCCGGCCGCCTCAGAGCCTGAAGCCCTCGGCGATCTTTCGTGGACAAAGGGCGCCATGATCGCGGCCGCCGACCCCCGCGCGGTCGAGGCCGGCCTGCGCATCCTGCGCGACGGCGGCAACGCCATCGACGCTGCCATCGCCGTGCATGCCGTGCTCGGCCTGGTCGAGCCGCAAAGCTCCGGCATCGGCGGCGGCGCGTTCCTTGTCTATTACGACCGCGCACGCGACGAGATGACCGTGTTCGATGGCCGCGAGACCGCACCCGCCGCCGCGACGCCGGACCTGTTCCTGCGCGAGGACGGCGCGGCGATGGGCTTCATCGAGGCCTGGCAATCGGGCCGCTCGGTCGGCGTGCCGGGCCAGATCGCGCTCTACAAGGCGGCGCACGAGGCAGGCGGTCAAGCCAATTGGGCCAGCCTGTTCCAGCCGGCGATCGAACTGGCAGAAGCCGGCTTCGATGTCTCACCCCGCCTGGCAGAATTGCTGGCGAACCCCCGCCTGCGCGCGGTCATGCGGCTCGACGACAACCCCGTCACCGCCGCCTATTTCTATCCCGATGGCGAGCCGCTCTCCGAGGGATACCGGCGCACCAACCCGGCCTATGCCGCGACCCTCGCCGCCGTCGCCGAGGAGGGCCCGTCCGCCTTCTATCGCGGCAGCCTCGCGGCCGAGATCGTCGCCGCCGTCAATGAAGGTCCGGATGGCGGCGCCATGACGCTCGAAGACCTCGCCGATTACGAAGTCGTGATCCGCGAGCCGCTCTGCGGTCGTATCCAGTCCGGCTACAGGATCTGCTCGGCCCCGCCGCCCAGCTCCGGCGGCATCGTGCAGACGATGATCATGGGCCTCTATGACCAGTTGAAGCCCGCCCCGCACATCAATGCAGACGACACACTTCGCCTGAAAGCCTTCGTCGATGCCCAGCGCCTCGCCTATGCCGACCGCGATCACTATGTCGCCGATGGCGATTTCGTCACCGTGCCGGCCGCTGAACTAATGCACCCGGACTATCTCATCGCCCGCGCCGCCGAAGCCTTTGCGCCGGACGCGAAAGTGTTCCCCGGCGATCCCGGCCTCGTCCTTGGCGGCGAAGCCATGCGCCCGATGTGGGGCGAAGACCCGACCACCCCCGGCGCCGGCACGACGCATATCTCGATCATAGACCTTGAAGGCAACGCCGTCTCAATGACCGCCACGGTCGAATCCGCCTTCGGCTCCTCGCGCATGGCAGGCGGCTTCCTGCTCAACAATGAGCTGACCGACTTTGCCCTCACGCCGGAGGTTGGCGGCAAGCCGGTCGCCAACGCCCCCGCCGCCGGCAAGCGCCCGCGCTCGTCCATGTCGCCGACCCTCGTGTTCGACGAGGCCGGCGACCTGTTCATGGTCACCGGCTCGCCGGGCGGCAATTCCATCATCGCCTATGTCGCCAAAACGCTTGTCGGCGTGCTGGAATGGAACCAGTCCGCCGAGGAAGCCGTCGCGATGCCGAACATCATCGCCCGCGGCAACCGGATCGGCGTCGAAATCGATGTCGAGGGCGGCATGGAAGCGGCCGAAGCGCTGCGCGGCATCGGCTATGACGTCGAAGAACGCGCCGGCGAGAATTCCGGGCTGCATGTCATCGTGGTGCGCGATATCGGCCTGGAAGGCGCCGCCGACCCGCGCCGAGAAGGCGTCGCCCTGTCGCTGCGCTGATCCTCCACGCCGGAACGCGTCATGGCCAAGCTGTACTTCTCCTACGCCGCCATGAACGCGGGTAAATCCACGAACCTGTTACAGGCAGCCTATAATTACCGCGAACGGGGCATGGAAGTCCTCCTGCTGACCTCCGCCCTTTACCGCGACGCGGCGGACGGACAGATCAGCTCACGCATCGGCATCTCGGCGCAAGCCACGCTGTATACGGAAGAAACAGACCTCTTCTCCCTCATCCGCGCACAGAAGGATGCAGGACGCCTCGACGCCGTCTTCGTCGATGAGGCCCAGTTCCTGAAACGCGGCCAAGTCTGGCAACTCGCCCGCGTTGCCGACCGGATCGGCATCCCCGTCCTCACCTATGGTCTGCGTACGGACTTCCGGGGCGAGCTGTTTGAGGGCTCCGCCGCCCTGCTCGCCATCGCTGACGCCTTGCGCGAAGTGCGGACGATCTGCGAATGCGGGCGCAAGGCCACAATGGTGATCCGTCTCGGCCCGGATGGCCAGGCCGCCACCGAAGGCGCCCAGATCGAAATCGAAAAGGCGACCTATCTCTCCCTCTGCCGCCGCCACTGGGAAGAGCGCATGGGCCGGCAAGCCTGAACCCCGTGCTGAACTGAGAGCAACCGATCCGCCTCGGATTCGGCACAGAATTCGCAGGGAAACCTCATCGTCTGCTTATTTCGGCCGTAGCGGGGGCTCAGCCTCGCACGGCCTGCAGAGACAGGAGGAGCAACCCCATGCGCACGACCGAAGCCCGCACCCATCTGCCCATAGCCGCAGGCGTGGCCTTCCTTGGCGCCGGCTTTATCCTGATCGGCTCCCTCGCCGTGCCCCGCGCGGACGCCCAGCCCGCAGCTGCCCAGGCCGAGTATGCCGGCCTTGATTTCCTGGACGATGAGGACCTCACCGCGATCTTCGGCTGTGAGAAATTCTAAACCGTCCATCTGACGCATTGCTTTTGCCCGCTGCCCGCGTCAACTGACCGGCGTCAACGCTTCTGGAGGTTTAGGGGCATGAGCGCCGATGCATCGGCAGGCCAGGCTGCGCCTGTGAAAGCCAATCCGAATGGCCCGACCGAGGAAACCGTCCTGTCGGTCGAACACTACACCGACCGGCTGTTCCGTTTCCGCACGACCCGTCCGCTCAGCTTTCGTTTCCGCTCCGGCGAATTCGTCATGATCGGCCTGCCCAAGGAAGACGGCAAACCGCTCCTGCGGGCCTATTCCGTCGCCTCCCCCGCCTGGGACGAGGAACTCGAATTCTATTCCATCAAGGTGCCAGATGGCCCACTCACCTCGCGCCTGCAGAAGATCCAGCCTGGCGATAAGGTCCTTCTCGGCCGCAAGCCCACCGGCACGCTGGTGCTCGATGCGCTGACCCCCGGCAAGCGCCTCTACATGTTTTCCACCGGCACTGGCTTTGCCCCCTTCGCCAGCCTCGTGCGCGATCCGGACACTTATGAGCGTTATGGCGAGGTCATCGTCACCCAGACCTGCCGTGATGTCGCCGAACTCAGCTATGCTCGCACCCTGATCGACAGCCTGGTCACCGATCCCCTCGTCGGCGACCTGGTCGAGGGCAAGCTGAAACTCTACACCTCCACCACCCGCGACCATTACGAGCGCATGGGCCGGATCACGGACCTGATCGAAAACGGCAAGCTGTTCGAAGATCTCGGCATTCCCCCGCTCGACCCCGCTACGGACCGCGCAATGATCTGCGGCTCGATGGAAATGATCCAGGACGTCAAGGCACTCATGATCCGGGCCGGCCTCACCGAGGGCTCCAATTCCGCCCCGGCAGAATTCGTCATCGAGAAAGCCTTCGCAGGCTAGAACGGCCCAGGGCTTGCCAAAGCGTGCTGCAGCGCAGCATAGACAGGCTCGGATTAGGGCTGGCGGGAGCCGGGCATGGATTTACCCATTACGGACCCGGTTCTGATCTTTGCCATTGTGGCCGGGCTCATCCTGCTTGCGCCTATCATTCTCGGCCGCTGGCGCCTGCCCGGCATGATCGGCCTCCTGATTGCGGGCGCCTTGCTTGGCCCGAACGGCATCGGCCTGCTGGCGCGCGATACCGCCTTCGTCCTGTTCGGCACGGTCGGCCTCCTCTACATCATGTTCACGGCGGCGCTCGAGGTGGATCTCGCCGTCCTCAACAAGTCCAAGGGCCACACCCTCGTCTTCGGCCTGCTTACCTTCGCCATTCCCATGTCGATCGGCCTGGTGGCAGCGCGCTATATCCTCGGTTTCGACTGGTTGGCCTCCGCCCTGCTCGCCAGCACGTTCGCCTCCCACACCCTTCTGACCTATCCGATCGCCAGCCGCCTCGGCATCACCCGCAACCCGGCGGTCACGACCGCGGTCGGCGGCACGATCATCACCGACACGCTTGCCCTGCTCGTCCTCGCCGTTGTTGCGGCCATGGCGCGGGGCCAGGTCGGCGACAATTTCTGGACGCAGCTTTTCCTGGGCCTGACCGCCTATGTCGCCGGCGTGCTGATCCTGTTGCCAATCATTGCGCGCTGGTTTTTCCGCAACATCGCCCGCGACGGCGTTTCGGAATTCGTCTTCGTGCTCGCCGTCGTCTTCGCGGTCTCCGCTGCTGCCAGCTATGCCGGATCGGAGCCGATCATCGGCGCCTTCCTCGCCGGCCTCGCCCTCAACCGGCTGATCCCCCACAACGGCATCCTGATGAACCGCATCAACTTCACCGGCGAGGCCCTGTTCATCCCCTTCTTCCTGCTGTCGGTCGGCATGCTGCTGGACCTGCGGATCTTCATCGGCGGGCTCCAGGCCTGGCTGGTCGCGCTGACAATGGTGGTCACGGTGACTGTCTCCAAATGGCTGGCCGCTTATGCCGCAAGCCGGCTGCTCGGATACAATAATGATCAGGCCCAGGTCATTTTCGGCCTCTCAGTTCCCCAGGCTGCTGCTACGCTGGCTGCCACCATGGTCGGCTTCCAGCTCGGCCTGTTCGATGAAACCGTCGTCAATGGCGCGATCATGATGATCTTCGTCACCTGCATCCTCGCCCCGGTCGTCGTTCAACGCTTCGGCCGGGCCATGGCCTTCGCCGAGGAGGCCGTGCAGGAGAAGGTCGATGTCTACACGCCGCAGCGCATCCTGGTTGCCGCCGCCAGTGACGCGCCGGGTCACCGCCTGATCGACCTTGCCATCATGCTGAAACAGCCGGGCAGCCCCCAGCCGGTCCGGCCGGTGCGCGTGCTCTCGAACGTCAATCTCGACCCGGCCATCGAAGCGGCCGCGCGGCGGGACCTCGAAGCCGTCACCTCCCACTTCTCCGGCGCCGAGATCGCCGCCGAGCCGCGCATCGTGCGCGCCGTCAATGTCGGCTCCGGCCTGATCAAAACCGTCCAGGACATCGCCGCCACCGACCTGATCATCGGCTGGCCCGAAAGCGGCACGACGCATGAGCTTTTGCGCGGTTCGCTGATCAACCAGCTTCTGGGCCAGACGCATATCAATCTGTTCGTCTCGCGCCTCCGCGATCCGCTGAAGACGTTCAGCCGCCTCCTCCTCGTCCTGCCCCAGCACGCCGAACACGAAGAGGGCTTCCATGACGCCATGCTCACCCTGAAACACCTCTCGGCGCAGATCGGAGCGCAGGTCCATGTCGTGACCCCGAAGGAGGCCATTCCTGCCTTCACGACCTATTTCGAGGACGGGACGCTGTTCGAGGATGTGAAGTTCCATCCGCTCGCCAGATGGGCCAAGCTCGTGCCGTCGCTCCCGAAGCTCGCCAATGACGCAGATCTGGTATTGCTCTACGCCGTGCGCCGGGGCGGCCTTGCCTGGTCACCGGGCGACAGCACCCTTCCCTCGCGACTCGTCCAGGCCCTGCCGAAGGCGAACCTTCTCATCTACTATCCAGCCGAGCCGGAACGCCTCGGCGAGGAAGGCCCGGGCCTTGTGCCCGGCTCTCTGGTACCAAGCCAGCCCGCCCGCTGACGGACGGGCCTCAGCGCTCGCCCTTCATCGCTTTCAATTCCTGCACTTCGGCCCTCAGCTCCGTAATCAACGCCATCAGCTCCCGGTGCCGCACGGCCTCGTGCTCTTCCTGCGCGTGAAGCCCGGCTTCGATCTTCTCCTCCTGCTCGATCAGCGTATCCCGCGTCCCGTCCTGCAGCGCATCGACGATGACGGCGGTGAATAGGTTCAGGATCGCCCAGACTGTGAACAGGATGAAGGGAATGAAGAAAGCCCATGCCCAGGGATACTCATCCAACTGCTCACGCATGATGTCGTTCCAGCCCTCCATCGTCAGGACTTCGAACATAGAGAGGGCCGAGGCACCCAGATCCGTAAAATAGTCGGAATTCTGTGAGCCGCTGAACAGATAGGTCGCCATCACGGTCGAGACATAGAAGACGAGCCCGAGAATGGCGAGAATTGCTCCCATGCCAGGCAATGCCGACAGAAGCGCCTCGGTGATCCGCCGCATTGTCGGGATGACGTGCAGCAGACGCAGCACGCGCAACACCCGCAGCGCGCGCAACACTGAAAAGGCCGAGCCGGCCGGGATCAGCGAGATGCCTACCACGATGAAATCGAACCAGTTCCAGCCGAGCTTGAAGAATTGTAGCCGGTACACCGCCAGCTTGAGCGCAATCTCCGCAGCGAAGACCAATGTGACCAGGGTGTCGAACCATGTCAGCACCATTACCAGGCCCGGCGGCAGCGTCTCCGAATAGGTCAGCACGCCGAGCACGATGGCATTGGCAATGATCAGCCCGGTGACAGTGTTGCTGAAGAAACGGGTCTCGATGAGCCCTTCAAGCGCCGAATTATGCGTCCCCTCGTCGAGTGTCGCGCGCTTCATGATGTGTCCCTCTTCACCAGATCAGGCCCAGCTTATCGGGACTTTTTCCGATCGATCAAGTGCGCTTTTCCCTGAGGTCTGGACCAGACCCGGCGCCTACTCCACCGTGCGGTGTGGATCGGAATGGTCCCATTCGGCCAGCAGCATCCGCAGCGTCGAGATGAAGGCGATGGGCTGGTCAAGCATCACATGATGGCGCGCATGCGGCACTGAGACAAACGGTACCTGATGCCCCAAGAGGCTACGCATGTAGTCGCCGACATCATCCGGCATCAGAGCGCTTTCCTCTCCCCGTATGATGGCGATGCGGCACTGGGCCGAGCGCAGCATCTCGGACGAATCCATATCCGCCTGGAAGCGCGTCCAGATCGAAGGATCAAACTTCCAGGTCCAGCCGCCTTCCGTGCGCTTCAGGCTCCAGCGGGCGATATAGTCCATGGCGAAATGGTTCTCGCACAGCTGCGGCGGGGCGAGCCGGAACCGGCTCAGCGCAGTTGTCAGATCCGGATAAATCCGGTGCAGGCGCCCGCTGCGCGACGGCCCGCCGCGCGGGCGTTCCGGCGGGTTCACCGGGCTGTCGACGATGACCATGCCCTCGAACCGTTCGCCGCGTTTCGCGCCGGTCACCAGTGTCACGAACCCGCCGAAGGAGTGCGCAACGATCACCGGCTTGCGCGGGCCGTCGAACAGGCCGGCATGTTCGGCCACGGCCACCTGCTCCTGCGAGAAGGTGTCCATGTCATAGCTCTCACGCCAGCCGCTCTCACCCATGCCGGAGAAGGACAGCGCCGCGACATTGTAATGCTCGGCAAAATACGGCGCGATGAAATCCCACCAATGCGCATGCGCGCCATTGCCATGCACGAACAAGAGCCCTGGCGCGCCGCGCCTGCCCCAGCGCTGATAGGTGACGACGACGCCCTGCACCTCCAACTGCGCCGCCTCATAGGGCACGGCCACCGCCGCGCGGAACCAGGCCGGCGCGGGCGGCAGCGATCCGCGATACTCTGCCAGCGGCCCGCCTTCCGACGGCATTTCCGGTGGTTGATCCCTGACGATCGGGTTCTTGTCTTTGGCCATGCCTGCCCCTCCGCAAACACGTTTGGCGTCATGGCGCGCAGGCAGCAAGCCCCTCCCGCAGGGTCAAGACATGCAAAATCCGGCAGGTCACCCCGCCGGCTTCACATCGGTCAGGGCAGCGTCAGCCAGCCCGGATCAGTACTTCACCGAACAGCCATAAGGCTGCGTCACCGGGGTGGAGACCGGCTCACCGGCTGCCAGTTCGGCCAACGCGATGGCGACATAGTTGTCCGCGGTTTCGATGTCGGCAACGCGCGAGGAGCGCACAGAATCAATCGCACCGTCATAGACCAGCTCGCCTTCGGGCGTGATGATGAACATGTGCGGCGTGACCTTTGCATCATAAAGACGGCCAATATCGCCGCTCTCGTCAAGGATCACATGCGCCGGGGCGGCGCCGCGCTTCTCCGTCAGCTCATTGGCGCGGGCCGGCGTTGCATGGCCCTGCTCACCGGCGCGGGAGGAGATGATCGTCAGCCAGACAATGTCATTCTCGGCGGCGGTTTTCTGCAGGGTCTGCATGTTGTTGACCGGATCGGCGTAATGCTTGACCACGAAAGGGCAGCCATCATTCGTCCATTCCAGCACGACCGTCTTGCCGGCAAAATCCGACAACGACACCGTCTCGCCATGCGTGGTCATACCCGTAAAGCCGGGCGCGGGCTCGCCAATCATTGCGGCAGGGGTCGAGGCTTCGGCCGTGAAGGCAATCAGCCCCCCGGCGGTGAGGGCAACCGCAGCAGCCATACCGGCTGCGAGGCTTAGGTGGCGGCGTGTGATCACCGTCATCTCCTGATTTTCCGAAATACAAGCCCTAGCTTATTGCCTTACCCGCCTTCGACAAGTCCAATGACAAGTTCTTGACTTAGGATTTCCGGCAGGATCTGCGGTTCGCTGACCCCGGCCGGATACCATAGATACATTGGCACCCCGGCCCGGCTGCGCCGCTGGAGCTCGGCCGCGATCAGCGGGTCCTTCTGGGTGAAGTCCGCCACCAGGAAGGCTACATCCGCCGCCTCGAACGCCTCACGCACGCGGCGAGTGTTCAGCGTCGTCATCTTGTTGACCTGGCAGCTCGCACACCAGCTGGCTGTGAAATCGACAAATACCGGCCGCCCTTCAGTGATCAGGCTGTCTACCCGCTGCGTGCTCCAGGCCGCCTCGCCATATTTGCCGGCAAAGGCCGCCTCGCTGCTGCCGGAGACAGCCTGCGGCGGCACATTCGCCTGCATCGCGGGATAGATGAAGCCAGCCGCCAGCGCGATGGCCGCGACGGCCCGGCGCACAGCCCCGCCCTGCCGGAACAGCCAGACCGCAAACACCAGCGCCGTCGCCCCGGCGAGCGTCCAGCCGACCGTGCCCGCGCCGGACAGGCTCGCCAGCACCGACAGAAGCCAGGCCGCCGTCAGGAACATCGGGAAGGCAAACGCTTGTTTCAGTGTCTCCATCCATTTGCCCGGCTTTGGCAGCAGCCGGTGCAGGCCGGGCACAAAACTCAGGATCAGGAAAGGCAGCGCCATGCCGAACCCCATGGCGAAGAAGACCGCGATCACCGCAGGCGCCGGCTGGGTCATCACCGCGCCCAGTGCCGCCGCCAGGAACGGCCCGACGCACGGGGCACCGACGACAGCAGCCAGAACGCCGGTGAAGAACGCCCCGATCGACCCGCCCCGGCTCGCAAGGCCCGAGCCCGTATTCTGGATCGACATGCCGAGTTCAAAAAAACCCATCAGCCAGAGGCCAATGGCGAACATGATCAGCGTCAGCACAGCCACCGTCGGCGCATGCTGCATCTGGAAACCCAGCGTCAGCGTCTCGGTGGGCGAGCGCAGCGCGAGGATCACGATCGCCAGCGCCAGGAAGGAGACGATCACCCCCGCCGTGTACCAGAGCCCGTGAATGCGCATCTCCGAAGCGCGGCCGCTCGATGCCGCCTGGACCATGCCGATCGCTTTCATCGACAGTACCGGCAGCACGCAAGGCATCAGGTTCAGGATCATGCCACCGAGCAGTGCGAATCCCGCAAGCACCATCAGCCCCGGCCAGTCGATGCCCGCAGCCATCGCCTCGCCGGCGGCCGCAAAAACCGCCGCTTCATCCGCCGTTCCGGCGAACGCCTCACCCCGCGCCGCGGAAATCTCAAATCCGGTCGGCGCTGCCCCCGGCGCATCTATGCGGATGATCCCGTCCAGGCTGTCGCCGATCCGCCCTGCCCGGTCCGGGGTCAGGGTCAGGCTCGCGCCCTCCGGCCCAGCGCGCTGCGGCTGCTCCGCCGAATGGCGGATCTCGTGCTGGTTGGGAAAGAAGCGGATACGCGCGCCCTCGGGAAAGCCGCCGCTCTGGCGCAGGCTGAGTGTCCAGGGCGCATCGCTGTCGTCGATCCGCGCCTCGCCGGCAAAGCTCACCGGCACTCGCGCAATCCATTCGCCGATCAGGCTGCCGCCGCTCGTGTCTTCGCGCGGCGCACCGACCGGCAGAACGAGGCTGACATCCGCCACCTCCGGAATGCAGATCGACTCGCAGATCAGGTAATCGGCCTCGGCCTCGAGACGAAACTCGCCCGCCGCATCCGCCGGCACTGTCACTGGAAACGCAAGGATTACCCGGTCGCTATAGCCATAATCCATGATCTGGCCTTCGGCGATCGGAAGCAATTCCGGCAGCGGCCAGAGGAACGCCCCCAACGCATCCTCCGAAATCGTCGACCGGTCGCTGTACAGAATCAGCCGCGGCGGCAGGCCCGCATCCCCGGCATTCTTCCAATAGACGTGCCAGCCCGGATCCATATCCAGCTGCAGTCCGGCATAGAAGGTCGCGCCGGGTGCAACCTGCGCCTGGTCGGCGATGAGCCTGACCTCGGCCCGCCGTTCGCTTGTCTCGGCCTGCGCGGCGAGGCCTGCGGACAGGCCAAGCACCGAAAGTCCGGCTGCTAGCCAGCGCGTCATCATCCAGGCTTGCTCCCACGCATCACCGCTCTGCCCGGACATATGCGACACGCGGCCGCCTGGGGAAAGCCCTGCTCGCCGCTTCGTGAAGCCGCAGCTGCACAACGCCAGGTTCGGGCTCTGGTCCTGAAACGAAAACGGCCCTCCGCGAAAGAGGGCCGCTTGTCAGTCCGATGGACCTCTTGAGATCAGGCGACGGCCTGCTCCGGCGGCGGGGTCCGCACCGCGCGCTGGACCACTTTCGGCCAGTTCAGCAGCGAGACGAGGTGGGCATAGCAGGCGCCGAGGGCGCCATTGTTGCGCAGCTCGAGATATTTGTCGTCCGCCAGCGCGTTCAGGCGCTCTTCGGAAATCGCCCAGTAATCGGCCACTTTCTGGGCCGGACCGGCCTCTTTGCCGGCCTCGTCGCGCGGCTGGAAGGTCACGGATTTCTGCTCGAACAGGTCCATGCCGCGGACCATGTTGACGAAGTCGACCGTCGCGCGGCGCTGACGCTCGAATTCCTTGCAGAATTCGATGGCATCAGTGGTGAACTGCGTGGCCTGGCCATTCTCGAAAAAGGCGACATCCGGCTGGTTCGATACCATGGGAGCCGAACGGTCGACGCAGAGCAGCAACCGGTCAGACGTGTCATCGGCAGCGAACACGAAAGGATAACGGCGCACAAAAGCCGGCACGTAGTGATCTTCAAGGACGAAGCCATTGCCATCGACATACAGGTTCTGGCCCTGACGGATGCCCATGACGGCGACCGGCGTGCGGTCATCACCGACGAAGATCACCGGATAGGACGCCGCGCTGACGCCAAACTCGGTCACTGTGACCGGGACGGCATGTGCTTCACGCAGAAAACCGAACGGTTGCTGGATCTGCTTGACGCCGAGGCCGCCATGCTCTTCCGCCGACAACGGTTGCGGGTTCTTGTAAAACAGGACCTGGCCGGTCAATGCAGGCTGTCCGCCGGGCTGGATAGGCGTATTCACGATGCAGGGCTCCTCGCAAGTTTGCCGGACCACTAACGGAAATACACTATGGCCACAACTCCCGAAACCGGCTCAATTGCAGTGGGTAGCGAGTGAAAATAGCGTCATGGACACAGCCAGAGCAAACCGGCCATTCCGGCGCATCCGGATGGGCGCTTGCGCCGCGCTGATCGCGCTGGTGCCGCTGGCATCGTGCGGCGGCGGCGCGGACCCCGAGGGCACGCCGCGCCGCATCGCCCGCGAGATCGACCGCACCCTCATCACCGTGGCCCAGAACGAGCTGGCGCGCGACCCTGAAATCGCGACCCGCCTCGGCCTGCCTGAGGAGACCGCCGGCTTTGCGTTCAACCGCTATCTGACCGACCGGTCCCAGGCTGCCTATGAACGCGCCCGCCTGTCCCGAATGGAGACCCGCGACCTCCTCGTCCGGCTCCCGCGGCCCGCCCCCGGCAGCGCGCTCGCCCGGCATCTGGATACGCTGATCGCCGCCCATGAAACCGCAGAGACCCTGTTCATGGCCGGGCACGGCACCGCCCGGCTTGGTCAGTCCTTCCCATATATCGCAGATCACCTGCGCGGCGCCTGGATCGACGTGCCGGCGCTGCTGACCCAGCATCACCCGATGCGCCGTCCCGAAGACGCCCGCGCCTATGCCGAACGGCTGGCACAGTTGGCCGACGCAATAGAAGACGAGCGCCGTCGCATGGAGGCGGATGCCGCCGCCGGCGTCGTGCCGCCTGCCCCGATCCTGCGACGCATGTCGACTGCGCTTGCCGCAACCGCCGCGCTGCCCGCGGAGGCGAGCCCCGTGGTCGAGAGTTTCGCGAACCTCTCCGCCGGCATCCCCGGCCTGGACGAGGCTGAACGCGACGCGCTCACCGCCGACATCCGCCTCATTGCGGCCGAGGCGGTCCAGCCCGCCTATGCGAGCTTTGCCGAAAGCCTTGACCGGCTGGCAAACACCGCGCCGGAGTTGCCCGGCATCTGGCAGATCCCGGACGGCGAGGCCTACTATGCCGCCGCCTTGCGCGCGCATACCGGCGACGCAGCCTCACCCGGCGGGCTGCATGAGCGCGGCCGCCGCGAAGTAGATGCCCTTCTGACCGATCTGGACCGCGCCCTCGCAGGCCTGGGCCTCATCGAAGGCACCCCGGCTGAACGCCTCGCCTTCCTCGCGGCCCAGCCGGAGCAACTCTATCCGGATACGGAAGAAGGCCGGCTCGAACTTCTCGGCCGGATCTCAGAACATGCCGCGCGCGCCCTGCCCCGGCTCGCCGAACTGTTCGAGACCGCGCCGTCCGGCCTGCCAAGCCTCAGGCTGTCCGCACCTGGCGCCGCGCCGAACCCCGCCCGTGCGCGCTACATGCCTCCGGCGGCCGACGGCAGCGCGCCGGCCCAGCTGGAAATCGATCTCGGCCGCATGGAAGACTGGCCCACCTACAGCCTCGCCGCCCTTGTCTTTGAAGTCACCGTCCCCGGACGCCATCTCGAAGCGGTCGTCACCACGCGGCAGGCCCGCCTGCCGCTCGTCCGCCAGCTGATCCCCGATAGTGCCTACACGGAAGGATGGGCTGCCTATGCGGCGACGCTGGCCGACGAACTTGGTCTGTATTCGGATGATCCGCTGAGTCGAATCGGATATCTCCAGTCCCGCCTGCTGCATGCCGCCCGCCTGGTCGCCGACACCGGCATCCATCAGGAGCGCTGGGGCCGCGACCAGGCCATAACCTGGCTCAGCGAAACCACGGGCCTCAGCCCACTGGCCGCCGCAGAAGAGGTTGACCGTTTCGCTGTCTGGCCGGGCCAGGCCGCTTCCGGCTGGCTCGGGCGCAGCCGGATTCTCGATCTGCGAGAAAGGGCCATCCGCGTGCTCGGGCCCCGTTTTGACTCAAAGGCCTTCCATCAGATCATTCTGACCGGCGGACCGCGTCCGCTCGAGATGGTCGAGGACGACGTGACACGCTGGTTCAGCGCGCAGATCAACTGACCGACGCGCCGAACCTGGACCTGCCCGGTCTCAGGCCGCCAGGCGAACCGGGTCACGCACCTGCCGGCAGACCGGCGTGAAGCCGGCCTCGAGATCGTTCACCATCGCGCAGCGCGCGGCGGCATCGAATTCCAGCGCCACGAACACCGCATTGGCGCCGTAGCGTTCCGCTTCAGCCAGCGCCCAGATCGGCTGGATGTCATGCGGGCGGCCGCTCAGTTCCATGACCCGGAACACCCGCCACCCACAGGCGTCATGCGCGGCAAAAATCACCACCCCTGCACTGCGCGCCCAGGGCGCATCCGCCGCTGCGCGCTGGAACTTCCAGGCCTTGCCCGATTGTCCGCGAAAGCTCACTTGTCCACTCATGTTCATGCTCCGTTCCTAGTCTCATGTTCTTATAATGTTCCAGATCAGTTCGCAAGAAGTTTTTGGTAAACAGAGCGTTAACGCGCGGGGGTGTCCGTTAACGGACGATGCTGAACCGGCGCGTCTCGAACACGCGGAGCACCATTTTCAGCTCGCGCCCCCGGCGCAGCATCTGCCCGGCTGATCCGTAGACGGCGTACTGGCCCTGACGGTTCGCCAGCGCCGGTTCCTTCTCGATTCGCCAGGTCGGGCTTTCGGCATGCCGGCGGAAGATCGCGAAAGTCGCCACGTCCCTGTCCATGCCGATCGCGTAGTCGCGCGCCTCGCCAGAAATTACGAGCCGGCCATAGACATCCAGAATCGGCTGCATCTCCGCCTTCTGAAAAGCGACAACAGGCTCGGGATGAGATTTCCTGTGGATTGATTCCGTCATTTCAGTTACAGTTTCGTCATAGGTTTTTTTCCGCGTCTAGCCCCCTCCTGAGCTAACGCAGAATTAATCCCTCCAAACACCTTTTCACCGCATTTCGGCCTTGCCCACGCCCCAACCGAGGGTCATCTTCACATTGTCGGACGGAGGACAACGGCAAGCGCCCTGGACCCATCAGCCCCCCCAGCCCCCTGGGGTGCTTGAAGCGCCACCGTCCGACAACCTCACTTTCCTTGAGACACAGAAGACTTGACGCACCCGTCAGGCTACGGATGAGCGCGTTCATCTTTTCTGCGGCAGGCGTTCAAGCAGCGGGCGGAGCACCTGCCCCGCCGACCGGCCAATGCCGGAAGCCTGCGTCAGGCGCCGGTCGATGAAAGCCTCCAGATCTGCCGGATCCGGACGGTCGACCCAATGCAGCACGATGGCCGGCAACACGCTCGCCAGAAGCCCGCGCTTGGAGTAGCGATTGTAATCGGTCGCCGTATCCCCAGCCGCGGTCCAGATCATGTCAGCCACGGTCCAGGCCCGCTGCATCGCCGGCCCCGCGCCCCAAGGCAGAAAGCCCCGGCTGGCCGCTCGGCGCACAGCCTCATGATGCGGCTCCAGCGCCGTGAGCCAGGCCAGCACCCCGCGCTTCACCTTGTCCGGCACCCGCAGGCCGGTCATGTCGCCCGCCGACAGCGCCGCCTCTGCGCGCGCGCTCGCCCCATCAAAAAAAGCCTCGATCAGGTCGATCACGCCCTGCGGCGCGGCCAGCGCCTGCTCGCCCTCGCTCAACCCGGCCCGCACGGCTGCCTCCAGCGCCGCTGTATTGGTCCAGCCATCCATGGCGACCTCCGGCAGGAGCGCGTCAAGCCAGCGTTGGCGCAGCAGGGCGGAAGGCGGTGCAGTCATTTGTCGATTCCCGTCAAAGAGGGCTTGGCCAATGGCCGTTGCCCATGATATAGGCCCGCGTCTTAGGCTGTCAGGCCCTCAATGAAAGATATCCCGGGTGCCTGGCGCCCGAAAGAACCCGATGGAGAAGTCCCATAGTACAGATCGTTGTCCGCGATAACAATGTCGAGCAAGCCCTGCGCGCGCTGAAGAAGAAGATGCAGCGCGAAGGCCTGTTCCGGGAAATGAAGGCCCGTCAGCATTTCGAGAAGCCGTCCGAGAAGAAAGCCCGCCAGCGCGCCGAAGCCGTGCGCCGGGCCCGCAAACTCGCCCGCAAACGCGCACAGCGCGAAGGCATCGTCTAAAAAAACCTGCTTGCTGCCCGCCCGGTTCCGCGCTTCTGTACGGTGCGCGTTCACCGGGACAGGACATGGCAGCCAGACCGTTTTTGTTACTCACAGCGATCCTGCTTTTCTCCGGAGGAGCGGCTCGCGGCGAAACCGTTTTGTGGCAGATTTCCCCGCAGATCTCCGGCGACACCGTGACCGGGCTCAGTTTTGCGCTCACCTTCCCCGGTGACGCGGACGGCGAAACAACCCTGTCACTACCGGACCAGTGGGGCGGGGAGAATCAGCTCTATCTGGGCCTCGGACCTGTCGAGGCCACAAACGGGATCCTGACGCCCGGCGACGATCCTGCGCACCTGCAACTCAGCCATCCACCCGGCGCAGCAATCACCCTGACCTGGCAGATGCCCGGAGGGGACGCAGGCCCGCCAGACAGCAAGCGGGGCGATGGCAACGATTATCGCCCCGTCTTCGGCCCGGATTTTTTCTACGTCATCGGCCATACAACCCTGATCCGGCCCGATCACCTCGCCGACACCGCCCCGGCCGAGGTGCGCCTCGACGCCTTTTCCGATGCTGGCATCGCTGTTCTCTCTGATCTTGAACATGACGGCCTCACCGTCGCCGGCCTCAGCGCGAGCGCCCTCTTCGGCGGTGCGATCCGCATCATCGATGCCGGAAATGGCGGCCGCCTCGCGCTCGCAGGCACATTCGATGCGATCAGCGATGCCGGCTGGCAAACGGCATTCCAGCAAGTCGCCCGCGACCAACGCGCCTATTGGCAATCCGGCGACGAAGCCTTCCTCGTGACCGTTTTTCCTGTCGACAAGGGCCCGGACGCCTATTCCATAGGCGGCACCGGTCTCGGCGACGCGTTCTCGCTTTTTGTCACGCCGAACATGCGCCTCGACGCAGCCTTGCCCATCTTGGCGCACGAGATGATGCACAGCTGGATACCGAACCGTATCGGCCGCATGCCCGCCACAGAAGAGGCCACAGATTACTGGCTGTCCGAAGGCTTCACCAACTGGACCACCTGGCGGACGATGATGCGCGGGGGCTTGTGGACGCTTCAGGACTTTGCCGCCGCCTTCAACAAATCCCTGAATGCCTACGACACCTCTCCCGTGCGCAATGCGCCAGTGAGGGAAGCGGCCGCCGGATTCTGGCTGCGGAGCGACTATCGGGCGCTACCCTATGACAAGGGCATGCTGATTGCCGCATGGCTCGACTATGAAGTCCGCCTGCGGACAGATGCTGCAATGAACCTGGACGATGTGCTGCGGTCCATGCAGGCAGCGTCCATCGCCGCGCCGGAAGCCCTCGCTACGGATCTCCTCATTGCCGCGCTCGAGGACGAAGCCGGATGGGACGCGCGCGCGGACATCGGAGCGCTAACTCTGGAGGGCGGCACCGTTTGGCTGCCTGCTGACCTCTACGCACCCTGCGGCAAGATCGAGTCCTCTGACGCCCTTGTCTGGGAGCGGGGTTTCGACTTCGATGCCACTTCGGCGGCCGGATGGACCGTCCAGGGAGTCGCGCCCGGCAGCCGGGCCCATGACGCCGGACTGCGCAACGGCATGAAGCTCACGCGCTGGTCTGAAACCTCGCAGGACCAGCAGGTCCCGACCGAGAAAACCGCAGAAGTGGACCTCGCCGGCGAAACCGTTTCCCTGACATGGCTGCCGGCCGCGCAGGATACGCGACCTGTCCGCCAGCTCGCCCTGAGCGAAAGCATGCCCCCGGACATTGCCGAATCTTGCCATAAGCGGCTCGCAGGCCTCTAGCCCGCCTCACGCGTCTCCCAGGCCTATCCTTGCCTTCCCGGCCTCAACCAGGAGAGATCACGAACAAATCCGGTCAATTCAAACTACACGCGCATCTGTTCATTCACGCAACCGGCAGGCATCCCGTTTGTTTTCCCGCTGACGCAACTCTTTTTGGGAAGCCCTGATCTCATGATGCCGGACAATCTCTCATATGAGTATCGCGCCAGGCCCTCACCGCGGATGCCTCATTGTGAAGCCCTGCATCATATGTTCGGGCTGGGCGTCGCCGAAATCAGGATCGACACGTACATCCTGCCGCCCCGCCACCCGGAATGGCTGATTATCTTTCGCGGCGGAACGCAGATCGAAATCAAGGTGAGAACAGGCCTGGACGACCCTCTGCCGGCCTGGGAAACCGCGGTAAAGTCCGCTCTTCCACTGCGGCGCAAAATTGTCCGGACCCTTCAGGAAGCCTTTGCGAATTCGGAGCTCCCCCGCCACGTCTCCGCCCCTGTCGATCTCATATCCTGGCTGGGTGAACATTCGGAGATCTTCACCGTCAGCAAACGCATGGTGACGTTTGAGCGCAATCGCTGCACGGCTGAACTATCGCAGGTGGAGTCCGGGGGGCGCCGCGCGGAAACCTTCTGCCTGAGAGCCCGTCGATCCGCATCGGTGATGGCGAGGCTGAGAACGATTCCCGGACCACGCCTGCAGAACCTGCATTATGGCGCGTGGCTACAAGGCAGAACTCTGGTTGCGCGTCCCTCACCTGTTCAGCAGACGATGCAGGAAACTGAACGCGTGTCATCATGGCGGGCAGCACTGCTCACCTGACCTGCCCCTCACTCCGCCTTCGGCTTCATTCCCACGGCGCGCTTCATCATGCCGCCCAGCTCGCCGATCCCGGCCCCGTGCACAGCGCCGGCGCGGTAGACCTTGGTGGCGCCCCAGACTGCCAGCAGCGTCACCCCCAGCATCATCGCCATCTGCGCCAGCACCTCCAGGAGCGGCGGATCATGCGGGATCCGCAGGATCAGAAGGAACGGCGTGAACAGCGGGAACCAGGACGCCGCATCCACGATCGGCGAGCCCGGATCCTGAAATGCGATGATGATCGCGAACATCGGCAGCATCAGGAGGATCATGATCGGCGAAAGCAGCGTCTGCGCCTCCTGGATCGTGTCGCAGAGCGAACCCAGTGCCATGAAAATCATGCCATACAAAACATAGCCGAGCACGAAGCTGATCAGCGCCGGGATGATCAGGAACGGATCGGTCACCGCTGCAACAAACGGCCCGGTCATCTCGATCACACCCGGCACCTGGCTGGCCATCAGCAGGAACCCGGCGAACCCGAACAGAGACCATGACAGCAGCATCGTCGCCGTCACCGCGAACACCGCGAGCATCTTGCCCGCCAGCAGCTGCGGCAATCGCACCGAGGTCAGCAGCGTGTCGAAGATCTTGTTGGACCGTTCCTCGATCGTGCCCATCAACAGGTACTGGATGATCGAGAAGATCATCAGCCAGAGGAAATAAGCAAGCGCCCCGGACACCATGGTCGGCGCGCGGTCGGCCATGGTCACTTCCGCGCCGCTCTCGCCCGCCTGCGTCGCCTGCAGCCGGAAGGCCGGCACCGGCAGGGCCTGCTCGTCCGCCCGTGTCAGGAAATCTGCGCCGAGCCCCGCCTCGATCAATGCCTGGCGCCGGCCCATGTCGCGCATCGCGATCTCGGCCGCGCCCCGCAGCGTGTCGACATTGACGTCATTGCTCCAGTATTCGAGCTGGCTGCCATCCTCGGACAGGATGAACACTGCGAACAGTCCCCGCTCCCCCGCCGGGCCAGGCACCGTCCGCTCCCCGGTCAGCCAGGGGCGCAGCTCCTCCAGCGTCCGCGCTGGCGCCGGCACTTCGATAAAGCGCCGCGCGGCGCCGGTATCGGCCATCTGCTCGCGCGCCTCGTCCAGCGGAATGTTCATCTGCTCGGCCAGCGCCGCGGCCTCTTCGGCCACGGCCGTGACCCGCCGCTGGAACTCCGCCTCGATCGCCTCGGAATAGACCTGCTGCGGCTCGACCACGGCGTAATAGCGCACCGGCGAGGACGTCGCCGCGAAATAGCCGAAGGTCCCTCCGATCACGAGGAAAAGCGGCACTGCCGCCAGGCTCAGCCAGAAGCCCCAGGCCTTGACATAGCCGAGATAATCGCGCCGGAAGATCAGATAGACGTTGCGCATCAGGCCATCTCCTCCGCCGCAGCCGGCGTATCGCTGCCCGCCAGCTCTGCCTCGCCGACCAGCGAGACGAACACATCCCGCAGGCGGGCTTCTTCCGGCTGAAAGCCCATCACCTGCGCGCCGGTTTCCAGAACAGCCCGCAGCGCATCCTGCGCGCCGAGCCCCGGCCCGAACGTTACCCGCCATGCCTCGCCCGGTGCCTTGTCGATCGTCCGCTGCGCCTCGAAGCCCTTCGGACGCATTGCGGCTGCAAGGTCAAAGCCCGGCTCGAGCGTGATCCGCGCGCCGCGGCCGAGGCCGGCATAGGCGTCTTCCAGCGTTCCGTCGAACACCTTGCGCCCGCGCGCCATCATCACGATCCGGTCGCAGAGCCGTTCGGCATGTTCCATCACATGAGTAGAGAACAGGATTGTCGCGCCGCGTTCATGCTCGGCGCGTATCAGATCTTCCAGCGTTTGCTGGTTCATCGGGTCAAGCCCGGAGAATGGCTCGTCCAAGATCAGGAAATCCGGCCGGTGGGCCAGGGTCGCGAGGATCTGCACCTTCTGCGCCATGCCCTTGGAAAGTTTGGAGATGCGGGAGGCGCGGAATTCGCCCAGCCCCGCTGTTTCCAGCAGTTCATGCGCCCGCGCCCGCGCATCCGGCGCGCTGAGGCCCTTCAAGCGCGCAAAATGGGTAATTGTGTCGCGCGCCGACATCTTCTTGTAGAGCCCGCGCTCTTCCGGGAGAAAGCCGACCCGGTGGAGGCTGGCGATACTGGGACGCTCGCCGAAGAGGCGCACATCCCCCTCATCTGGTGACATCACGCCCAGCGCCATGCGCAGGCTGGTGGACTTGCCGGCGCCGTTGGGTCCGAGGAACCCGGTGATCTGGCCGGCCGGCACCTCAAAGCTGAGCCGGTCGACCGCCAGGAAAGTACCGAACCGTTTCGTCGCGCGGTGCATGACCAGTGGCGCATCGGACAAGAGCGGCCTCCTTCTTCTTCGGCTGTGTTGTCTGAGACTTTAGCGTTTTTCGATAAAGTTCAAGGGGTATGCCAAAGAAGGGGTTCAGGCAGCGTTAATCGCGCATGGCAAACGGGCGTGATCTTCAGGTGTTTCGTCAGATCATCACGCCGAACAGCCAGATGAACGCCTGGACGACCAGCGCCAGGATGATCATCACGACCACTGTCGCCATCCAGCGTCCACCGAGGTTCATGAACATGCCGGCGCCGAAGCCGACGGCCGCCATCAGGCCAAGCGAGACGATCCAGTTGATGCCGATCGCCAGTGTCAGGACCGAATAGCCAACGACGAGCGTCAGAATCAGGCAGCCCCAGGTGGCGCCCAGCATGAACCCGCCCCAGGTTGCCCGCTGGCCGCTGATGTCCATCTGGCCGCGTTGATATTCCTGGCTTGCCATGTCGCGCTCCCCGTCTGGGATGAATATTACCCCGCCTTCTAACCAGGCAACCGGCGCGGTTCAAGCGCGGCAAAGCGCGCGGGGGAGATCTCAGTTGAGGCGGTCCTTGCGGCGCGGCGGCTTCGGCGCAAACGGCGCGGGCAGCGGCAGGGCCGGAACCCCTTCATCGGCCAGGGCCGCGCGCTCGTCCGGCGTCGTCTCGCCCCAGATCGGGCGCTCATCCTGCTCGCCGTAATACATCGCCCGCGCCTCTTCCGCGAAGCCTTCGCCGACATAGTCGAAATTTTCCGCGACATGCTCGCGCGCCCGCCGGGCGACCTCGCGGGCGATGGCTTCAGGGTCCATCGGCTGCGGCCGCGCCCTGTCGGAGGGACGCACAGCCGGCGCCATGATCTGCTTAGCAATCTCGCGGCTGCTACAGGCGGGACAATCGATCTGCCGCGCCGCCTTCAGCCGGTCAAACGCGTCCGATCCGGCAAACCAGCCCTCGAACGCGTGCTCGCAATCCTTGCAGACGAGCGCATAAAGAATCATCGTGCCGCCGGGCTCAGGCGCCGGCCAGCAGCGGATCGAGCCCGCCCTTGCTGTCGAGCGCCAGCATCTCGTCGCAGCCGCCGATATGTGTGCCGCCGACAAAGATCTGCGGAAACGTCCGACCGCCGCCGGAGCGCTCGGTCATCTCGGCCCGCAGTGCCGGGTCCATTCCGGCGTCGATCTCGTTGATCTCCGCGCCCTTGCCCTTCAGCACCTCGAGGGCGCGGGAGCAGTATGGGCAGAACTGACGCGTATAAATCGTGACTTTCGCCATGGGGCGAGCCTTTCCTCAACAAACCTCGCAGCGCCGTCGGCAAGTCCCATCCGGCCGCTGTCATGCAAACGTTATAGGGTGAGATCGGTTGCCCGGACAACGCGGGCCAGCACAATCACGTCGATCTGCCGCGCCCCTGCCTGTTCCAAAGCCCACACAAAGGCTCAAAGCGTCGCCCCGGTCGTCAGCACATCATCCAAAAGCCCGGTATGCGCGCCCCCGGCCGCTTTGCGCCATCCCCGCCGCACCCGGAACGCGCCGGACAAACTCCGCCCGGCCGCCTGCGCCAGCCAGGCCGATGGGTTGCCGCCGCCCCCCCCCGAAGCACCAGCCGTGTGCATAGCGGCGCCGGCTACCCGCGCACAGTCCCGGCGCGGCGATTTCGCGGCGCGGGCGGCGCAGACAGTCTCCGCCCCGGAACGTGACGCCTGCCAGACGCCGCAGCGATTGCGGACGAGGTCGGTGAGGGCGGTCAGGCTGCGGAAATCTTCCGGGCAAAGCGAGCGCAGCGTCCAGAGGAAATCCCGGTTCCGGCGCAGAAACGTCTTGGCCGCCCTGCCCGGTGCGTTCATATCCGCTCGCATGCCCGCCCGGTCGCAGCCCCCGCAAATTTTCGACCGTGCGCGCCTCGCCGCCCGGCGCCAGCGCCTCGCGCCCGGCCATGCCAACTATGCCTTCCTGCGCGCCCGGGTGTCGAGCGATCTCGAAAGCCGCCTGGCAGACACCCCGCGCATCTTCGCCGCCGGCCTCGAACTCGGCGCCGCCGGAGGTGACCTCTCCGCCGCCGTGACAGCCAGCGGCAAGGCTGAGGCCATGACCGCCGCCGATCCCGCGCCCGCCTTCGTCGACATGGCGGCGCAGCGGGGCCTCGCCAGCGTGCTGGCGGATGACGAGGCGCTGCCATTCGCACCCGGTAGCTTCGATCTGGTCCTGTCTCCGCTGAGCCTGCACTGGGTCAATGACCTGCCCGGCGCCCTGATCCAGATCCGCCGCACCCTGAAGCCCGACGGGTTGTTCCTCGGCGCGCTGTTCGGCGCCGGCACGCTCATGGAACTGCGCGACGTGCTCACCGAAGCTGAAACCGAACTGACCGGCGGCCTCAGCCCCCGCCTGTCACCCCTGACCGGCCTGCGCGATGCGGCGGCCTTGCTCCAGCGCGCTGGTTTTGCCCTGCCGGTGGCCGACCGCGATATCGTCACCGTGCGCTACCGCGCACCTGAGGATCTGCTCCGGGACCTGAAAGGAATGGGTGAGCGGGCCGCCTTCATGCCTGGTCATGCGCGTCCGCTCCCTCGGCGAGTGCTGTCGCGCGCGATGGCGCTCTATGCGGAGCGCTACAGTGATCCGGATAGGCGGGTGCGCGCGACGTTCGAGATCATCCACCTCTCCGGCTGGGCACCTGCGCCTGGACAGCCGCAACCGCTGACGCCGGGCAGCCCAAAGATCAATCTTGCCGACGCGGTGCGCGCGTCAGGCAAACAGGATGAAAGAAAGTGAGAGCCGTTCAGGAGACGCTGAGAACGGCGTCTTCGACCTTGTTGTACAATTTGGTGTTTTCTTCCGCGAAGCTGGTCACGCCGGCCACGACAGCGACAACTATGAGGGCGGCAATCAGGCCATATTCGACAGCCGTCGCGCCGCGCTCATCACGGGCGAAGCGACGGAGAAGGGGTCTGAGCATGTCCATCCTGAAGTCCCATCATCTGTGTGCGGCGAGCCAGTCGAACAGCGGAATGTCCGCCGGCGGCGCCGGATAGTGTCTCAATTCGAGCGGCGCCACCCAGGCAATTGCCTGATCCTCCTTCGGATCAATGACACCGGTCCAGCTTCGACACGCATAGAGTGGCATCAAAAGGTGAAATGCCGGGTAAGCGAAGCTCGCGAAAGTCAGAGGTTCGAGTGCGGATTCATTAACCATGATCGAAAGCTCCTCATACAGTTCGCGCACCAGCGCCGCTTCCGGCGTTTCGCCCGGCTCCAGCTTACCGCCCGGAAACTCCCACAGACCGGCCAGATGTTTGCCTTCAGGGCGCCGGGCCAGCAGCACCCGCCCCGCCGGATCGAACAGCGCTGCCGCCACCACCAGCAGGACGCTCCCGCTCATGTTCTGTAGGCGCCGTTGATGTCGACATAGCCGTGTGTGAGGTCGCAGGTCCACACGGTCGCCCGGCCTGACCCGGCGCCCACAGAGACACGGATCGTGAATTCGGATTTCGCAAACACCGCGGTCGCCGCCGCCTCATCATAATCCGGGGCGCGCGCGCCGTCCTTTGCCACCTGGACATCATCGAACCAGATCGCGAGGCGGCCCGCATCGATCGGCTCATACGCCTTGCCAACCGCCATGACGATCCGGCCCCAGTTGGCATCCCCCGCCGCCATGGCGGTCTTGATCAGGGGGGAATTGGCAATCTCGCAGGCGATCTTCTTGGCCGAGGCCGGCGAGGCCGCGTCCTCCACCTGGATCGCGGCGACCTTGCTGGCCCCTTCGCCATCCTTGACCACCTGCATCGCCAGGTCGTGGCAGACCGCCTTCAGCGCCGCCGAGAGGGCCCGGAAGCGCAGATCGTCCTCGGAGGCGATCTCGTCCATGCCGCTTGCCCCGGTCGCAAACACCATCAGCGTATCGGAGGTGGAGGTGTCGCCGTCCACGGTGATCGCATTGAATGTCTCATCTGCCGCGCGGGCGAGCGCGAGCTGCAGCAGCACCGGCGCAATCGCGGCATCGGTGAACACATAGGACAGCATCGTCGCCATGTTCGGCGCGATCATGCCGGAGCCCTTGGCGATGCCAGCAAAGCGCACCTCGACGCCGCCGATCTCGACAATCCTGCCGGCCCCCTTGGGATAGGTATCGGTCGTCATGAAGGCGCGGGCGAGCGCTTCCCAGTCCGGCGCGCCAAGTTTGGCCGACAGCTCCGGCACAAATGCGCCGACATAGTTCGGATCGCTGAGTGGCTCGCCGATGACACCGGTCGCCGCCAGGAAACATTCTTCCCTGGGCGCGCCAAGCGTGCCGGTCAGTGCCTTCAGCGTCGCCTCATTCTTCAGGAGGCCCTTCGGCCCGGTGAAGGCATTGGAATTGCCGGAATTGGCCAACAGCGCCCGCGCCCGCCCGCTGCCGGCCGAAAGCGCGTCCCGGCACCAGCGAACATCGGCCGAGGCGGTCAGCGAACGTGTGAACACCCCGCCGCAGGCCGTGCCGGGCGCGAACACCGCCAGGAACACGTCATCACGCGTCACGCCGCGCCGCGCATAGAAGCCGCGGCTGCCGGCCGCCGCACGAACCCCGCGCACCTCCGGCAGCTCAGGAAAGGACGCCGGCGCAAAAGGCGAAGGTTTAAGGTTCAAAGATCATCTCCCATGATCGGATCGGAGGGCAAGGCAGGCGGGGTATCGGGCTCGTAGCTCTCCCCGCCCCGGGCAATCTCCGCCTCGGCGCGCAGGCGGCGAAGGATGCGGCTGACTTCGCCGAAAGTGAGCAGCGTCGCTATTTCGGGGCGCATCTCTTCGCGCGTCTTGGGCGGGCGGGTGCGCCGGTCCTTCACTTTCAGGATATGCCAGCCGGCCTCGGATTCGAACGGCGCCGACACCTCACCCACAGCCGTATTGGCAATCACCAGCGGGAACGGCTCCGGCTGGTCATTGGGCGCAACATAGCCGAGATCGCCATTCTCCATTCGCGTTGCGGTGTCCTTAGAATGGTTGAAGACGAGGCTCTCGAATGTTTCTCCGGCCTGGATGCGCAGCCAGACCCCCTCGGCTTCTGCCTCTGTCTCGGTCAGGATATGCGCAATCGACACCTGATCATTCAGCTGCTGCAAGCGCACCTGTTCGGAATACATCCGGTCGACCGCCTCATCGGTCACCTGTTCGGCCACGAGATTCTCGACCAGCAGATTGCCGAGAATACGCTCACGCGCGAGTTCCAGCCGCCGCTGGCCGGCCGGGTCGCGGTCGAGCCCCTTGCGCAGCGCTTCCTGCGCCATCAGCTTCTGGTCGATCAGCTGGTCGAGCACCTGCTGGTAGGCCTCGTCGTCCTCTCTCAGTGCGGCGCCCGACACGACAAGCCCGCGCGCCACCGCCTCGACCTCGATATCACTTGTGTAAATCGCCTCGCCATTGACACGCGCTGCGACCTCGCGGCGCACTGTCCGGGGTTCATCCGACTGGGGCGCCGACGGCGAGCATCCCGCCAGCAGCAGGGCGGCCAGGGCGGCGCAGGCGGCTGAAACAACTGCGCTTCGGGTCATCGATCTGCCTCCGGGACGGGTGAGGGCGCCTCATTGACACCCTCCGGCGGCGTTCTTAAGTCTGCCCCGCGCGCTGGTCGAGTGGTTTCAGCCGGAGGAAGCGCGGTGGGAAAGACCGGAAAAATCCTGTAGCCTGTGTGGCAGGATTTGTTTTTTTTACCACAAACTGGTTGGTGCTGTCTGATATGCTTACCTTTGCTCGCAAGATTTTCGGAACCGCAAACGAGCGCCGGCTCAAGCCGATGCAAGCCAGGGTCAACCGGATCAACGCCTTCGAGCCGATCATGGAAGCGCTGTCCGACCAGTCGCTCAAGGGCAAGACCCAGGAATTCCGCAAACGCCTCGCCGACGGCGCTACGCTCGACAGCCTGCTGGAAGAATCCTTCGCCGTCGTGCGCGAAGCTGCCAAGCGCGTCAGCAATATGCGCCATTTCGATGTGCAGTTGATGGGCGGCATGGTGCTGCATTCCGGCGCGATCGCCGAGATGCGCACCGGTGAGGGCAAGACGCTCGTCGCCACGCTGGCTGCCTATCTCAACGCTCTTGAAGGCAAGGGCGTGCATGTCATCACCGTCAACGACTATCTCGCCCGCCGCGACGCAGAATGGATGGGCCGCATCTATGGCGCCCTCGGCATGACCACCGGCGTGATCGTGCACGGCCTGACGGATGACGAGCGCAAGGCCGCCTACGCCGCCGACATTACCTATGGCACGAACAACGAGTTCGGCTTCGACTATCTGCGCGACAACATGAAATACTCGATCGAGCAGATGGCGCAGCGCGGACACCATTTCGCCATCGTCGATGAGGTGGACTCGATCCTGATTGACGAGGCCCGCACGCCGCTGATCATCTCCGGTCCGACCGATGACCGGTCCGAGATCTACATGACCGCCGATAATCTGATACCGAAGCTCGAGCCCGAGGATTTCGAACTCGACGAGAAGCAGCGCTCGGTCGTGTTCACCGAGA
>CAYPDA010000029.1:0-29449 GCA_964409375.1 uncultured Hyphomonas sp.
CGGACATGATCGTCGGCGTCGACATCAATCCGGACAAGGAGGAATGGGGCCGCAGATTCGGCATGACGCATTTCGTCAATCCGAAGCAAGTGCCCGATCCGGTGGCGCATATCGTGGAGCTGACCGGCGGCGGGGCCGACTATTCCTTTGACTGCACGGGCAACACGACCGTGATGCGCCAGGCACTGGAATGCTGTCATCGCGGCTGGGGCACGAGCATCATCATCGGTGTTGCGGAAGCCGGCAAGGAAATCAGCACACGGCCATTCCAGCTGGTGACCGGGCGAAACTGGCGCGGCACGGCCTTCGGCGGCGCGAAGGGGCGTACGGACGTTCCGAAGATCGTCGACTGGTACATGAACGGCAAGATCGAGATCGACCCGATGATCACGCACGTCATGACACTCGACAAGATCAACGACGCCTTCGACCTGATGCATGAGGGCAAGAGCATTCGGAGCGTAGTGGTGTACTGATGGACGAATGGAAACTCCCTTGGACCGCCAGCTGCCTCTGCGGGCAGGTGAAGATGCGTGTCACGAAGGCGCCGGTCGTGTCTATGGCATGTCATTGTACAGGGTGCCAGAAGCTGACGAGCGGACCTTATTCGCTGTCGCTTCTGCTGCCGGCGGATGGCTTCGAGGTGACGGACGGCGAGCCGGTGGCGGGCGGTCTGCACACGGAGAACCAGCAGATGTTCTGCCCGGATTGCAAGAACTGGTTGTTCACGCGGATACCCGGCCTGCCCTTCGTGAACTTCCGTCCTGGCATGCTGGAAGATGCCAGCTGGGTGCGCCCGATCATCGAAACGATGACGCGCGAACGCCTTCCCTACGCCGCAACCGGCGCGGAGTTCAGCTATCAGGGGTTTCCCGCGCCAGAAGACTACGGCCCGGCGATGGCTGCTTTTGCCGACCATGGCGCGCGGCCACCGGAAGCCTGAAGACCCATAACACAAGGAGGAACTGAGAATGTACAGTCACATGATGGTCGGCACCAACGACATCGACAGATCCAAGGCGTTCTATGATGCGCTATTTTCTTCCGTGGGCGGCAAGCCGGGGATCAAGGATCCCAAGGGGCGGCTGATCTATGTGAACAATGGCGGCATCTTCCTGGTCACCCCGCCGATCGACGGGCAGCCCGCGACCTGCGGCAATGGCATGACCATCGGCTTTGCGATGCAGTCCACGAACGAAGCCGATGCCTGGCATGCGGCGGGCGTCGAGGCCGGCGGCACGCCAATCGAGGACCCGCCGGGCTGGCGCGAGGGCGGCGCCGCGCGCCTCTACCTCGCCTATCTGCGCGACCCGGACGGCAACAAGCTGTGTGCGCTGCATCGCGGCTGAGGCGGCGGGCCTGATGCGATGGCGGCGCCCGGCGACCCTGCCCCGGCCGACCCGGCGCAGATCGGCTCCGAAGCAATTCTCTGGACCGTGCAGCGCGCGGTCCAGGGCGGCAATGCGGTGACAGTTCTGGCACCCTGGACGAAGGCGCTGGTGGTACACATGCGGGGCGGGCTGACACCGGAGGTGAAGGCCGCAGTGGCGGCGCGCTGGCCGGGGCTTGAGTATTTCGCTGAGCCCGGCACGCCGCACAATGAGGCCGCCGAGGGCTATATCGAGGGCGGGTTTGCGGTGTCGTTCCCGCGCGGGACGGTCCCGTTGCCGGAGTGATAGCATTGTGATAGCACTGGAGTATGGCTCAAGTCCTCGTCCGCAACCTGCCCGATGAGGTCGTCGCCCGCCTGAAGGCGCGCGCGGCGAACGAGAACAAGTCTCTCGAACAATTGCTGCGCGAAGTGATCGAGCGCGAGGCGCGGCCGGACAAGGCGGAGGCGCTGGAGCGGCTGCGGCTGTTGAGAGAGAGCCTGCGGCCTGTCGATGCCGATCTGGCCGAATTGATCCGGCAGGGACGGGAAGACCGAGACGAAGAACTGCTGCGCGCCTTGAGGGACGAATGACGGCGCCAAGGGCAGTCTTCGACAGCAGCGCGATCATCCCCGTTCTGGTGCCCCATCCCCTCACAGACCTGGCCGTCAGGATGCTTGAGCGGTTCGAACCGCTGTTGCTAAGCTTTCTGAAGGTCGAATGTGCGAATGTGCTGCGGACCATGGTACGGGCCGGGACGCTGTCGCCGGGCGGCGCATCGCAGGCGCTCGCGGGCCTGTCGAGTGGATTCCTGTTCGAACCGTTCGAGCCATTTCTGCCCGGCGCGCTGGACATGGCAGTCGCTGCTGACCACGGCGTCTATGATTGCCTTCCTGTGGAGGCCGCCAGACAGACTAATGCTCCGCTGATTACAGCGAACAAGCGTCTTGCACGCAAGTTTGCCCATCAAGGCGCCCTGACGATCATCAACCTTTTCGACCTGCCGGAAACCCTGCCATGACTGAACTTACCCTCGTCTCCTCCTGGAAATCGCATGGCGGGACATTGTCCGTCTACGATCATGAGAGCGCGCTGCTTGGCTGCACCATGCGGTTTGCGGTCTATGCGCCGCCGCAGGCGGAGGACGGGCCGGTGCCGGCGCTGTGGTATCTTTCGGGGCTGACCTGCACCTGGGCGAACATGATGGAGAAATCCGGCGTTCAGGCGCATGCCGCCGAGCACGGCGTGATGATCATCGCGCCGGATACCTCGCCGCGCGGGGAAGGCGTGCCGGATGACGAGGCCTATGACCTCGGCCAGGGCGCGGGCTTTTACCTGACGGCGACGGAAGATCCGTGGGCGGCGCATTACAGGATGGACCAGTATATCACCGATGAGCTGACCGGGATCATTGCGACGAACTTTTCGGCGGACATGGACCGCCAGGGCATCTTCGGCCATTCGATGGGCGGGCACGGCGCCATCACGCTGCACCTGAAACACAAGGACCGCTACAGATCCTGCTCCGCTTTCTCACCGATCACCTCACCGGCGCGGGTGCCGTGGGGGCAGAAGGCGTTCACGGCTTATCTGGGCCCGCTCTCGGTGCGGTGGGAGGCCTATGATGCGACGGAGCTGGTGAAGGAGCGCCAGTCCCGCGCGCTGATCCTGGTCGATACGGGGACGGCGGATAATTTCCTGGAGCCCCAGCTGAAGCCTGATATCTTCATCGAGGCCTGCGAGAAGCACGGCCAGCGGCTCGATTACAGGCTGCGCGAGGGCTATGGCCACGACTATTACTTCATCGCGAGTTTCATGCGCGAGCATATCGCCCATCATGCCGAAGCACTTAGAGGCGCATAAGGATGGGCGGATCGTCGCCGGGCGCCGCCCCTCCCCGCCCCTCAGGGCCGTCAAACTGTAAGTATTCTTCCTTATGTGGCGGTGTGGCATAGCCGGAAAGGCGCAAACATGCCAAACGGCGCCCTTGAACGCTGAAAGTACGATGATGACACTGCCCACGGACCTTCCCGCCCCGCTCGCTGCGGCCCTTGCCGCGCGCGGCTATGAAACCCTCACCGAAGTCCAGACATCTGCGACCCGGGCCGACCTGGCGGGGCGCGACCTGCTCGTCTCCGCGCGGACGGGATCTGGCAAGACGGTGGCTTTTGGCCTCGCGATTGCGCCGGACCTGCTCGGCGGGGCGGAACGCTTCGGCCCCGCCGGCAAGCCGATGGCGCTGGCGATTGCTCCGACGCGTGAACTCGCCCAGCAGGTCGCCCGCGAGCTTGCCTGGCTCTACGCCCCAACCGGCGCGACGATCGCCACCTGTGTCGGCGGCATGGACATGCGCGACGAGCGCCGGGCGCTCGACCGCGGCGCCCACATCGTCGTTGGAACGCCGGGGCGGCTTTCGGACCACATCAATCGCCGCTCGCTCGACACGTCGGAAATTCGCGTGGTCGTGCTGGACGAGGCGGACGAGATGCTGGACCTCGGCTTCCGCGAGGAGCTCGAACACATCCTGCAGGACATGCCGGAAGAGCGCCGTACCCTGATGTTCTCAGCAACCGTTCCGCGCGGCATCGCGGCGTTGGCCGAACGCTATCAGAAGAATGCCCTGCGCATCACCACGGCGAACGAGGCCGCTGCGCATGCGGACATTGCCTATGAAGCGCTGATGGTGGCGCCGGGGGACGAAGAGAACGCCATCGTCAATATCGTGCGCCAGTCCGACACCGAAAGCGCGCTCGTCTTCTGTTCGACACGCGCGGCGGTGAACCATCTGGTGGCGCGGCTCGGCAATCGCGGTTTCAGCGTCGTGGCGCTGTCGGGCGAGTTCAGCCAGAAGGAACGCGCCAGCGCGCTCGGAGCGCTGCGCTCCGGCCGGGCGCGGGTGTGCATCGCGACGGATGTGGCAGCGCGCGGGCTCGACCTGCCGAAGCTGGACCTCGTCATCCATGCGGACCTGCCACGCGACCCCGCCACCCTGCTCCACCGCTCCGGCCGCACGGGCCGCGCCGGGCGCAAGGGCATCAGTACACTGATTGTTTCACCAAAGTCGCGCCGCAAGGTCGAGCGGCTGCTGCAGGACGCAAAGCTGACCGCGCGCTGGGGCCGTCCGCCTTCGGCGGATGAAGTGAGCGCCCGCGATGATGCGCGCCTGCTGGCCGACCCGGCGCTGAACGAGGCGCCGACCGAGGCTGAGGAAAACCTGATCGCCCGCCTGCTGGCCGAACGCTCACCGGATGCCATCGCCGCCGCCTTCATCCGCAAGGCGCGGGAGGGAAGGTCTGCGCCGGAGGACCTGCGCGAGGTGGACGACCGGCCGCCCCGCAAGCCGCGCGAGGAGCGCAGCGAACGCGGCCAGCGGGACTGGCAGGATCGTCCGCCCCGGGAGAAAGCTCCCCGCGGCGACCGCGAACCGCGCGCGCCGCGCGGCCAGCGCGAGGGCCTGCCGGGCGCCGTATGGATTGCGCTGAATGTGGGACGCAAGAAGAATGCGGACCCGAAATGGCTGCTTCCTATGTTGTGCAAGGCCGGCGGGATCAGCCGCGACCAGATCGGCCAGATCAGGGTGAACACCGGCAACACCCATGTGGAACTGACGCCGGAAGGCGCAGAGAAGCTGTTCGAGACGACCGGCAATGGCCGCCTGGAAGGCAGCCTGCAGGCATTTCCGCTGGAAGGTATTCCGGCCCCGGAGGACAGCGTGCCGCACAGCCAGGGCGACCGTCGCCCGCCCCGCCCCGCCTATGACAAGCAGGCCGCAAAGCCAGAGAGCAAGGCGCATGAATCCTATGGCAAAGCGCCCGGCAAACCGGCCGGAAAACCCGCCGGGAAGGCCTATGGCAAGCCGCCCGGCGGGGCCGGAAAGCCGCCCCGCAAGGGCCCTGGCGCTGGCGGCGCAGGCCCAAAAAAATCCTGGCGCGACTGATGGTTTCCGCACGGGGCGTCCCGATGCAGGAGAACGCCTGAAAATCCATATGATTTCAGGGCGCTGAACTATGTTCCGTGCGCTGCAAAATACCCATCTCAGCCGTTCCCAAACGGGCACAAAGCCCCTATAATTCAAGCCTGTCTGAAGAATCACCCAGAAGGCACTTCCCATGGCCGAAGAGACAACATCCGCAGCGCCCGAAGAGGGCGGCGAGGGCGAATATGGCGCAGGCTCGATCAAGGTCCTGAAGGGCCTCGACGCCGTGCGCAAGCGCCCTGGCATGTATATCGGCGACACGGATGATGGCTCCGGCCTGCACCACATGGTCTATGAAGTGGTGGACAATTCGATCGACGAGGCGCTGGCCGGGCATGCGGACCGCGTGACCGTTACGCTGTTTCCGGATGGCTCTGCCGAGATCACCGATAATGGCCGCGGCATCCCCGTGGGCATGCACCCGACCGAAGGTGTCTCGGCCGCCGAAGTCATTATGACCCAGCTGCATGCCGGCGGGAAATTCGACCAGAATTCCTACAAGGTCTCAGGCGGTCTGCACGGCGTGGGCGTTTCAGTCGTGAACGCATTGTCCGACTGGCTGGAGCTGACCATCCACCGCGAAGGCAAGGAGCATTTCGTGCGCTTCGTGAATGGCGGCCATGTGGAGGCGCCTCTGGTAACGCGCGGGCCTTCACCCAGGCGCGAGGACGGCAAGCCCTACACCGGCACGGCGCTGCGCTTCATGGTCTCCGCATCGACCTTCACGATGACCGACTATGACCGCAAGACGCTCGAACACCGGCTGCGCGAGCTCGCCTTCCTGAACAGCGGGGTACGGATCATCTTCCGCGACGAGCGCGAGCCGGAGCCATATGAAGTAACGCTGGAATATGAGGGCGGTGTGAAGGCCTTCGTGCAGCACATCAACCGGCAGAAAAGCTCACTGATCGTCGAGCCGATCTATGTCATCGGAGAAAAGGACGGCATTACCGTCGAGGCGGCGCTGGAATGGACCGACACTTATCATGAATCGGTGCTGTGCTTTACCAACAACATTCCCCAGCGCGATGGCGGCACCCACCTTGCGGGCTTTCGCGGCGCGCTGACACGTATCGTCAACAAATATGCAAACGAAACCGGCGCGGCGAAAAAATCCAAGGTCGAGATCTCCGGCGATGATGCACGTGAGGGGCTGACCTGCGTGCTGTCGGTCAAGGTACCGGACCCGAAGTTCAGCTCGCAGACGAAAGACAAGCTGGTCTCGTCCGAAGTGCGTCCGGTAGTCGAGAGCCTGATGAATGAGAAGCTCGGCGAGTGGTTTGAGGAAAACCCGAAAAAAGCCGTCATCATCATGGACAAGATTGTCGAGGCGGCCGCTGCGCGCGAGGCGGCCCGCAAGGCGCGCGAGCTGACGCGGCGCAAGTCTGCGCTCGACATCACCTCCCTGCCCGGCAAGCTGGCAGACTGCCAGGAGAAAGACCCGGCGAAATCCGAGCTCTTCATCGTCGAGGGCGACTCGGCCGGCGGCTCCGCCAAGCAGGGCCGCAGCCGGGACAACCAGGCGATCCTGCCCCTTCGCGGCAAGATCCTGAATGTCGAGCGGGCACGCTTCGACAAGATGCTTGGCTCCGACCAGGTTGGTACACTGATCATGGCGCTGGGCGCTGGCATCGGGCGCGACGAGTTCAATATCAATAAGCTGCGCTATCACAAGATCATCATCATGACGGACGCCGATGTCGACGGCGCGCACATCCGTACACTTCTGCTGACCTTCTTTTATCGTCAGATGCCGGAAATCATCGAGCGCGGCTTCCTCTACATTGCCCAGCCGCCGCTCTACAAGGTGACGCGCGGACGCTCTGAACGTTATGTCAAGGATGACGGCGAACTGGAATCCTACCTCATCGAGGAAGGCACCACCGGCGAAACGCTGATCCTGGCCGACAGCACACAGATTGCTGCCGGGGACCTGCGCGAGCAGGTGCGCCAGGCGGCAAACTTCCGCGCCAGCCTCAAGCGCCTCGCCCTGCGCGCGCCGGCGGACCTGATCGAGCATGGCGCGCTGACCGGCGCGCTGAGGCCCGGCGCAGGCCAGGAAGAGGCAGATGCCACGGCCGCGCGCCTGAACCGGCTGGCCGAAGAGGGCGAGGACACCTGGGAGGGCCGCTTCGTGGAGGGCGCGCTGGTGTTGCAACGCACGGTCCGCGGTGTGGGCGAGACGGCAGTCCTGCCCCCGGCGCTGATCGCGAGCCAGGATGCGGTGCGCCTGTCGGAGCGGGCGGCCGGCCTGCGGGAGCTTTATGCCGATCCGGCCATCCTGCGGCATGAGAAAGGCGGCGAAGTTGCCGTGAACGGACCATCGACCCTCCTCAGCGCCGTACTGGAATCCGGCCGCAAGGGCCTGAAGATCCAGCGCTATAAGGGCCTCGGCGAAATGAACGCCAGCCAGCTCTGGGAAACTACGCTCGACGCGAATGCGCGCACATTGCTCCAGGTGAAGGTCGAACATGCCGACGAGGCGGACGAGCTGTTCACCAAGCTGATGGGTGATGTGGTCGAGCCTCGGCGCGAGTTCATTGAAGAGTTTGCGCTGGAAGCTGAAGTCGACGTCTGACGCAAGCTTTTGCCGCTCTTCCCCGCTACATTCTCCGTGGAAGGTTGCACGCGGACATAAAGAGCGAAGCAGAGTGCGAGAAGGCTCAATCCGAAGCCCAGCAGATGGGCGCTGGGGCGGAGCGTGAGCACATCGCCCCGGTATCGCATGACAAGCTCCCTGAACAGAAGGGTTGAGGCTTTGCACGCGGCGCACCTGATGTGCTGACGCGGGTCGGGGGTGAAGAAGACTTACAGAACAAGAGGCCCCGCCTCCCATGAATGGGAGAGCGGTTCAGGCGTTGCGCGGCGTCATCCTCTCCGGTCCCGCGGGAGAGACGCCCTACCCCCCTCGCAGGCGGGGGAGAGGACCTTCAGAACGCCTCGAGCACAAGCCCTACGCCGCCAAGCGTCACCTCGGTGCCGACCACGTCCAGCCCGAGGCGGATGGCGCGGGCGGCAGCGGGGCCGGGGTCTGGCAGGGCAATGCGCAAATGTGTGAGCCGGTCTTGCGGACCCGGACGGATGTCGATGCCGGCGCCGGGGAGCTTCACCAAGCTGCCGTGCGCGTCTGCGCCGATGACGTTTGCCCAGCGGGCGGCCAGGCGGCCGGGTTCCGGGCTGGTCAACACGGCGCCGGTCAGCGCGCCCGGGACACGGCGCGCCTCCCAGCCTGGCCCTGCCCAGCGCCAGCTTTCCGGCGGGCGGGCCTCGTCCAGCGAGACGATGGCGCCGCCGATATCGCCGGGGTGGAGATGGCTGGCGGCGATGTCGTCGAGGTCAGTGTTCCAGACGCGGCGGATGCCGGCGGCATCAGTGCGCGCGCGGGCCGCGGCGAGGTCTGCCGTCTGGAAGATCGCCATATAGCCACCCGCCCCGCCCCGTTTCAGGAAGCGGGCGGCCGGGGCGGTCTCGGCCGTGGGGATGACGACCTCCAGAAACTGGTCGCCGATTGCATAGACGCGGTTCTCGAGGCCGAACTCGGCCACCCCTGGATCAATGTAGGGCGCACCGAGGCCGAGGACCTCAGCAAGCTCGCCGGCGGTGTCCAGCGAATACGCGGCGATCACCATCTGGCGCAGGCGGGGCAGTGTCATGGCCGGGTCCTCCGCCGGGCAGCCTGGCCGCGCCGGCGGCCCGATGCAAGGCGTCACACGCGTTCTGCAGGTAATGCTATCACGCCGGCATTGATCTTTGCCCCGCGGCAGGGCACCGGGAGATCCAGAATGACCAAGCCGCCCGCCCCCGACCGCCCCGTTGCGCAAAGCGCCCACGCGCATGCCCACGCGCACGGGCTGGCACATGATCATGACCATCCCGGCCATCCGCATCACGCGCACCATTCGGACATGGGTACGGCGGATTCGCGCCGCCGCGTTGCGCTGGCAGCAGTGCTGACAGGCACGTTCATGATCGCCGAAGTGATCGGCGGAGTCATTTCCGGCTCGCTGGCACTGCTTGCTGACGCGGCGCACATGCTGACCGATACCGGCTCACTCCTGCTGGCCTGGCTCGGCTACAAGCTGGGCGAGCGCCCGGCAGACCCGGCCCGCTCATACGGCTTTGCGCGGATGAAGATCCTCGCCGCCTTTACCAATGGTATCCTCTTGGTACTGCTTGCGGCCTGGATCGTCTGGGAAGCCATTCACCGCATCCTGGAGCCGGTCGAGGTGCTGGGCGACGTGATGATGGGGGTCGCCGTCGGCGGCCTGCTGATCAACATATTCGCCTTCCGCATCCTGCATGCCGGCGATACCGGCGACCTGAACATGAGGGGGGCGCTCTGGCATGTGGCGGGCGACCTGCTGGGCTCGGTCGCGGCGATTCTCGCAGCGGCCATCATCCTATGGACGGGCTGGGTTCTGGCAGATCCGCTCCTGTCGGTTCTGGTGGCGCTGCTGGTGGCATTCGCAGGCGTGCGAATCGCGCGCCAGGCAGGGCATATCCTGCTGGAAGGCACGCCGGCGGGGCTGGAATCGGCGGCGATTATCGCCGACCTGACGGCGCATGTGCCCGGGGTGGCGAAGGTCGCGCATGTGCACGCCTGGGCGCTGACCGAATCGCGCCCGCTGGTGACGCTGGAAGTAACGGCGGCGCCGGGGGCGAGCCCGGAACAGCTGCGCCGGGACGTGAAGGCGCGCCTGGCGGCGGCGTTCAACGTATCGCATGCGACCGTGGAAGTGCTGTCCGGGGCGCAATAGCTGCCTTGCGGCGCGCGGCGCAGCGCTTTAACCCTCCCCTGAGGCCCCCCATATAGCGGCCCGGACAGACGACCAAGGAGGCCCCGATGGCCGATACGAGACACGCCGAAATCCTGATCCTCGGCTCCGGCCCGGCGGGCTGGACCGCCGCCGTCTATGCTGCGCGCTCTCTGCGCGACACGCTGGTCGTGACCGGCATACAGCCTGGCGGGCAGCTGACAATCACCACCGATGTCGAGAACTGGCCGGGCGAGGCGCACATCCTGGGGCCGGACCTGATGGTACGGATGCAGGAACATGCCGAGAAGATGGGCGCCAAGGTCGCCAATGATCATATCGCCAGCGTCGATTTCGAGAGCCGGCCCTTCAAGGCCGTCGGCGAGAGTGGCACGGTCTATACGGCGGACGCCGTGATCATCTCCACCGGCGCGCAGGCCAAATGGCTGGAGCTGCCGAGCGAGGAGAAGTTCAAGGGCTTCGGCGTCTCGGCCTGCGCCACCTGCGACGGTTTCTTCTATCGCGGCAAGCAAGTCATGGTTGTTGGCGGCGGCAACACGGCCGTTGAAGAGGCGCTGTTCCTCACGAATTTTGCCTCCAAGGTCATCGTCGTTCACCGGCGCGACCATTTCCGCGCCGAGAAGATCCTGCAGGACCGGCTCTTCAAGAACCCCAAGGTCGAGGTGATCTGGAACCATACGCTCGACGAGGTGGTTGGCGACGACCAGCCCCTCGGCGTCACCGCCGCGCGCATCCGCGACGTGACGACGGGCGCCGTTCGGGAGATGCCCGTGCACGGCATCTTCATCGCCATCGGCCATGCGCCCTCGACCGAGCTGTTCGTCGGCAAGCTGCCGATGCGCGAGAACGGCTACCTGATCACCGAAACGGGCTCGCCGCGCACGTCCATTCCGGGCGTTTTCGCCGCCGGCGACGTGACAGACGAGACTTACCGCCAGGCCGTCACCGCTGCCGGCATGGGCTGCATGGCTGCCCTCGACGCCGAACGCTTCCTGTCCGGGCAGGAAGCGCATGCACAGGCCGTCGCGGCGGAGTAGCCGCCGCTAAAGCATCCGCTGGGCGCGGGCTTCGGTGTCAGCGGCGCCGGCGGTGTGGAGAATGCCAATCAGGGTTGCGGCGCGGTCCTGCATGACACGGTCCATGTCAGTGGCCGGCGTCATGGCGGCAGCGGCCGTCAAGGCGGCGTCGATCTCGGCGCGGTATTTGTGCGCATCCAGCGCGGCGAGCGCGCGCGCCCATTGCCAGCGCAGGCCGATATCTTCCGGCGCGAGGCGGAGCGCTTCGGCATAATGTGCCTCAGCCGACCGGACGCTGGCGCCCATGACCATCGCGCCCAGCCTGCCGCCGCGCCGCACGACCTCGACATGCCAGACCGCCAGGAAGCCGTGGGCGTAGTGGTTGGCCGGATCGTCCACGATAACCCCCTCGGCGAGGGATCTGGAAAGTTCTCCATAGCCCGTCCGGCGCGCTTCGCCGAGGCTCATCGGGCGCAGGGTCAGGGAGAGGGCGATCGCCTTCTGCAAGCGCCCTTCGAGATGACCGGGCTCCAGGGCCAGCGCGGTTTCGGCAGCGTTACGCGCATCATCCAGCACCGCCCGGGGGGGCTCGCCGCTCCCGAACATCGCCTTGGCCAGCAAGGCACGTGCCCGAAAGGCATGTGCATCCGGAGATGTGTCAGCTGCAGATGCTTCAATAGCACGGTCATACTGACCTGCCCGAAACGCTGCGCCCGCCGCGCCAAATTCCGCATGAGCAGGCAAAAGAGCCAGCGTCAGAAGACTAAGCAGAATCAGGCTGCGCGCGATCATCCTGGCTGATAGTAGATCGAACAGGGTCTCAAGGCGAGCGATCGGGCATGGCAGACAGTTTCGAGGCAGATGTGGTGGTGATCGGGGCGGGCGTGATCGGCCTCGCCTCGGCCCGCGCGCTCGCACAGGCCGGACGCGAGGTCATCGTGCTGGAAGCCGAGGACGCCATTGCCGTCCATACGTCCTCGCGCAATTCCGAGGTCATCCATGCCGGGCTCTATTACGCCGCCGGCAGCCTGAAAGCGCGCCACTGCGTCGCCGGGCGGCGGATGCTGTATGACTATCTGGATACCCACAGCGTGGCGGTGAAGCGCTGCGGCAAACTGGTGGTAGCCATCGGCGAGGCCGAGGCGGCAGAACTCGCCAGCATCCTGGCGCGGGCCGAGGCGAACGGGGTCGAGGACCTTCGCCTGATCAGCGGGAACGAAGCGCGGGCGATGGAGCCGGCGCTGAGCCCGGACGTCTCGGCGGCGCTGCATTCTCCCGTGTCCGGCATCTTCGACAGCCATGCCTTTTTCCTGGCGCTGCAGGGCGAACTCGAAGACGCGGGCGGCAGCATTGCCTTTGGCGCACCGCTGGTGTCCGGCGTGGTCGAGGGCAGCCATATTCGGCTGGTCACCGGGGGCGCAAGCCCGGCGGAGATCCGCGCGCGCAGGGTGGTCAATGCCGCGGGGCATCACGCCGTCGATGTGGCCGCCGCGATTGACGGGCCGCACCAGGCCGCCCTGCCCCGCACCTGGTTCACCAAGGGCAATTATTTCAGCCTGCAGGGCCGCGTGCCTTTCTCGCGGCTGATCTATCCGATGCCGGCCGCGTCCAGCCTCGGCCTGCACCTGACGATTGACCTCGGCGGCAATGGCAAGCTGGGGCCGGACGCCGAATGGCTGGCCGATGACGCCGCGCCGCCCTTCGACTACCGGGTGAACCCGGCCCGCGCGGCTGTGTTCCTCGCCGAGGCGCGGCGCTACTGGCCGGAGCTGACCGCCGGGCGGCTGATCCCGGGCTATGCCGGCGTCAGGCCGAAACTGGTGCCCCGGGGCGCGCCCTCGGGCGATTTCCGCATCGAGGGGCCGCGGACCCATGGCAGCGCCGGCCTCATCAACCTCCTGGGCATCGAGAGCCCCGGCCTGACCTCCTCGCTTTCGATCGCGGAACATGTGGCGGAGCTTGCGGGATAGGGCGCTTGCATGGCCCCCCTCCAATGTGTATCAGGCGCGTTCGCTGATGCGGCAGATGGTTCGGTAGCTCAGTTGGTTAGAGCGTACGACTCATAATCGTAAGGTCGAGAGTTCAAATCTCTCCCGAACCACCAACGGCAATTGTCGACACGGTTTATATTGAACTTCCTGCTGAATTTTGCCCCGCTGACGCGGAGGGTCGGGGGGCGCTCGTCAAGACGTTGAAGCACCCGTATCGATTATCCTGCGAATTTGGCATTGCGGTGGTACAGCGCACGCCGAGCGGAATTATCCCGGGTAAGGTGTCGTACCGGCGCAACTGGCTCTGGTTCACATTCTGAGCCTAGCTGCGCTACCCGACGGCCTTCAGTCCCGGTTCCGCTGACATTGCCATTGGAAGGGGCTCTTGTTCCTTTCTCAGGATTAACCGCCATCCTCGGCCGCCTCAGACCCCGCCCCCCCCGAGTTTACCGCCGGAACTCTCCTCAACAATGAAGCCTTCAACTCGTTTGGCTGTAAAGGTTTCAATCACGCGAGCGCCGTATGCCTCCAGGCTGGCCTTAAGTGCCTCGGCATGCCCGTCGATCAGGTTCGACATAACAATTACGGTCGGGCGTTTACCGGATTGGGCAATGATGTCGCGCGCCATTGCGTCATGGTTTCCTATCAGGTCGCGCCCGGGAATGACCATGTCGAGATCAGCGCCGTAGTAAATGTGAGCCGGAGAGGCGCCGGGCGTTCCGTACAGGAATTTATCCGGATGGCTGCGGGCAAACTCCATGAGGGCGCGGTTGTCTTCATATTCGCCGTAGATCTCGAGCTTTCCGACCTTGGCGAGCGCCGGATGAAGGCCAGGGGCGATAGGTATCGCGAGGATAGTCAGGAGGCTTGACAAGGCGACGACGCCGCCGAGCCCCGCGGCGACCGGAACACGGCGGACCGGCGCCAGGGACATAATGAACCCGTTCAGCCCGATCGCGAACATCAGGCAAAGGAAGGGGCCGGTAAACACTGAGTGGCGCGGGCTTCCATAGGGGTACAGTTCCAGAAGGCCGGCGAGGATCATGCCGCCGATCAGAACAATGGCGACAACAATGCCCGGATGGTCCAGCAGCGTGAAGGGCTTTGTAAGGTAGCGCCCAAGGAAGATGACCATGACGACCGGCAGCACGACCACCGCCAGGAGCCCGGGAACCGACGACAGAAGGATCCCACCTGAATTCGTCACCAGCCATTCCGGCAGGCCGAGGCCAGACAGCTTGAAGTAATGCTCAAAGAGATACCATTGATGAGCCGTGCCGAGCTGATACTGGGCGATCGCAAAGTAGGAGGCAGCGGCGGACGCAAGGAAAACTGCGCCGGCAAGTGCGATCTTCCAGTATGGCAACCCGGTCCGCTTCATCACACGCAAGATGCCAAGCGTCGTCAGCACAGCAAGCCCCCCAAAACAGGGGCCGTAAGAGGCCCATGGCGTGATTGCCAAGACGATCAGGAGAGCCAGAGCGCGACCAGTATGAAGAACTCGGAACATTGACCAGAGCAGCAGAGCAGACATCAGGATCGAGAGGCCATACTCGCGCACTTCCTGAGCATAGATGATCTGCATCTGGCCAACAGCGAGAAGCGCGGCGCTGGTCAAGGCTACGACTTTTCCCACGCCTACGTCCTTGAGGCGCGTCATGACAAATACCGACGCAATGCCGAACAGCGTCGATGGCAGCCGGGCGGTGAATTCATTGAGCCCGACCGTCCGTTCAATGAGGTTCAGAAGCAGCGGCAGAAGTACGGGAGAGCTATTGTTTGACCGGGTAAGGCTAATGACATCGGAGAAATTGCCCCGCGAGTTGACTGCGTAGACCACTTCGTCGAACCAGAGCGAGGGGCCACCTAGATCCCAGAATCGGAGCACCGCTGCCGCCGACAGGATGATCAGGACGGCGTTGCGATAGGCCGCATCCGAAATACCGCTGGGGTTGGGCGGCATCATCACGCCGGGCCTTTCTCTAGAACCAACGTTCTGGAAGCCAGCCCACCAGCCTGGCTGGCTGCAATCCTCTCGCCGATGCGGAAGCCTTCGCGGACAGCATAGTTCGTGCCGCGGTCTTCCGGATAGATCTGCGCCATACTGCATTGCCACAAGCCGGCGACCGGGGTCTGGGCGTCCGGAATCAGGCGGCTGTAGCCGGGCTTCACGATGGGCTGGGTGAACTCTGAACGAAATACATGCGCGTCCAGGATCCAGTCGCGCCGGAAGGCCGGGAACATACGCTGGAGATGCGGTAGAGCGAAGTCCACCATCTCCTGCGAATTATAGCCATACATTGGCGCATCGGTCGGCAGGTATTTCGACAGGTAAACGATATGCCGGCCGCCATAGGTATCAGTCGGCTCGAAGTTGGTGTGCTCGATGACGCCGACAAAGGGAAAGCCCGGGTCGGCGACGTTGATCCAGTAGGTATCAGACAGAGACTGCGAAAGCTCGAGCACCATGCAGACATTGCCGAGGTATTCGATTTTGCGAAGTTGCTCGACATATTCGGCGTGCACGTGCGGCGCGACCAGTTTGGCGAATGCAGGCTGAGGGATCGTGGACAGCACACTCTGTGCGGCCAACGGGCCATCATGGGTCATGACACCCGTTACCCGGCCTTCCCCGACCGTCAGTCCGGTTACCGGCGTATTCAGCCGGACCTCGCCGCCACGTTCGATGACGCGTGCCATCATCGCTTTCGAGAGTTCTGCAAAACCACCCCTGAAATAGGCCAGCACTTCCTCGCCGCTCTTGTCCCGGCTGCCGCCGCGCAGGGCGAGCTTGTTCCACATCCAGACCGCGCCTATCTCATCGGCAAACTTGCCGAACTTGCCGCTCAGGAGCGGCTTCCAGACGCGCTCATAGACTTCCGGACCACACATCCTGCGCAGCCAGTCGGCCGCCGTTTCGTCCTCGATGGTGCGCCAGTCCCTTATGGCGCGGGCCTGGAACACGAGCAGGCCGAGGCGGATGCGTCCGATCAGGGACAGGGGAGTGTAGGCGAGCAGGTCAAGGGGCCGCGACAGGCGAAACAGGCTGTTGGCATAATAGCTGCCGGTCTTGGTCTTGCGATAGAGGATCTCGCTGTCGAGCCCGAGGCGCTTGACCAGCTCATGAATGTGCAGGTCGCTCTTGAACCAGTGATGATAGAATTTTTCCAGCTCAACGCCGTTGACATTGAAGCTACCTGCCAGGCCACCAGGCTGACTGTCCTGCTCGAACACGATAGGATGCAGGCCCTGGTCCAGAAGCTCGAGCGCTGCTGTGAGGCCGGTGAATCCGGCACCGATGATTGCGACCGCAGGTTTTTTCATTCTGGTCATTCCTATGGTTTGAGAGTGTCGCTGATCGTGAGATCCGCTTTGCCCGGCCGCAACGAGGGTCCGGCCGGGGACCGCGCGCCTTCCCGCGGCAACAGCCTCCGGAAACCACCGATCGACATCAGCAGGGCAAGCCCTGCGACTGTAGTGCTTATCCAGATGATGAAATGCGCGAGCGTGACCGCAAGGAAGCCCGCGCTGAATTGCGGTCCGGCAATCGTCAGTGCCTGCGTAGCGAGATAGTGAAACGTGCCGAAATGCCCGGGAGTGCCTGGCAGAAGTGTGCCGAGGTTGCCAGTGACGATGGCGAGCCAGGGGCCAGCAAACTCGGACGTGAGACCCAGCGCCTTGACACTGGTGAAGATCACACCGCCTTCGATGCTCCAGGCGACGAGGGACAAGCCGATCAGGCGGAAAGGACCCTGACGACGCACGATATGGGAAATGTTGATCAGTGTACGAATACCAAAACGTTTCAGGGCCCGAGGCACAACCCGCCCGACCGGCGTCTTCAGGAGACGCAGAGTAACGCGCCCGAGTGTCCTGGGAATTGTCAGAACAGCCGTAAGCACGCAAACCAATGCGCCCAGGCCGGAAAGAGCAGTGATACTGCCCATCCCGGGAACCCCGGAAATCAGATGCTCCATCATAAGCAGCATCGCGAAACCAAGGACCAGCAGCGCATACAGATCAAATACGCGCTCGACCAGCAGCGAAGCTGTCGCCCCTGACACGGAGACATCGAGGCGCTTGGTAAAAGCGGCGGCGCGCGCGACATCGCCCATTCGGAACGGTAGAATGTTATTCAGGGCAAAGCCTCCGAAGAAGGGCGCTGCAATCTCACGGCGGGTCGCCTTCGATCCGATCGCTGACAGCATCAACCGCCAGCGCTCAAGGCGGATGAGGAATGCGACCGCCACCAGCGGAAAGCCGAGGAGTGCCCAGCCAATGTGAGCCTGCGCTGAGGCGGCGAGAACCGTTGGCCAATCCAGCGAAACCAGTGACAAATAGATGAAAAGGCCGCCGATCTTGAAGCCAAGTGCGACCCCGATGTATTTCAAGATCGCTCCCATTGGTCAGTCCCGGCTGCGGCGTGGCATTGCAACTGGACCGCCTCGCTCCTTGATCCCGTAGAGAGGGCGACCTTTAGATTCCATGTAAATGCGCCCGACATACTCGCCGATCGCGCCAAGAACAACCAGTTGCACACCGCCCATCATCATGACGGAGATGAACAGGAGCGTCCAACCGCTCACCCATCCATCGGAAGTCAGGCGCATGATGACCGCATAGAATATCCCGACCAGAGACAGGGCGACGACGATCATGCCAAGCGCGAGCACAAACCTGAGCGGAGCCATCGAGAAGGACATCATGCCGTTGAAGGCAAGTGCGAGCATTCGCTTCAGCGGATACTTCGTCTCGCCCGCAAACCGGGCATCGCGATTGTAGGGCAGCGCCGTCTGCTTGAAGCCAAGCCAGGCGACCATTCCCCGGAGAAAGCGGTCGCGTTCTCGCATACCGGCCAGCATATCCGCCACTTCGCGGTCCAAAAGGCGGAAATCGCCGACATCCAGCGGGATTCGAACATCAGAAATGTGGTTGAGTGCACGGTAGAACATTTTTGCGGTTACAAGCTTGAAGCCGCTTTCACCTTCACGCGCGACCCGTTGCCCATAGACGACATCTGAGCCTTCGCGCCATTTTCTGAACATCTGGGCAATGACCGCCGGCGGGTCCTGCAGGTCTGCGTCGATGAAAACGACGGCATCTCCCTTCGCTACGTCCAGTCCTGCCGTCACGGCGACCTGGTGGCCGAAATTGCGCGACAACGACAGATAGCCCACGCGCGAATCACGCTCGCTTATTTCGCGAAGAAGTCTCGCCGTATCGTCGCGCGATCCATCATTTACATAGATAACCTCGAAATTGATGCTGTCATTCAGAAGCGTTTCTGTAAGCTGGCGGTGGGTCTCGAGTATGACCTCTTCCTCATTATAACAGGGCACAATAACAGATACGAGCGCGTCTGCACGGCGCGTTGCAAGAAACTGATCACCCTGCGCGGTCAACGTGTGAAGGTCTGCTGTATCGGTCATAGTGATCCCCCTGAGGCTTTTATCCATTATGCAATCGTCAGGCCAAATGACTAGGCAGACAGAGTTAAATCGACGCCAAGTTCAATGTGCGTGTTTGGGTATCGGTCGAAATGAGAGGGGGCGCAGGGTCGTCTGTACCGCTATCGGTCACTCGCCAGTTGAATGTCCGCCTTGTGGGGTTTCCGCAACCGGGATTGGCTGCAGCGCCTTTTAATTAGGCCTGATCTGGCGTTTGCCGGTCAAGCGATGAGTGTCGCCTCTCTGCGTTGAAAAAAGACAGATACCGGCCGATCCCGGCGCGCGCTTCCGGAACGCTGGCATTGGCCCGCAGCTAGATCTCCTCGTATCGGATCGATCTCCAGAGACGCTCGACAGAAGCATTGTCCTTCCGGGCGCTGCGGCCGTCCATGCTGAATTCGATGCCGCGGTCTTTCAGGACCTTTCGGAACGCAAACGACGTGAACTGGCTTGCCTGATCGCAATTGAAGATCTCCGGACAGCCATACCGGGAGATGGCGTCTTCGACGGCGTCGATAAAAAGCCCGCCGCCATCGTGATCGACAGCCGCCGGGCAAGCCGAACTCTTGCCTGATGTTCAAGGCCGGACATCCGAGGTTTCTGATTTGCAACCGGCAGCCTTCATCAGGTTGATGTATAGTCACCGCGGAATCAAAGTTCACCGGTACGCGCTGTCCGCCTCTGGCAACACCATTTGCCCAATTCGCATTCAGCAGCCCTGCAATCTCGGGCGTCTATCCAAACAGAAAGCATCGCAGGGTCGGGGTGGGGCAAATCCCCCTTTTGCTGATGGCAGAACATGGGATATGTTAAAGGCCCCACCTCGGAGTAAGGGCTTGAAATCGCTGGTCTGGTAGCGTCTATCCCCAACCACCAGTCCCGGCCGGTGCGGCGCCCGCCCTGCCGCATGTCGAGGCGAGGAGTGCAATACGATGGTACCCGATCGTCTGAGCGCCGTTGCGGCGCGCCTCAGCGGCCTTTGCGCCCTCTGCCTGTTGGTGGCGAGCGGGCCATGGCTGCCGGCGTCAGCGGATGAGACGGAAGCGGACCGGCCGAGAATTGCGCTCGTGCTCTCCGGCGGCGGCGCGCTCGGCCTCGCGCATGTCGGCGCGGTCCAGGAACTCGAACGGATGGGCATCCGCCCGGACATGGTGGTCGGCACGTCGATGGGCGCGGTCATCGGCGGACTCTATGCCTCGGGCATGAGCAGCGAGGGCCTCGCCGAAGCGGTTGAAAGCGCCGACTGGGCCGGCATTTTCAATCCCGCCCCGGCGCGCGACAAGCTGACCTTCCGGAAGAAACAGCAGCAGGCCGACTTTCCGGGTACGGCGAGCCTTGGCGTCTCCGGCGCCGGGATAATCTTGCCTTCGGGTGCGATTTCCGACCAGACGCTGATGAAGGAACTGCGCCGCTTCACGCCCGCGCGTACGGCCGTCGAGAGTTTCGACGATCTGCCGATCCCCTTTCGCGCAGTGGCGACCGATATCGCGACCGGCGAGGCCGTTGTGATCGATAGCGGCGAGCTGCCGGTTGCAATGCGTGCCTCTATGTCCGTACCCGGGGTTTTTTCCGCAGTGTCGCTGAATGACAGGCTTCTGGTCGACGGCGGGCTCGCGGCCAATGTTCCGGTCAGCGTGGCGCGCGCGATGGGCGCCGACATCGTCATCGCGGTGTGGACGCCGACCGAACTCATGACGCAGGAACAGATCGGCTCGGCGGTCAGCGTGCTCGCCCAGACCGTCAGCCTGCTGATCCTCGCGAATGAACGGGTCGAGACCGCTGCCATGCGGCCCGAAGACGTGTTGCTGCGCGTCAATACCGGCACCGTCGGCCCGGCGGGCTTCACCCGTACCGCCGAACTGTTTGAGGCCGGCCGCACGGCGGTGAAGGTCGAGTCCGACCGGATCAGCGCCCTTGCCGCGGCCCGCCCGCCTGTGGACTACGAGCCGGCCGGCACCGAGCCGCCCGTCATCTCCTTTGTGCATATCGAGAATGCCTCGCGCCTAAACCAGTCGATGCTGGAGGCACGCACCCTGCCGCTGCTCGGCCAGCCGGCGGATACGGACGCAATCAACGACGTGGTCGACAATATCTATGCCCTCGGGCCGTTCGACCGGGTGGACTACACGCTTGAGGAGCGCGACGGACTGAGCGGCCTGGTCCTGCGCGCCGAAGACACGCGCCCGAATGCGGGCCGGCTCCGGCTCGGCCTGATCGCCGAGAGCGACTTCAACACCGAGTCCGATACGTCCGTCTCGCTCGATTACCGCAGCCCGGCGCTCGACGGCTATGGCTCTGAGATCCGGGCGCTTGTGACTGTGGGCGACCTGGCTGAGCTTGGCCTTGAATATTTCCGGCTGCTTGAGCCTGAGCAGAGCTGGTTTGCCTCTGCCCGCGCCGGGGCGCGCAAGCGGCCGCTCAACATCTATGACCAGGGCGGCTTCAAGACCGGGGCGCTTGACCTGACCTATGCGCTTGCCGGGCTGGATATCGGCCGCCAGTTCGGCAACTTCTCCGAAGTTCGCATCGGCGCAGAAATCGGCGGCGGAGAAGCGAAACTGCGCGAAGGTACGGCGCCGATCGACAGCGCGGGCGTCGATATCGGCCGGATCATTGCCTCGGCGGGCCTCGACACGCTGGACGATCCGTTCTTTCCGCGCGCAGGCCTGCGCGGCACGCTGCGCTGGACACACGGCCTGGAGGCGCTGGGCGAGCGCGATGACTACCAGACCGTCAGCGCGAGCGCCCTGGCTGCGCTGAGCCGCGGGCAGAACACGCTGATCGCCTCACTCGCGGGCGGCTATCTCCTGGACGGCCTCTCACCGCTGGAGACACGCTACCGCCTCGGCGGGCTGTTCAGCCTGTCGGGCTACCGCCTGGAGGAGCTCACAGGGGAGAATTATCTCGCGGGCCGGCTTGTCTATCGCCATGCCATAGGCGGCGGGGAGCCGGCGCTTTTCGGCATACCCTTGTTTGTGGGCGGATCGCTTGAAGCCGGGGAAACCTGGTCGCGCCCGGAGCGCCTCAGGCTGGACGAGCTGCGCTTTGGCGGAAGCGCCTATGCCGGGGCAAACACGGCGCTGGGACCTGTCTACATCGCCTTCGGTGTGTCCGAAGGCGGGCGCCAGACGACCTATCTCGTCATCGGCAGAAGCTTCTAGAAGCGGCCGGTCAGCTCGCCGTCGCGCGTGTGTCTCGGGTTGCCGAGATCAGCGCATCGGCCAGCGCCGCCACCAGCAGGCGCGGGCGCACCGGCTTCTCGACCAGCCCGGAAAAGCCTGCCTGCTGGCAGACAAGGCGCCGCTCCGGGCTGACATCGGCCGTCACGGCGAGCACGGGCGTGGCGCGGTTGGGGCTCGAAGCCGACCGCGCCGCCCAGAGCACGCTGTCCCCGCCCCCGCCCGGCATGTGCACATCCGTGAGGATCGCCTGATAGCGCCGCACCGCTATGCGCGCGGCCGCCGTCGAAGCATCCGGCACGGCGTCGACCCGCCAGCCAGCGGCGACGAGCGCCTCGCGCATGACGAACGCGGTCGTCTCATGATCTTCCGCGATCAGCACCTCGCCCAGGCTGAACCTGGCGGGCCGGGACGGCGCCGGATTCTCAACCGCAAGGCGCGGGCCTGCCTTGCGCACGGGCACCGCGACGGTGAACAGGCAGCCGCCGCCGGGATTGTCCGTCAGCACGATTTCCCCGCCCAGGCGGCGCGCAAGGCCCCGCGCGATGCTGAGGCCAAGACCACTGCCGCCAAAGGTCGCGGCGGTCGTGTCGTCGGCCTGCTCGAACGCCTCGAACAGGCGCGCCTTGTCGGCGTCCGATATGCCGCGCCCGGTATCGGCGACCGTCATGATGAGGGACAGGTCAGCATCGGCCGGCTCGGTCGAGAGCTGCACCGTGACCTGGCCGCGATCGGTGAACTTCACAGCATTGCTGACAAGGTTGAACAGGATCTGGCGCAGGCGCCCGGCATCGCTTTCGATGCGCCCCTCGGCGCTGCGGGCGACCGCCATGCGCAGGGCGACGCGCTTGGCATCAAGGCGCGGCTGCCACAGATCGCGCGTCTCGGCTGCGAACTGGCGCAGGTCGAAGGGCTGCACCGAGACCGGCAGCTTGCCCGCGTCGAGACGCGAGAGGTCGAGCATGTCGTTCAGGAGCCGCTCAAGATGCTGGCCGCTGCTGGCGATCGTCTCGGCGAGCCGGCGGGTTTCTGCGGTCGGGGCCTGTTCGCAGATCAGGTCGGCAACCCCGAGAATACCGGTCAGCGGCGTCCGGATCTCGTGGCCGACAAAGCCCAGAAAACGCGAACGGCTCTCAGCCAGCAGCTTCAGCCGCGTCTGGAGCGCGTCTATCTGTTTCTGGCCGGCCTGCTGGCTGCGGGCGCGGGCGGTGTTCTCCTCGGCGATCGCCCTGAGCATGGCGGACGGCGAAGTAATGCCGAGATAGGCGCCGTCCCGCAGCACAATCACGCCGTCAGTCAGGGCGCTCGAGCCCGTCTCGGCCGCCTGTTTGGCAATCAGGGCGACGGGGGTGACGCCCTCCGCAATGACCGGGCTTTCGCAGGTGATATGGATGATCGGGCGCGACATGAACACATCGCGCCCATTCGGGCCGGCGAGCGCTTCCATGAACCTCGTGCGGGTGACATGCGCGATGCCCTGCGCGCCGCCTTCCGTGCCGGCGCGGCGCACCGGCAAGGCAAACATCGCCGGATCAGACAGGAACAGTGAGAGCGCAGCGCCCGCCATCGTCGAGGACGGGACCGGCGGGATGGACAGGGCGATATCCTGAAGGCGAAGAGGCATAGTGACCGGCGCGTTAGGGTTAACGCCCGATCCTCCTCGACAAATGTTACCGTCCGGCAAACAGGCCGGGCAGCACAATCAGCTGATTTCGCTATGATGGCTCACGATCTTGCCGACGAGGCCATATTCCCTGGCTTCCTCCGCGCTCATCCAGAAGTCACGGTCCGTGTCCTTCTTGATCTGCTCGAGCGTCTTGCCGGTGGCCTCCGCGAAGATACGGTTCAGGCGTTCGCGCATCTTGATGATCTCGCGGGCCTGGATTTCCACGTCGGTGGCCTGACCGCCAACGCCGCCGCGCGGTTCATGCAGCAGGTAGCGCGTATTGGCCATGGAATAGCGGTTTTCGAGCTTCGCTGCCGAATAGATCAGCGCGCCGGCCGAGGCAACCCAGCCGGTGCCGAGAATCTTGACCGGCGCGGGCACGAACTTGATCATGTCATGGATCATGTCGCCGCTTTCGACATGGCCTCCCGGGGAGGACAGAACGAGCAGGATCGGCGCATCACTGGTCGAGGACAGGGCCAGCAGGCGTTCGCAGACGCGCTGGGCAGATTTGAAGTCGATCCCGCCTGTCAGGAGGATCGTGCGGGCCTTGAACAGGGCGGCTTCCAGAAAAGAATTCGGCTCCGAAACGGGTCCTTTTTCATGGTCGTCTTCGTCGTCAAGTCGGAAATGGGTCATGCGGGCTCCGGAGAGAGGGATTCGGATATCGCCGTATAGGTGCGGTGCCGCAGGCACCTGGTCAAGGCACGGGTCTCACTATTCCCCAGCGGCCTGGGCGCCGCGCGTCAGACGGCTTCGCCGACGATCCGCCGGACGTCCTCGGCATAGGCCTGCGCCTTTTTCTCACCCACGCCGCTGATTTCGCGCAGCGCCTGCGCGCTGGAAGGGCGCTCCCGGGCGATTTCGGCCAGCGTGCGGTCATGGAAGATGACATAGGGCGGTACGCCGCGCGTCCTGGCGAGGCTGGTGCGCCAGAGACGGAGCGCCTCGAAGACCGCCTGGTCGCGCTCGGACAGGTCTGTCAGGACCGCCGACCGGGCCGTGCCTTTGGGGCGGCTGCGGCGGCGCGGCGCAGTCAGGACTTCGCGAAGGCTCACCGTTCGCTCGCCCCGGAAGAGCGCCTTGGCGGCGCCGGCATCCGGCACGATCACCACCGGACGCATCGCTTCGCCGCCCTCGGCGATCAGGCCTTCAAACATCAGCGCATCAAACACCCTGTTCCAGCCCTGACGGGGCAGTTCCTTGCCGATGCCGAAAGTGGAAAGGTTCGACAGTTCGGTGTCAAAATCGTCCTTCGCTTCGCCGAGGAGATGCTGCACGAGCCGCCCCCGCCCGATCCGCTGGCCGCAGCGCAGCACAGCCGAGACGGCCATCTGGGCATAGCGTGTCGCGTCATGGCGTTCACCGAGCTCGCCCCGGCAGGCATCGCAGACGCCGCAGGGATCGACCTTCTCCTCGCCGAAATAGCGCCGCACCGCGCCCCGCCGGCACTCATCGCCGTTGAAGAAGGCGAACAGCTGACGTGTCTTGGTAAGCTGGACGCGCTTGATTTCGTCGGGCGCGTCGCTGGCATAGGTCCATTGCAGCGAGCGGTTCATATCGCCGGGCCCGAAGAGCGCTATGGCCTCGGCGGGGTCTGCGTCCCGCCCTGCCCGGCCGACTTCCTGCCAGTAGGCTTCCAGCGTCTTCGGCGGATCGGCATGGATGACAAAACGCACGTCGGGCTTGTCAACGCCCATGCCGAAGGCGACGGTGGCGCACATCACGAGCCCGTCCTCCAGCAGGAAACGGCGCTGGCGGCTGGCGCGTATCTCGGAATCGAGCCCGGCATGATAGGCAAGCGAAGGCACGCCGGCCTTGCCCAGCGCTTCGGCGAGATCCTCAACCGCGTTGCGCGTGGCCGCATAGACGATGCCGCTTGCTCCGGCGCGGGCCTTGACGAGCTGAACCACGCGCGGCGTCCGGGCGCCGGCCTTGGGTTCTGCCGACAGGGTGAGGTTCGGCCGGTCGAAGCTTGCGACATGCACGGCGGGGTCCGTCAGGTCGAGCTGGGCGAGAATGTCGTCGCGCGTGCGGGCGTCGGCGGTGGCAGTCACGGCGAGGCGCGGCACGCCGGGAAAGAGCCCCTTGAGGCGGCCGAGGGCGCGGTAGTCGGGCCGGAAATCATGCCCCCACTGGCTGACGCAGTGCGCTTCATCGACGGCGATAAGGGAAATCCTCATTCGCGACAGCCGGTCGGCCAGGCCATTGCCGAGCCCTTCGGGCGATACGTATAGGAGATCCATCTCACCGCGCGCCGCCGCCTCGATCGCCGCCGCGCGGGCGTTGAACTCCATCGAGCTGTCGAGCCGCTCAGCCCGCACACCGGCGAGCTTCAGCGCGTCGACCTGGTCGGCCATCAGCGCGATCAGCGGCGAGACGACGATTCCGGCGCCGTCCCGGAGAAGCGCCGGAATCTGGTAGCAGAGCGACTTTCCGCCGCCGGTCGGCAGCACGGCGAGGCCGTCGCGTCCGGCCAGCGTGTCGGCGATGACATCTTCCTGCAGGCCTCTGAACGCATCATAGCCATAGACACGCTTCAGCAGCGCGCGGGCATCGGTGAGGGTGGCGGGAGGGGACATGGACCCTGTTCTGAGGAGGTGCGCGCCCCGCCGCAAGTGGTGCGCGGCGGATCAATGCGGGTTTCATCCTTCGTCACGCTCAATGGCCGACAGGCAATCCGGGCGCCCATCTCCTGAACGCACCGCTGTCACCAAGCTCCAGAGGGCCGGGGATGGCGCCTCGGACGGGCTTTACCCGCCGAGGGGGAATAAGGGGGAGAGGTTTGGTCTGCGTAAGAGCCAGCGCCCCATTCATGCGCACCCCGCATGAATGCTATCTTGCAGGCCTGACTGCCCTCATCTCTGCGCGTTCCCATATACCGGTCAACAAGAACCCTCATGGACAGGAGACATCCCATGATCGAACTCCGCCCCTTCCAGTCGCTCGGCCGGTTCCGCAATGACTGGCTGAACGCGCATTATCACTTCTCCTTCTCCGGCTATCACGATCCCTCACGGGTTCATCACGGCGCGCTCCGCGTCTGGAATGATGACGAGATCCAGCCGAACACCGGCTTCCCGCCGCATGGCCACGACTCGATGGAGATCATCACCTATGTCCGCAAGGGCGCCATCACCCACAAGGATTCGATGGGCAATCACGGCCGCACCGAAGCGGGCGATGTGCAGGTGATGAGTGCGGGCTCCGGCGTGCAGCATTCGGAATGGAATGCCGAGAACGAAGTCACCGAACTGTTCCAGCTCTGGATCATCCCCCGCATCCGCGGCGGCAAAGCTTCCTGGGGCGCCCGCAAGTTCCCGAAAGGCGACCGCTCCGGCCAGTGGGCCGTGTTCGCCTCGGGCAACGGCGAGAATGACAGCCTGACGATCAACCAGGACGCCAAGGTGCTCGGCGCAACCCTCAAGGAAGGCGAAACGCTGACCTATGACATCACCGCTGGCCGGCACGGCTATCTGGTGGTGGCAGACGGCGAAGTCGTGCTAAACGGCAAGACGCTGAAGACCCGCGACGGCGCCGCGATCACCGGAAGCGAGACCCTGACGCTGGAAGGCGTCAGTTCCGCCGAACTCGTGCTGGTTGATACGGTCTGAGCGCTCACACCCTCGTGACTTCTGCCGGGCGCCGGTCACTGGTATATTGGAGAGGTGACTGGCTCCCGGCTTCACGGCCGGGACAACCCGAACTGGAGAACCGACATGAAAGCCCCTGCCCTTGCTTTTCTGCTGGCGATTGCGGCGCCCGTGGCCGCGGCAACAGAAATCGCCGTGACCTATTCGCCGGAATTCACCGAGAAACTGGAATCCGACTACGGTGTGCGCGAAGGCGCCGTCCTTACCAGCCGCGTTGAGCGTGACCTGACCCGCCAGATTGAACGCGCCGGTGTGGACGTCGCCCGCGTCGATGTCACGATCCTGGATGCACGCCCCTCACGTCCGACCTTCAAGCAGGGCAGCGAAAAACCCGGGCTCGACATGGTCAGATCGGTGAGCACCGGCGGCATGAAACTTCAGGCCATTGCCTATGACGCGTCCGGGACATCATTCGGCGATTTCGAGTACAAATGGTACGAGAATGACATTCGCAATGCAGGCATAACGACCTGGCAGGACGCCGGGCGTGCCTCCGACCGCTTTGCCCGCCAGTTCGTCAAAACACTCAAATGATCACCGTTTGAACGCTCAGCTGCCGGGTTCGATCCGGACGCTGAGCGTGCCCGGCGATTTGAAATGCAGGTCGCGTTGCGGAACCGGGATGTGGATTTCGTATTTCTCCAGCGCAGAATGCACCGCCCAGACATAGTCGGCCATCACCTTCTGCGGGCGGATGATCGCTTCATCCGTAAGCCAGACAATCAACTCGAACTCGAGGCGGAACTCGCCAAACCGGTGCAGCCAGACCTGCGGTTTGTGGTCGCCCCGGTCATCGAAGGTCCAGGGCACGGAGGCGGCCGCTTCGAGGCCGGCTCTTTCGACGACGGCCTTATCGGTGCCATAGGCGACACCGAACGGCACATGGATACGCCGGCGCGCTTCTGTCATCGTCCAGTTGATCAGCTGCGCCTTGATGAAGGCTTCGTTCGGCACGATGATGTCGACATTGTCGTTGGTCATCACGACGGTGGAGCGGAAGTTGATCTGCTTCACCTCGCCCATGAGGCCTGACTGCAGCTCGATGAAATCGCCGACCTTCAGAGACCGCTCCATCAGGATGATGACGCCGGAGAGAAAGTTCGAAAAAACCGATTGCAGGCCGAAGCCGATGCCGACACCGAGCGCGCCGGAGAAGAAGGTCAGCGCCGCCACATTCACACCGACGAAGTTCAGCGCGACCAGCACCGCAACGATCATCACACCGATCTTGATGCTCTGTCCGAGGATGCCGCTGACCGAGGTCGGCAGATCCGACGCGCTGCGCAGCTGGGAATTGGCGAGGTTTCCGACCAGCCAGCCGAACCAGAGCGCGAAGCCGGCCAGCGCCAGGCTGACGAGGATGCGCAGCAGCGAAACCTGGCTGTCGCCGAAGTCAATCACCACCGTGTTCAGCGCATTCGTCAGGGGGCGCAGCCAGCCGACAATGTAGAGCGCGGTCAGCGCCCAGGCAAAATAGGCGATCGCCTTGGACCAGAAGCCGCGCCGCATGCTGGCAGTGAAAATGCGTACGATGATCCAGGCAATGAGCAGGCTGGCAGCGATATGCAGGGCATTGTTGCTGAGTTCCAGCACGTCGAAGGCGAGGACTGCGACGCCGAGCAGGATCGCCGTCGCGGCCGGCAGGACGATGCGCGACAAAGACATATAGGCCAGAAGGATAATGTCGATCCGCCCGCGCTTGGCGGCGGCGTCCATCAGCAGCTTCTTCGGGTAGCGGGAGACAAGGTAGCCAAGCCCGGCGGACGCAATCAGTGCCGCGACCTGCCACAGCGTGTCGGCCGAGGTCAGCTCGCGCTGGGCGGCTTCCAGAAAGCCGGTCACAAAATCCTGAGCGGCGGCCAGCACCGGCGCAGCGGTCTCCGGCTGCAAGAGGTCAAGGCTCATCAGCCGGCCATTCCTCGCGAACATGCACTGAGTCGTCAGTGCAAGACCTTACCGGCCCGTGCGTGCGCGGCGCAACCCCTCAGCGCTTCAGAACAAGCTCGCAGCGCTCGTTGAGACTCGGGCGGGCAACGGCAACGCGGGCGAGGCCCGGAAGCTGGGCCTTGAGGTCTGCGGCGGCCCAGAGGCAGATGCGCTCGAGGGTGGGGATATCGAGGCCGTCGATCTCGTTCAGCAGGCGATGATCAAGCTTGGCGGCGGTGGCTTCCAGGCAGGCGGTCAGATGCGCGAAATCCTCGACCCATTGGTCGCCCGGCTTGACGATGCCTGCAACGGTGGCTTCCAGGCGGAAAGAATGGCCATGCACCGAGCGGTAGGGGTGGCCCTCGGGTTTGCCGCCCATAAAGTGTGCGGCCTCGAAGGTCACCGCCTTCGAGATCTCAAACACCTGACCTTCTGCACTTAAGGCAGACC
>CAYPDA010000030.1:0-28287 GCA_964409375.1 uncultured Hyphomonas sp.
CAGCTCGGTGTCCTTGATGTTGAACTTGCGGTAGGCCTGCTTGCGAAACCCCTCCGGCCCGGCGACGACCATGCCGCCGACGGCGTTGGTTCCCTGGATATGGGAGTTGTCATACACCTCGATCCGCTCCGGCGGCGCCGGCAGATCGAACACTTTCTGGACCTCCGCCAAGAGGCGCTCCTGGCTCGCCGAGTCCGCCAGCTTTCGGGTCAGCGCCTCGCTGGCATTGCGCTCGGCCTGGGTCATCAGATCCCGCTTCGCCCCGCGCTCCGGCCGGCGCAGCTCCAGCCTCCGGCAGGCTTTCAGGGACAGCGCCTCCTCGATCAGCACCGCCTGGTCCGGCAGCTCATTGACGAGGATCAGCCGCGGCGGCGGGCGCTTGTCATAGAACTGGACGAGGAAGGCCGAGAGGATTTCCTCCGCCGTCTGGTCGCGCTCGTGCCGGGGGAAATGCGCGCTCGCCCCCCAGTTCTGCCCCGCGCGGATGAAGAACACCTGCACGCAGGACACCCCGCCCTCCACGGCAATCGCAAAGACATCCGCCTCCTCGATGCCGTCCGGGTTCACATCCTGCGCGGCGCGCACATGAGCCAGCGCCCGGATCCGGTCGCGCAGGCTGGCGGCGGTCTCAAAGTCCGTCGCCTCGGCCGCCGCTTCCATCTCGGCAGCGAGACGTTTCTGGAGGTCCGCCGCCTTCCCGCGCAGGAAATCCGCCGCCTGGTCGGCCAGCGCGGCGTAGTCTTCCTCGCTGATCAGGCCCACGCAGGGCGCCGCACAGCGCTTGATCTGGTGCAGCATGCAGGGCCGCGTGCGGGCCGAATAGACGCTGTCCTCGCAGGTGCGCAGCAGGAACGCCTTCTGCAGTGTGTCCAATGTGCGCATCACCGCACCGGCGCTGGCGAAGGGGCCGAAATAGTCGCCCTCATTGTGCTTCGAGCCGCGATACTTCTTGATCTGCGGCGCGGGATGGTTCCGGCGGATCAGGATATAGGGAAACGACTTGTCATCGCGCAGTAGCACATTGAAGCGGGGTTTCAGCGACTTGACGAGGCTCGCCTCGAGCAGCAACGCCTCGGTCTCGGTCTCGGTCACGACGAATTCCATCGTCCGCGTCAGCGAGATCATCCGCGCGATCCGCTGGGTGTGCCCGCCCATCCTTGTATAGTTCGACACCCGCGCCCTAAGGTCGCGTGCCTTTCCGACATACAGCGCCTCGCCCGTCTCCCCGAACATGCGGTAGACGCCCGGCCTTGGCGGCAGGTGTTTCAAATTCTGTCGGATAACGTCCACCCCGCGCAAGGGAGCGGCGCCAGCGGGCGACTCGGTCATGCGCCAGAAATAAGGGTGTACGCGGCCAAGGCAAAGCTCTGTTAGGCGGTCATGGCTGTGCCCGGAAATGTCTCAGAATGAGATTCGGCCCGACATCAGCCATCCCGCACTGAGCCCGACCGCCACGACAATCAGCAGCAGGCCGGTGAACGCCCGCCCATTGCCGTGGCTCGTCTCGCTGGCAGCCGGCAACAGAAAATAGAAAAGCAGCAGCACGCCGAGCCCTGCCAGCATCGCCTGTTCCACATGGCTGAGGGTCCGCACGAACGCGTCAAGATCGTGCGAGACGTGCGCCACATCGCGCTCGATGCTCGCGACCGCGACGTGAAATCTCTGCTCCAATCCTTCTAGGTTCATGGCCTTGCTCCGGTACCGCTCCGTCCCGAACAGGACAGGTATCGTCCGCAAGGTGCAAACGCTACGCCATCACGCTTAATCCCGCGCGCAGGCCCGCCCGCGAATCCTGCACGCTGCGGAAAGAGAGCATTAACCTCTGCCTGGCCGCTGTTTGCGCCGGATCGCCTGCTTGCAGGCTCCGCCAGGCTTCAGTAAGCCTGCGCCCGCCGGGTAACGCTGCCCTGCCTGAAAGGACCGCATCCATGGCCGCTGAACTCCGTCTTTCCGACGCCGTCGAGCGTGTGAAACCTTCGGCCACCATCGCGGTGACCACCAAGGTCGCGGAATTGAAGCGCGCAGGGCATGACGTCATCGGTCTCGGCGCCGGCGAACCGGACTTCGACACGCCCGAGAACATCAAGGAAGCCGCCATACGCGCTATGCGCGAGGGCAAGACGAAGTACACCCCCGCCGACGGCATCCCGGAACTCAAAGAAGCCATCTGCGCCAAATTCGCCCGCGAGAACGGCCTCACCTACAGGCCCGCCCAGGTGAACGTCTCGCCCGGCGGCAAGGCGGTGCTGTTCAACGCCTTCGTTGCGACCCTGAACCCCGGCGATGAGGTGGTCATTCCCGCGCCCTACTGGGTCAGCTATCCGGAAATGGTGCTGCTCTGCGGCGCGACGCCCGTCAGCGTGCCCTGCGGCGCGGAGGCGAGCTACAAGCTGACACCCGAAGCCCTCGACACCGCCATCACGCCGCGTACCAAATGGCTGATTCTCAACTCGCCGTCGAACCCCACCGGCGCTGCCTATACCGGCACGGAGCTGAAGGCTCTCGCAGACGTCCTGCTGCGCCACCCGCATGTCTGGGTGCTGACTGACGACATGTATGAACACCTCGTTTATGACGGCTTCGACTACAAGACGATCGCACAGGTCCAGCCCGCCCTATTCGACCGCACCCTGACGATGAACGGCGTCTCCAAGGCCTATGCAATGACCGGCTGGCGCATCGGCTATGCCGCCGGACCGGAGAAGCTGATCGGCGCGATGCGCAAGGTCATGGACCAGTCTACCTCCAACCCCTGCTCCATCAGCCAGTGGGCCAGCGTCGAGGCTTTGAGCGGCCCGCAGGACTTCCTTCCCGTCTTCCGCGCCGCCTATCAGGCCCGCCGCAATCTGATGGTCGAGGGGCTGAACAAGTTGGACGGCATCGTCTGCCCGAAACCGGAAGGCGCCTTCTATGTCTATCCGTCCTGCAAGGGGCTGATCGGCCGGAAGACGCAAAGCGGCACGCCCGTCGACTCCGACAGGACCTTCGCGACCGAACTGCTCGAGCAGGAAAAAGTCGCCCTCGTCTTCGGCGGAGCCTTCGGCCTGCCAGGCACCTTCCGCATCTCCTATGCAACCTCAGACGTCCTGCTCACCGAAGCTCTCGTCCGCATAGAACGCTTCTGTGCATCGCTGACATAGGCTGAACCGATACCCGCCTGGGACGTTTCGGATTTGAATCCTGTGGGCAGACTTCCCACTTGCCTGGCATGAGGGGCGTTCGCCCCGCACCCGATGCAGGAGAAGAAATCATGTCCGTAGATATTGGAATGTCAGACGACGCCCGCAAATCCTCCGCCGAAGCGCTGAAAACGCTGCTCGGTGAAACCTATGCACTTTATGTCAAAACCCACGGCTATCACTGGAATGTCACCGGCCCGCGCTTTAACTCGCTGCACGCGATGTTCATGACCCAGTATACCGAGCTCTGGACCGCTCTCGACGTGATCGCCGAGCGCATCCGCGCCCTTGGCCATTTCGCGCCGGGCTCGTCGGGCGAGATGATGGGCGTCGCCACGATCAAGCCGGACAATGACGTGCCGGACGCAGAAACCATGCTGAAAAACCTCGCCGCCGGCCACGAAGCCGTCAGCCGCGCCGCGAAGTATGGCATCACCATCGCCGAGAAGAACGGCGACCCCGTCACGGTCGACCTCTTCACCCAGCGCGCCACCATCTCCGAAAAAACCGCCTGGATGCTCCGCGCTTCAGCGTAGGCCTGGCCGCACACTCCATACTTCGTCACTCCCGATGGCAGCAGGCCATCTGGGAGCCTATCGCGAGAGAGCTAGATAATCGCAAGCGGCCGCGTTCGAAGATGGCCGCGCACTCCGGCTATGCCTGTCGGGAGTGACGACACGGGAGTAAGCAGAGTGAGCTAAGCCCCCTACTCCTCATCCCCCAGATACCGCACCACCTCGCTCTCATAGGCAATCCGCACCTCGATCCGCTGGTTGATGAACGACGCGCGCCCCCCCTGCACGGTCTCCAGCGGCCGGTCGCCGCCGTGTCCAGCCACCTCGGCGAAGGCGTCCGGATGAACGCCCTCAGAGATCAGCCAGTCCCGCATCGCATTCGCCCAGCCCACGGTCAGCGCGCGCTCGTCGTCGCGTTCACCCGTCCCGTCGCCATGCGCCTCGATCCGGATCTCGCGGACTTCGCCGGCCCGGATCGCAGGCAGGATTTCGGTTGCATAAGCCTCCGGCAGGAAGCTGTTGCGGTCGGCAACCGGCATCCGCAGGAACACCTTCGGGATCGCTTCCCGGCGCGCCGCCGGCACCGCCGGCGGCGCATCAACGGGCGCTGGCGGCGGAGGCTGAACAGCGGCGGCGGGCGCCGTTGGCGGAGGCGGTAAGACCGGCTCACGCTTGGGCGCCGGAGTCTGGACAGCCGCAACCGCAGGAGGCGGTGAAGCTGGAAGCACTTCCGTTTGCGGCGCGGCGATGACCTCAGCGGGCGCGTCATCCAAAACAGCTTTAATCTCGGGAGCTTCGGCTGGCCCAGGGGCCTCGGCAACCTGCGTCTGAACCGGATCCGTCCTGGACTGAGGCTCATCACCCGCAGATCCGGGTTTCAAAAGAACAGAGGCGCCCAGCACACCCGTCCAGGCCAGGACCATCGTGCTGGCGGCCAGAAGGAACCAACGCATTCTCAGCTCCCCGTTATGTTCGCCATATGGCGACACATCACGCCGGTCTGGCAAAATCAAGGAGGGGTGTCAGGCTGTGCGCAGGGACGGCCACCGCAGGCAAAAGAAAGCCCGGCTGCATCTTGCGACGCGCCGGGCTAAAGTGGGGTCCCGAAGGGGGAGGAAACGCCCAATCGGAGGAATGATCGGGTTATGCCCGGGACCCATGGCATTGCTCGTAGATAATCGATTTACGCTGCATTGCAACATGCGACACAGCAGCCCAAGCATGCATTTCCGCATGGATTACATCGGGTTCATGTTCCCTGACGCATAGGCGAGCGCCGCAGCGCCTCGGTTTCAGCCGTCAGAAAGTCCCGGAACGCTGCGACCCGCTTGGATCTGCGCATATCGCTCGGATAGATGAAGTACAAGTCGAAATTCGGGCCCGTCACATCCGGCAGCACGCGCACCAGGCGCGGCATTGTTGCGGCCATATAGTCCGGCACATCCGCGATCCCGAGCCCCGCATCGACCGCCCGGAGCATGGCGAACACATTGTTCACCTTCAGCGTCGCTGGCCGCGGCGGGGCGTCATCCCGCCCGACGCGGCAGGCAAAGGCCATCTCGAACAGCGGCGTCGTTTCGTCGCCATAGGCGATGATGCGGTGGTTATCGAGATCTTCCGGGGTCAGCGGCGTGCCATGCACTTTCAGGTATTCCGGCGCCGCATAGAGATTGGTCTGCACCGTACCGAGCTTGCGCTGGATCAGGTCCGCCTTGTCCGCCGCCCAGAGCCGGATGGCGCATTCCGCTTCCAGCTTCAGGAGATCATACTCCAACTGGTCATCCAGCCGCAGGTCGAGCCGCAAATCCGGATGCCGCTTGATGAAATTGCCGAGCCGCGGCACCAGCCAGATCGAGCCGAAAGCCACCGGCGCCGAGACGATCAGCTCACCCTGCGGCGTTTCCTGCTGGTCGCGCAGCGCCGAATTGGCCGACTGGGCCGCCGCCGCCATCTCGATCGTCGAGCGGTAAAGCGTATGGCCGCTGTCTGTCAGAACGAGCCCCCGCGCATGCCGTTGAAACAGCGACACGCCGAGCTGCTCCTCGAGCGCCGCAATCTGGCGCGAGACAGCCGACTGAGAGATGCCGAGCCGTTCCCCGGCCAGCGTCAGGCTGCCCGACGCGGCGGCGGCGTGAAAGGATCTCAACTTTCCCCAATCCATGCGGCGGTTTGTGACCGGAGTTTCTCACCACCGCAAGAGGTATCGGAGCTATCCCTTCGCGCGGCGTCATCGTTTTCAAGCGCAGGGGCGCGGCATAGACAGACGAAGGACATAAAACCTCAAGGAAGCAACCACCTCATGCAGATCACCAGCGACACCGCCGCCATCGTCACCGGGGGAGCCTCCGGCCTCGGCCAGGCCACCGCCCGCGCGCTCGCCGCGGCCGGCGCCAAGGTCGCCATCTTCGACATCAACGAAGAGGCAGGCGATGCCACCGCCAAAGAGATCGGCGGCATCTTCTGCAATGTGAACATCATGGACGAGGCCTCCGCCGTTGCCGGCTTCGACAAGGCGCGCGCCGCGCATGGCCAGGAGCGCATCACGGTGCACTGCGCCATGGCCTCCAAGGGCGGCAAGACGCTCTCCTGGGACAAGGAAAACGCCCGCTACAAACGCCTGTCGACCGAGGACTATGAATTCGGGGCCCGCGGCGTGCTCGTCGCCTCCTACCGCATGGCCTCGCTCTCCGCCCTCGGCATGTCGTCCCTGCCGGAACTAGAAGACGGCGAACGCGGCTGCATCATCCTCACCGCCTCCGTCGCCGCCCAGGACGGCCAGATTGGACAGGTCGTGTACGGATCATGCAAGGCCGGCGTCAACGGCCTCGTCCTGCCGATGGCGCGCGACCTGATGGACATCGGCATCCGCGTCAACTCGATCATGCCGGGCATCTTCTCGACGCCCCTGATGCTGCGCGCCTCGGACAAGGTCCTGAACTCCCTCGCCGCCTCCGTCCCGTTCCCCAAACGCCTCGGCAAGCCGGAGGAATTCGCCTCCCTCGCCCTCGAACTCGTCCGCAACAGCTACTTCAACGCCCAATGCCTGCGACTCGACGGCGGCATCCGCATGGCGCCGCGGTAAAGTTTCCTAAGCACTCCGCTCATCCCCGCGCAGGCGGGGGCCTCGCGAGGCTCAGAATTGCCTATCCAGACCCCCGCCTTCGCGGGGGTGAGCGGAACAAAGCTCCGGAAATGTCCCCCGTTCCGGGGGTATCCCGGCATCTGATGCTCCGGCATCCTCCAACCCTAATCAAACTAGAGGGACCGTCCATGCGCCGCCTCATCTCTGCCACCGCCGCCTTCATTATCGCGGCCCTGCCCGCCTCCGCCGAAGCTTGGCGCGTCAGCGACGCGCCTGTCCCCACCGGTGACGGCAAATGGGTGTGCATGCTCTGGCACGGCAGGACCGCCCCGCTGATGAACATCACCATCATGACCGACCGCAACTTCATCAGCGTGGCCGCCCCCCAGTTCGCTGCAGTCCCGGACCGCTCCAACACCACTTTCACCTATCCCAGCGGCCGCAGCGGCGCCGGGGTCATCCGCAAGGCAGAGCCTCAGTCCAGTGCGGTGTTCGTCTACTTTCCGGATGAAGCCCTGGACCCTATCCTCGACCAGTTCCGCACCGGCGGCACCTTCAGCCTCACCGCCGGAGACGCCAGCGCCAGCTTCCCCGTCCCCGATACCGGCTTGGGCAGTGGTTTCGCCCCGCTTAAAGACTGCGCAGCCCGGTTTCCGGAAATGCCCGAAGAACCAGAATAGAGGGCTGAAAGAAAATGATCCGCTCAGGAGCGAAACACCGCCCGTTTTCCGCACTCGCGCTCGCCGCCTCAACCGTGGCCCTGCCGGCTGCTGCGGAGGGCTGGGACGCGCTTGAGGCACCAGCAAAACTGAGCCAGGGGCAACCCTATTGCCTGCTCTGGCTTGGCGAAACCTCGCCGATGGTGAACATCACCGTACTCGAATCGCGGCAGGCTCTGGCCATCCAGGCTCAGGCCCTCGTCCCGGTTCAGGACAAAGCGCCCGGCAGCCTGACTTTCCCGTCCGGCGAGACGACCGATCTCGGCAGCGTGACCAAGCATGGCGCGGACATGGTGTTCTTTACCCTCAAATGGGACCGTCTCGACGAAGTATGTGGGCTATTGTCGGTGGACGGTCAGTTCACCGCCAGCGCCGCCGGACAATCCGTCAGCTTCCCGACGACCGGCATCGCACCCGCCATCGCCCGGATGAAAACCTGCCTGACCCATGATCTGCGCACGCCGCCATCCTGATCGCCGCTCACCCGCGCGAAGGCGGGGTCCTCGGGAGGCTAGAGCATGCCTATCCCGGTCCCCGCCTTCGCGGAGATGAGCGGAGTTTTACTGGCTCGCCCACAATATGCGCGCGATCCACACAATCTCCGCCGGCTTGAATTCCCGCGCCGGATAGTCCGGGTTCAGCGGGGCAAGCTCGATCAGCCGCGTCGTCCGGCGCGCCAGCACCTTGGCCATCACCTCGCCCGCCACGGTCTTCGCCACCACCCGGTCCCCGGTCTTCACCTCGGCGCCGGGTGCAACAATGATCCGGTCCCCGGCCCGGTAGGCCGGCTCCATCGAATCACCTGAAATCTGCAGCGCATAGACCGTCTCAGTGCCGAGCCCCGGAAACCGCACCTCGTCCCACCCCGCCCCGGCCGGAAACCCCGCATCATCAAGAAACCCGTCCTGCCCTGCCTGCGCAAATCCGATCAGCGGCGCCGAGCCGCCCCGCCGCCCTTCCACCAGCGCCGCAAAATCGTCAAACCCCTCGCCCACCGCGTCCAGCACGCGGGCGAGGCTCTCGGTTGTCGGCCAGCGCGGGCGCCCGTCCGCCCCTTCGCGTTTGGACGGATTGAACGCCGTGGGATCGAGGCCGGCGCGCCGCGCCAGGCCGGACGCCGTCAGCCCGTGATGCGCCGCCAGCAGGTCCAGCCCGCGCCAGATATCCCGATGCTGCATGGGTCAAACCTCCCGGGTCCGGACGATGAAATGAATTGCTATAATGGGAATTTTTGCCTATCGCAAACCGCTCTTCAGAGCCGCCAGACACCGCTCGCATGCACGTCCGGCACCAGATGTGTCCGGGGAACCGAATAGACCCGCGCCTCGCCGATCGCAAATGCCATGCACCCTTCCGGAAACACCGCCCCGAACGCCGGGTCCAGAATATTCAGCCCGCCCGCATAGGCGCCCATCGCCGGCATCACCAGCCGCGCGCCATCGGACGCAAAACACCGCCGCCGTACGGACCGTCCCCGCCCGGCCACCTTGGCCACGGGGTGAAGGTGCCCCGCCACCTCGCCGCCCTCGCCCTCGGGTTCATGCCGGAAGACGAGGCCGTCCATGCGCAGAACCTTCGCCGCCCGGCCGCCTAGATGAGCCGGCGGATCGGGGTCGTGATTGCCCTCGATCCACACCCAGTCGTGCGCCGAAGTCAGCACCTTGATACGCGCCACATACACCTCCGGCAGGCGCTGCTCGGCCCGCCGGTCATGGAAACTGTCGCCCAGCGAGAGGATTACCTCCGGCTGCAGCGCCGCCGCCAGCCGCTCCACCCGCGCCAGCGTAGCGCATGTGTCATAAGGCGGCAGCATCTGCCCGGCGGCGGCATAGTTCGAGCCCTTCTCGAGGTGCAGGTCGGACACGACCAGAACCCGCCGCGCCGCCCACCACAGCGCTCCCTCCGCCAGCGGCGTCAGCATCTCCCCCGCGAGATGCAGGAGCGTTTGTCGGGGCGGGGCGGCAACAGCGGTCATGGAGCAAAGATTTGGGCCGATGCGGCGCCTCGGTCAACGGGGCCGCACATCCCCACTCCCCTCACCCCATCGCATCCCGCACCAGATCCTCCTCAGCCTCCCGCAGCACGGCCTCCATCGCGGAGGCGCCGAACACCGGCTCGCGGCCGACTTCCAGCATCACCGGCACGGCAAACGGGCTGATCCTGTCCAGCCGCTGATGCACGATCCGCCCCTGGATGCGGGCCAGCATGTCCGACAGGCGGCGCACATCCAGGAGGCCCGTCGCCGCGTCCGCCCGTGTCGCCTGCAGCAGGATATGGTCCGGCTCATGGCTGCGCAGCACATCAAAAATGAGATCGGTCGAAAACGAAACCTGCCGCGAATTCTTGTCCGACCCCGGAAGGTTGCGGTGGATCAGCCCGGAAATCAGCGCGCAGTGCGCAAAGGTCCGCTTCATCAGCGCGCTCTCGTCGAGCCAGGCCTCCAGATCATCGCCCAGCATGTCGGGATGGAAAATCTCGCCCATGTCCAGCTGGCGCATGTCCTCCATGCCCCAGACCGCCATCGCATATTCGCTCGCCACAAAGCCGGTAGGCTTCGCCCCGGCCCGCTCCAGCCGCCGCGTCACCAGCATGCCCAGCGTCTGGTGCGCAAGGCGGCCCTCAAACGGGTAGGAGACGAGGTAATGCCGGTCGCCGCGCGGAAAGGTCTCGACCAGCAGATGATCCGGCGGCGGAATGACCGAGCGCCGCCTCTGCACGTCGAACCATTCGCGCACCGGCGCTGGCAGCGCGTTCCGTTGCGCCGGATCATGGATCATTTTTCGTACACGGTCCGCAAGGAACGTCGTCAGCGGAAACTTCCCGCCATTATAGCTCGGAATCGCCGGCGTATCCGACTGCGCCTTCACCACCAGCGCGTCCATACCCTCCACACCAATGAGCCGCAGGATCTCCCCGCCAAACAGGAACGTATCCCCCGGCGTCAGCAGGCTGATGAAATACTCCTCCATCTCACCGAGCTTGCGGCCGGGGCGGAGGGGACCGCGACGCGGATTTCCTCCCCCGTTTATGGGGGCTCGCGAGGTAGAGACATCGCTCTGCGATTTCCCGAGCGAGGCAGACGGCGAAGCCGGCTGACGGAGGGGGGAAGCCGCATTGCGCCTCCCTCCCCCCTCCGCAAGCGGGGGAGGATTAAGAGCGCCCCCCACCCCGCTTACCAGCTTCACCGACAGCATCGGCGCCTCGACGATCGCGCCGACATTCATCCGGTGCGCCTGCCGGTCGCGCGGCGTGCGCGCGGTCCAAAGCCCATCGGACCTGCGCACGATGCGGTGGAACCGGTCATAACTTCTCAGCGCATAGCCGCCGGTCGCTACGAAGTCGACAATCCGTTCGAACGTCTCCCAGTCTAGATCCGTATACGGAGCCGATCGGCAGACCTCTTCATACAGCGCCGCCAGATGAAAGCCCTCCCCACAGGCTCGCCCCATCACATGCTGCGCGAGAATATCCAGCGCGCCATCCCTCAACCCCTCGCCGTCAATCTCGCCCGCTTCCACGGCCGCTTCCGCCGCGCGGCATTCAAGCACTTCGAACCGGTTCGTCGGCACAAGGACGGCCTGGCTCGCCTCGTCCATCCGGTGGTTTGACCGCCCGATCCGCTGGATCAGCCGCGCGGCTCCCTTCGGCGCCCCCATCTGGATCACGAGGTCCACCTCGCCCCAGTCGATCCCCAAATCGAGCGTGGACGTACAGACGACCGCTTTCAGCTCGCCCGCCGCCATCGCCGCCTCGACCCGCGCCCGCTGGTCGCGCGCCAGTGAGCCATGATGCAGCGCGATCGCGAACCCGTCATCATTCGCGGCCCAGAGCTCCTGGAACATCAGCTCCGCCTGGCTGCGCGTATTGACGAACACAAGGCTCATCCGAGCCGCCGAAATCGCCTCATACACCTCCCGCACGGCAAACCGCCCCGAATGCCCCGACCAGGGAATGCGTTCGCGCGAGACGAGGATGTCGACGGATGCCGTGACGCCGCCGGGGGTGTTGATAATCCGCACACCCTCATGCCCCCTCTCCCTTGAGGGAGAGGGGGTTGGGGGTGAGGGGCTTGAGGCATGCGCAGCGCCCGGCCTCTGCCCCCGCACCCTTCCCCCTCTCCCCCCGGGGGGGAGAGGGGTTGAAACCGCCTCATCCTCAATATTCCCCTGTCCCCGCACATCCAGCCACCGCGCCAGTTCCGCCGGCTCACGCACCGTCGCCGACAGCCCGATAAACCGGCAATCCGGCGCCCAAGTCGCCAGCGTCGCCAGACCGAGCGACAGGAGGTCCCCGCGCTTCGACGGCGCCAGCGCATGGATCTCGTCGATGATCACGCAGCGCAGATCGGCAAAGAAGCTCGCCGCATGATCCGACGCGATCAGCAGCGCCACCTGCTCCGGTGTCGTCAGCAGTATATCCGGCGGCGTCTTGCGCTGGCGCTGGCGGATATGTGTAGCGGTGTCCCCTGTCCGTGTCTCGATGCGAATATTCAGCCCCATCTCCTCGACGGGCACCATCAGATTGCGCGCCACGTCCGCCGCCAGCGCCTTGAGCGGAGAGATGTAGAGCGTGTGCAGCGCAGGGACTTTGCTTGTTCTGCGCACGGCTGTTCCCTCGCCTGCGGCTCGCGGCCGCTGCGCCTTCGTCTTGCCGGTAAGGTCATGGGTCACGCCAGCCGCACCCCCCCCGAGCTCCACCAGACTCCCCAGAAACCCAGCCAGCGTCTTGCCCCCGCCCGTCGGCGCGATCAGCAGCGCGCTCTGGCCCCCCAGCGACGCCTCTGCCAGCGCTAGCTGGTGCGACCGCGGCGTCCAGCCACGCGCCGCAAACCACGCCTCGAAGCGCGGCGGCAGCTGGAAAGGGGGAGGAACGGCGCCGTCCATGAGTCCAGATTAAACTAAGGCAAGCTCGCGCGCTTGCCTCTTTATCTTTATCTCGAACAGAGACAAAGAATGCGAACCCGCTGCCCCCACGGACACCTCCATGCCCCGCCTGCTTTCCGCTGCCTGCCTGCTGCTCGGCCTGGCCGCCCTGCCCGCCGCCGCCGACACCCTGCTGGAGCGCGCCCGCGCCGTCTCCAAGGACGGCCCGGCCTACATCCTCGACATGGCCTTCGACTATGGCAGCAGCGAGCGCATCCAGATGACGGTTGATCAGAGCCGCCCGGAGGGCGAGCGCGTTATCGCGATAACGCCGGACCCTGTCACGCTCACCGGCGACGCCGCCAGGCGCGCCGAACGCCTGCAGGCCCGCACCGGCGGCGACATCTGGTGCAGCCGCTTCATGGTCAACATCCCCGCCAGTGCCCGCCGGATTTCTGAGGCTGCCGACCGCGCGACCTATCGCTTCACCCCCCAGCCCGGCCCGGATGAGGACGGCGACATCGCCCGCGCCTACCGCCATCTGGAAGGAACCGCGATCCTCGACAGCGCCACCGGCCACATCCTGAACTTTACGCTCATCGCGCCGAAGCCCTTCAAGCCGGCCGTGGTCGCCAAGGTCGATACGTTCAGCATGGATGTCGACTGCGCCGCCGCGCCGGACGGGCGCACGCATATCGAGACCTTCCGCCTCGATCTCAACGGCTCCGCCATGATGCAGGCCTTCAGCCAGACCGAAGCCCGCCGCGTCTCGAACTTGCGCCCTGCCCTCGCCGGGGCCACCGCCGCGCGCTGAGACTGGCCCCCAATTCCCGGCCTTGCCAGCCCTTACTCAATTCCCCTAGAGCAGGGTCTGGCTACCGCGAGGGGACACGCATGATCAAACTTTCCGCCATCCGGGCACTGGCCCTTTCCGCGCTCCTGACCCTGTCCGGCAGCCCGGCGCTCGCGCAGGAAACCCGGTTCGCGCCCGCCGCCGACCTCGCAAATGCAGCCCAGGGCCTGTATGTCGAGGCGCTCCGCCGCGCCCCGGCCCTTCGCGCCGATGCGCCAATTTTCGATCCCGCCGCCCTCACCGCCCTGATGGGAGACGCCGTCTCGATCACCTGGGCGACCGCCGAACCCGATGCCGCCACCGGCGCCATGCGCCTGACAGACATTCGCGTCACCCTGCCCGGCGATACCCCGCAGGAATTCTTGGCCGTCGAAGACGCACTGTTCTGGGGCTTCGACACCGCCGCCCTCACCGCCCGCATCCGCGGGGACCGCCTCGACGACACGATCCGCCTGTTCGACCGGATCGAACTGACCGGCGTCTCCTTCGACACGGCTGACTACAGCAACATGCTGGACACGGCCCTGACCGATCTGGCCGATGACAGCTCGGTCGGACGCACCTATTATGAATCCTCGACCATCTTTGTCGGCCAGCTGGTCGCGGATGGCTTCACCCTCCACCCCTGGACCTATGCGGACACCGCCACTCAGGACGAAGGCCTCGCCGCCATCCAGCTCCTGTCCGCGGTTGCCCGCAGCTTCACGCTGGACTCCCTCCTCTTTGCCGAGACGGTCAGCCTGCAGGACGTCTCGAATGACGACCTGCTCGGCGAGCTGATCTATGAATACCCCCACTATCTCCTGAAGGGCTATGACCGCGGGCGCATCGCCGGCATGTACCAGTCTGACGCCACCTTCAGCCTCGAATTCGAGATGGAACAGCGCCTGTTCGATAACAGCTTGCCCGGCCCCTTCCTGATGACCGGCGCAAACGCCTATGGCGCCTGGACAGATGTCGACCTCTCCCCCCTCCTCGTCTGGGGCGAGCGGGGCGAAATGCCCCCCATCACCGAGCGCAATCTCTGGAGCTTCGGGCGCTATGTCGCCGACGGCATCGCCCTCCAGATCGATGGCAATGATGTCTTCCGCGCCGGGCGGATGGAGATGACCGCCACCGACTTCGCCTGGTTCCTGCCGGAACGCATCAGCCTCGGCTATCAGGACATGACGATTGATCTCGCAGGCTTCCTCAATTTCGCCAACGCCCTCGTGCCGGCCGGTGAGCAGGAAGACGACCTGCCCAACCTGCCCAACCCGGCCGAAGTTGCCGCCCTTCTCGAGCGCGCCGGCCTCTCCCGCATCTCCGGCGACGGCATGCTTGACATGGTCTGGAATTCCGAAACCGGCGAAACCCTGATCGAGAATCGCGGCGTCACCCATGGCCAGTTCAGCGGCCTGATGCGCTTCCGGGCGAGCCTCCCCAGCTACGGCGAATTGGTCCCCACCTTCGGCGAAGACGGGCGCACCCCTGAAGAAGACGCGCTGGGCGAATTGATGGACGCGCGCGCCGCCTTCAATGGCGCCGAAGTCCGCCTCACCGACCTCGGCGGCTTCGACACCATCGCAAGCTTCATAATTGAACTCGCCCGCGCCGGCTACGTCGATGATCCGACCCTGGCGTCCTTCGCTGACCAGACCCCGCAAGGGGTCCGGATGTTCGCCTCCGGCATGATCCTCCTGTCGAGCGGCGCGCTCACGCAAGAGCTGCCTCAGGCCCGGCCCTGGCTGACCAGCCTGGCGCAGTTCATCTCAAACGGCGGCAGCTTCACCGTCGTCCTCGACCCCAAGCGGCCGGTCAATTCAGCGAGTTTCGAGGCCGGAACCGGCTTGGACGACCTGTCCCCGGACGCTCTGATCAAGCTGCTCGGCGTCTCGGTCAACCACTCGCCCTCCGCGGAGTGATGACAAGCGGCTGGCCTAATTGCCCCTTGAGCCCGGACGGCGCGCCCCGCCCCGCTCATTCTCTTCCTCCGCCTGCCGGCGTAGAGCTTCCTCTTCCGCCCCGCGGTCGCGATCGGCGGCCTGCAGGGCCTGCGTCACGTTCAGCGTAAAGGCATCGATGTCGAACCGCGCCCCGCCAATCAAATCATGGCCTTGGCGCACGATCACCGCATTCAGCGACGGGACGATGACGACATACTGGCCGCGATTGCCGGCAGCAAAAAACGTACCCTCGGGGACGCCCGGCACATTGTCCATGATCCAGAACTGCGCGCCATAGGACGCCCCTGAAACCGGTTGTACCGGCGCCGGTGTGCGCACGAATTCGGCCCAGTCCTCCGGCAGGACCCGCTCGGTGCCCCACACCCCGTCCTGCAGGTAGAGCTGCCCGATCCGGGCGAGATCCCGCGCCGTTGCCCAGACCTGGCTGGAGGAGATGAAATCCCCGTTCCAGTCGATCTCCAGCGTGGTGCGCACCGCGCCGATCCGGTGCAGCAGCGCCTGGTACGGGAAACGGTGATAGGCGCTGTCATCGCCCATTGCCTCACGCAGGGCGCGCATCGCGATCACCGTGTCATTGTTGGCATATTTGAACCGCGCGCCCGGCGCGGCCTCCAGCAGGTTGCGCGCCGCCTGGTCGACCACCCGCCCGCCGCCGAAATAGAGCCGGTCGGTCCGCGACCCCGTCTCTCCGCTGTCGAGCCCGCTCGCCATATGGAGCAGGTTGCGGACCGTGATCTCGCGGCGTGGATCTGCGCCGTGGTCCCAGGCAGCAATCACCGCCGGATAGTCGATGTCGATATGCCCGGCCCGCCGCGCCGCGCCGATAATGGTCGCCGAGATTGCTTTGCCGGCAGACCAGGTCCTGAGCGGTGTCTCATGCGTCATCCCGCGCGCGTAGCGCTCTGCCACAACCTGCCCGTCACGCACGATCACGACCGAGGCCGTACGGGTGCCGATGCCATAGGTCGCTTCATCAAACGCCGCTGCCAGCGGGTTTTCCAGCCGTTCGGCCTCCTCCAGCCGCAGCGAAACCCGCACATTCGACCCGATGGCACTGCCCCGGTCCTGCCCGGAGACGTCAGGCCAGCCGGCAAAGCGCGGCAGGAAGTCCAGCGCGCCCTCGCCGGCGCCGACTGGCAGCTGGGTACAGCCATACCCGGGCCGGAAGGCCGCGATGCGCGGCGGCATGTCCGGTGAATAAGTCACCGACACCAGCCTGCGTGTCTCATCCACCTCAGCTTCTGGCAGCGCATCAAAGGCCCGGATGAAATCGGGATAGATGCCAGAGAGATCACTCCGGTCGATCGCCTCCTGGCTCTGTCCCGCCACGAACCGGCCGGAGCAGATGAAGCTCGCCTTCCATCCCGCCGCCAGCGCCCCGCGCATCGAATCGGTCGTGCCGCCTTCCTGGGCGATAGCCACCGGCTGCAGCATCAATGACAGGGCAAGGGCCGCAAGGGCCGGGCGCAGGATCGGCATGGGCGTCAATCTCCGTGTTCTGGCCGAAGTGTAAGCAGACCATCCGCATGGGCAAGCCCGCGGCGACAGTTTCGACGCCGCCACACGCCTGTCATGCCGTCACGGTTGACCGGAGGCGCGGGCGCAGCCTTTATGCCGGCAACGCGATGCTTTCAGAAGGGGACCATCGGAAATGCGACGCATCCTACTCCTATCCGCGGCCGGAATGGGCCTGCTCGTCACCGGTTGCGACCAGATCCGCCTGCCGGGCGGGAGCCCGCTCACCGCGCCCGAAAAGTCCGGCGCAAGCGCCGCCTTCCCGGACGCTGGCAGCATCAGCGAAGCAGACCTCCTGCCGCCCGGTACCGATATCACGACCCTTGAAGCCGCTGCCGTCGCAGCTGTTACGGCGCCCGAAGCCGGCCTGGCCGCTGCCGCCGCTGACGCAGCCGAACCCGAAACCGGTGAAGATGGGGCGGCCACCTCAAACCTCGCCGAAACCGATCCGGTCGAAGGGGAAAGCGACGGCGAAGCCGCTGACACCGCCGCCGATGTCCAGCCCGCCGCCCTCGCCGCCATGAGCCTCGGCCAGATCAACGCCATGCGCTGCGCCTTGCCGGACGATCTGCCCCCAACCCCCACCGTTGCCATGGTGGCTGGTGCCACCGGGATCGAAGAATCGGTCGTTGGTGTCGAAGCCGTCGGCGGGCTCGCCGCCACCCTCACCGCATTCCCCGGCATCGTGAAGCTCGAGCCACGCCGCGCAGAAGCCACCGGCGCCGTCGCCTCCGGCCATTGCGGCGCCCTGCGCATTGCCGCCAACTGGTTCGTCACCGCCGCCCACTGCGTGGACCAGCCCTATGACGAGATCCGCCTGATCGGCGAGGCTGAGGACCTGCGCAGCCCCGCCGCCCGCCGGGTCTCCGCCGCCAGCGCCGTCTGCCATGCCGGTTACCAGGGCACTGCCAATGGATATGCTAACGACATCGCCCTGATCCGCCTTGGCGATGACCAGCTTGGCGCCTTCGCCAATGTCCCCGTCGCCCGCTTCGGCCAGACCCGGCTGCCGCTTGCCCCGGCGAACTTCCCAAGGGCCGACATGGCCGGCTGGGGCATCACCCGTTTCGGCGGCCAACTCTCCAGCCAGCTTTTGTCCACAGGCCTTGAAATCATCAGCGCCGGCCCGGCCGCCATCACCGTACGTAGCCTCAACGGCGCCGGCCCCTGCATCGGCGACAGCGGCGGGCCGCTCTTCGTGACCGAGGCGGACGGCACGCGCACCGCTGTGGGCGTCCTCTCCGTGGTCGAACAGAACCGCATCACGGGCAATTTCTGCGAGGGAGAGTATGTCGGGCGCTATACCAGCCTCGAAGGCTATGCCGGCTGGATCACCTCTGTCATGTCGCTGTGCGATACCGATCCCGGCGCCTGCCGATGACCTCTTAACGGATGCCGCGCCTTCTCGCCCTCCTGATCGTGATGACGGGCCTCGCCCAGCCGCTCTCGGGCGCGCTGGCGCCTGCCTTCGGCATCGGCACGCCCATCGGCGGCGCCACCGCCGGGCTCGACATGCCCGAACAGCCCCTGCCGGCCTTCTTCTCGATCTGGAGCGTTATCTTCGCGGCGTATACCGCCTGCGGCGTCGCCGCCCTGATCCGCCCGCCCGCCTGGCTCGTGCCCTTCGGTGTCCCGCTGCTCATTGCCGGGCTTTTCAACATCGCCTGGATGCTCAGTGCACAGCTGATCGCCTCCCAGCCGCTTGACCTCGCCCTCCTCGCCCCGATCATCGCCGCCAGCTGGACCGCCGCGCATATCGCCGCAAGGCTGAACGCAGGCGGTGAGCGTGGCCTCACCTACCGCTTCGCCGAAGCCGCCAGCGGGCTCCTCGCCGGCTGGATCACGGTCGCCACCGCCATCTCGATCCCCCTCACGGTCCGCAGCCTGACGATCCTGGGGCCCAGCGATCATCCCTGGCCGATGGTCTGGACGACGCTGATCACCGCCGGCCTTTTCGCCTGGCTCTACACCCGCTTCATCAGCCCGGCGCTCTGGTATTTCATCGCCGCCGGCTGGGGCCTTCTTGGCATCGCCTTCCACAACTGGCTCGAAACCGGCATGCACCTCGTCGGTCACATCACCGCCGCCGTGCTCATCCTCCTCCTGATATGGAGGCTGACGCAGGGCGCAAAGCTCGCTAGACGAACGGCATGACCGCTCAGACCGATGCCAGCAGGCTGATTGCCCTGCTCACCCCCGACACGAGCCTCTGGCCCGCCTGGCTGGCGGCCGCCTGGCCGCATATCGTGCAATGGAGCCTCGTGCTCCTGTCCTTGGTGCTGATCTGGCTGGTCGCCCTGCTGATCAAGAAGCTCGTCCAGGCCTTGGGCCGGATGCTGACCCCGAAGGACAAGGATTTCGAGGGCTCGCCCTGGGATCTGGGCGCCTCCATCGCGCGCGTCTTCGCTTTCATCCTGTTGTCGCCCCTGCCGCTCGGCCTTGCCGGCTATAACTGGCGCACACTGGTCGAGATCCGCGGTCCCGGCGCTTTCGCCGCGGTCACCATCCTGGTCATCGCCTTCCTCGTCGCCAACACCATCGCCAAGGCCCTGCGCCGCTTCGGCGAAAAGGCCCACGCCCGCGCCGGGGCCGATGACACGCTCATCGCCTTCAGCGCCTCGCTGCTCAAATACATCATCTTCGCTGTCGCCAGCGTTCTCGCCCTCGTGCAGCTCGGCTTCCCGGCTGCATCGCTCGCCGCGATGCTCGCTGCCGCCGGCCTCGCCATCGGCCTCGCCCTCCAGGATACGCTGAAATCGGTCGCCGCCGGCGTCATGCTCGCCATGTTCCGGCCGTTCCGCATCGGCGATTTTGTCACCCTCGCCGGCCTCGATGGCGAGATCACCAACATCACACCCTTCACCACGTCCCTGAAGCAGATCGACAACAAGATCGTCTCGGTGACCAATGACCAGGTCTGGGGCTCGCCCCTTATCAACCACACGCTTCAGCCCTATCGCCGCCTCGACCTGTATTTTTCATGCTCCTACGATGACGATCTCGATCATGTGCTCAAGGTTCTCAAGGAAACCGCCGATGGTCATCCGCACGTTGTGTCATATATGGACGTCTGGACCGGCGTGCATTCGCTCGACGACTGGAGCATTTCGCTGCGACTGCGCGCCTGGGTCGCGACCGTGGATTTCATCCAGGTCCGGGCCGACATCAACAAGGCCGTCAAGCAGGCCTTCGACCGGGAGGGCATCACCATCCCTTATCCGCATGCGGTCGAATACCAGATGGGGGAACTGAAGCGAAAACTTCGCGACGGTTCGCTCTATGATGAAGCCCCGGCCACCAAAGAACGGCCGGAAGGAGACGGCGGGGACTGAGGGCAGATTCGCCACTCGCATCGGCTGTGGCCATGCCCCGCCAGACTAGAGGAGACAGACATGCCCGAGAGATTTACTGCCGAAGCCGTGTGGGCTTCGCTCTCGCCCTATATCCTGCCCTTCGGCCTGAGAGCCATCGGCGCACTCGTCTTGCTGATCATCGGCCTGCGCCTTGCCGCCTGGCTCAGCAATATCGTCGGCTTACAGACGAAAAAGAACCCGCATGTCGATGACACGCTCGGTAACTTCTTCGCCTCTCTTGTGCGCTGGGCCATCATCGCAGCTGTCCTCATCGCCGTGCTGCAGGTATTCGGCGTGGAGGCGACCAGCTTCGTCGCCGTCCTCGGCGCGCTCACCCTCGCCATCGGCCTGTCGATGCAGGGCGCGCTGGGCAACATCGCCTCCGGCGTAATGATCATGGTCTTCCGCCCCTACAAGCTCGGTGACTACATTGAGGCCTCCGGGGTCGCCGGTACGGTGCGCGACATCAACCTCTTCCAGACCGTCCTCGCGACGCCGGACAATGTGAAACTCATCCTGCCCAACAGCCAGACCATCGACGGCGTCATCCGCAACTTCTCCGGCTATCCCACCCGCCGCGCCGACATCACCTTCGGCATCGACTATGACGACGACATGGACAAGGCCATCGCCGTCATCCGCCGCGTCATCGAAGCCGATCCGCGCGTCCACAAGGATCCCGAACCCTTCGTGAAAGTTGTCAATCTCGGCGACAGCTCGGTGGACATCGCCACCCGCAGCTGGGTGGACGCGGGCGATTACTGGCCCGTCACCTTCGACCTGACCAAGCAGGTCAAGGAAGCCCTCGACCGCGAAGGCATCTCCATCCCCTATCCGCACCGCACCCTTGTCACGAAGGACAGCGCCGCCGCTTGATCTCTCTGTCCGGCACATTGCGTATCTTCCGTGTGAGCCCTTGGCAGCATAAGATCAGCCCATGACCCATCCGGCCGATCCGCCCCCGCCGCCTGTTCCGCCGCCAACACCGCCGCCGTCCATGCCGCCCGCGCACGAGACGCCGGCGGCCGCGGCGGTCCATCCGGCAACCCCCGCACCTGCGGACGAGCCCCCGCGCACGCTGATCCGCCGCCTGTTCGCCATCAGCCTCTGGGGCGGGGTCAAGCTCCTGCTGCTCTGCACTCTGGTCGGCTTCTTCGTCATGGCGGCAGATTTCGATAACCGCGACCCTGATTTCAACATCGGCCAGGCGCTCGGCGCCATGCTCCGCCAGTCCTTCAACGCCCTTGGCTGGGCCCTGACCAATTTCTGGCAACCCGCCCTCGCCGGCGCCCTCGTCGTCCTCCCGATCTGGGTGCTGTGGCGGCTTGTCAGCCTTCCCTTCCGCAAATGACGCCGCGTCACCGGGTGGCGCCTTCGCGCCCGGCCCTGTACTCTTGCGTCAGATAAAACCGGAGGACGACGCCATGGATACCTCGAAACTCATGTTCCGCTCAGGCCTTCTGAAAGGCGAGCGTATCCTCGTCACCGGCGGCGGCACCGGCCTCGGCAAGGAAATGGCCGAAGGTTTCCTGAAGCTCGGCGCCGAGGTCCATATCTGCGGCCGGCGCGGCGGCGTCTGCGAGGAGACCGCCGCCGAACTGATGGACCTGCATGGCGGCAAGGTCGTGCCCCATGCCTGCGACATCCGCGTCGCCGAGGCGATCACCGAGATGAACGACCAGATCTGGTCGCAGCACGGCCCCCTCACCGGCCTCATCAACAACGCCGCCGGCAATTTCATTTCGCGTACGGAGGATCTCTCCATTCGCGGCTTCGATGCGATCTCCAGTATCGTCTTCCGCGGAACCTTCTACATGACACATGACATCGGCAAGCGCTGGATCGCCGAACAGCGCAAAGGCAATGTCTGCTCCATCCTCACGACCTGGGTCTGGAATGGCGGGCCGTTCGTCGTGCCCTCCGCCATGTCCAAGGCCGCCGTCAACACCATGACCCAGAGCCTTGCCGTCGAGTGGGGCCGCTACGGCCTTCGCTTCAACGCCATCGCCCCCGGCCCCTTCCCGACCGAAGGCATGTCCAAACGCCTCTCCCCGGACGCTGAAGGCGCCACCCGCATGGAGCGCGGCGTTGCCAACCCCATGGGTCGCGTCGGCGAGATGCACGAACTCGTCAACCTCGCGGTCTTCCTGATGGCCCCCGGCGCGGACTACGTGAACGGCCAGACCGTCGCCATCGACGGTGCCATGTACAATGCGTCCGGCGGAAACTTCAGCATGCTGACCGCCTGGGGCGACGAACAGTGGGCCGCCGCCCGCGACGCCATCGAAGCCACCAACGCCAGAGACAGGGCCAAACGAACCGTTTGAGACGGGGGTAAGCAGGGGTCTGGGGGACAGTGATGCAGGTAGCCAACCGGGACCTCTTTCCCGCACCGGAAATGCGGGCGCGCTTTCCGGCCATTACGCCCCTCCTCACCAACGAACCCGTCGATGCCGCCTTCGCCCGCCACGAAGCCATCGCTGTGCGCAGCAAGCGGCTCTACCACCGCCTCGGCCTCGCATCGGTCGTGCTGATCAGCGGCGCGGCCATCTACACTATCGCCGAAACCCTGCTGTTCCGGGCCGCCGCCCCCGCATGGGTCAGCATCCTCGTCACCCTCGCCGCCGCCTCGGGCATCTCCGCGCAGGTCTACATGCTCGCCGCCCGCGTGCGCAGCACCTGGCTGATCAACCGTTTCGCCTGTGAACGTCTGCGCTCGATCAAGTTCCAGGCCTTCGCCCAGGCCGGCGCCGCCACCAGCCAGGAGGATCTCGCCGCCCGCGTCGCCGCCTTCTCCGCCACAGAAATCGCCCGGCTGGGCGAGGAAGTGAATGCCGGCGTCGCCAGCTTCGAGAATTTCGTGCCGGAGAAGGCCGTCACCGACCCCGCCCCGCCCTCCGCCCCCGGCGATCCCGCGATCATCAGCGAGGCCACGGCCGCCTATACCGAACTGCGCATCCTCTACCAGGACCGCTTCGCCCTCTCCGAGCTCCACCGGCTGCGCCAGAACCGCCGCGTCTCACACTCCGCCGCCGATCTCATCTACCTCGCCGGCGCGGTCCTCGTCCTCCTCTCGCTAATGTCGAAAGTCATTCCCGGCATCCCCATCAGCGCGTGGGTCGATTTCCTCGCCATCTCCGCCTTCGTGGCGTCCCTGTCGAAGCTCGTGCTCGACCATGCCTCGCTGACCGAGCCCTCCGCCGCGCGCTTTTCCCGATACCGCGAGGACATCGCCCGCGTTACCGCCAACATCTCGCGCGGTGCGGGACTGGACACCTTCGTCCCCGCCATGGAGCGCATCGCGCTCGGCGAACTCGAACAGTTCTGCGACGCCTCGAAGACGATCAACTACCGGCTCTGATCCGCCTCCGGCTCATCCGGCGCCAGGTCCGGATTGAGCATGGAATAGACCGTGCCTTCTTTCGGCATGAAGACCTCAAGGCTGAAGGCTTCGCCTTTTACCTGCCGGCCATCCGCCGTGCGCAGGCCCTGCACCAGCGAAAAGGTTGAGGATTTGTCCGTATGCACTGCAATCGTCACCGTCACCGCCTCGCCTGCCGGCACCTCGAACGCTAGCGGCACCACCGCGACATAACCCGAGCGCTCCGGATCGAGATACAGGTCGTGCATCAGAAAGGCCGGCGCCGCGACAACAACCATCGGGATTTCATTCGAGACCCGTGTGCGGAACGTCGCCGTCACGGTTTCACCCGCCGCGCCGTACTGCAGAAAGCCCAGCGCGCAGACAAATGGCTCGCCGTCATACGCGTCTGGCACGATGCCTTCCAGCTCGACCGTCAGACCAGAGGTAAACGGCGCATCCGCCTCTGCCGCCCCGATGAACGCGCGCGGCCCCGGCATCACGCGTGACGGTTCCGCACAGGGGTCATTCACCGACACATTCGCCCGCCAGGTCCGCATCGCCCTATCCCGGTCCTTCTCCGGCACGCCCCAGTCATCAATCCGTACACGCACGGGCGTCATCGGGCCCCAGCCTTCATTGACGATGACCATCCGGCGATAATCCAGATCCCGTTCACGGATCACCGGAATAGGCCGCAGGTCCGGTGTCGCCGACGCCACCTCGAACTGGATTTCCCGTATCGCCAGCGCCTCGTCCGTCCGGTTGGTCACCGTCACATCGAGTTTGACCGAGGCGCCATAGAAGGCCGAATTCGAAAACTCTAGCCCCGTCATCTCGCCGGCCTCGTACAGCCGGTCCCGGTACGGAACATCCGCCGCGATGACCAGCTGCCCGTCCCGCCCCCGCTCCGCCCGGAAGCCGTTGGACGCTATATAGCGCTGGCCACCGCTGGTATCCTGCCCGTCTGCCAGAGCCACCGCGCTCGAAACGTCCGCCATCACCGCTGCGCCGGGCTCGCCGTCCGGCCCGCGCATCAGCGAAACCGCCAGCGCCGCCAGCGCCAGCCCGCCCGCCATCAGCGCGAGCGCCTGCGGCGAGAGCAGCCGTGCCCGCGGTCTGCGCGCCGTGATCCCGGCCGCCAGCGCGTCCATGTCCCGCTTGAACGTCGCATGCGTGAGGAACACCGCATTATGTCGCACAAGCTGCGCCACATCCTCCGGTAGATCCTCCGCCCGCGGCATACTCGCCCCGTCCACCAGCACGGGGATGATCTTCAGCCCCTTCGCCAGCGCCGCGCTGAGCTCAATGCGGACAAAATCCCCCGGCAGATCAATCCGCCGCCGCCCGTCGCCGGTGCGCGCGCCTAGCCAGGCCGGTCCGATGATTACGAGAAAAACATCCGAGGCCGCAATCGTGTCGCGGATCTTTTTCACGAAGTCCTCGCCCGGCGCCACGCTGTCGACATCCATGAACACACGGGCCGGACCGAGCCGAGCCACCAGCGCATCATGGATGCGCCCGGTAATATGCGCCGCATCATCCCGCCGATAACTGACGAACACACCCTTCGCCATCCCCACCCCCTCACACCGGCAAAAGCCTGCACCCACCGCCGGGCGGTGGCAAGAGCCTCACCTCCCACAAATGGGGAGGGGTTAAGCAGCGTTCGAGATGGCGAGGTACAGCCCCCCCCTCCCGCTTGCGGGAGAGGAGGGACCATTGCGCAGCAATGGGAGGTGAGCGCCCCAACTAAGGCACCAGCACAACCTTCCCAACAGCTTCCCGCCCCCGCATCATCTCGAACGCGCTGCGCCAGTCCGAAAGCGCTAGCTCCGCATGGATATGCGGCTTAAGCCGGCGCTCATCCGCCCAGCGCCAGATCGTGTCCATATTCTCGCGCCCGCGCTCCGGAAACTTCCGGCCATATTCGCCGGCGCGCACGCCGACCACGGAGAATCCCTTGATCAGCGGCATGTTAACGTCCACGGACGGTATCCGCCCGGACGTGAACCCGATCACGAGCAGCCGCCCGTCAAACGCGATGCAGCCTACGCTTTCATCAAACACATCCCCGCCGACCGGGTCGAAGATCACGTCCGCCCCGCGCCCGCCTGTCAGCGCTTTCACCCGCTCGCGAAAGCCCTGGGTCACATTCAGCACATGGTCCGCCCCCCGCGCCACCACAGTCGCGAGCTTTGCATCCGACGCCGAGGTCGCGATCACGCTCGCGCCCAAGAGTTTACCCATGTCGACCGCTGCGATCCCCACCCCGCCGCTCGCTCCGTGCACGAGCAATGTCTCTCCCGGCTGCAGATGCGCCCGGCGCACCAGCGCGACATAGGCGGTGAGATAGGCCGCGCCGAAGGCCGCCGCCTCGGAATGGCTCATCGCCTCCGGCTTGGCACGGAGGCCTGCGGCTGGCGCAAGCGCGAAGCCTGCAAACGCGCCGGTCTTCGCCCCGCCGGTCACCGCGTCGCCCTTCAGGAAGCCCGTCACGCCCTCGCCGACCGCGTCCACCTCGCCGGAGAATTCCATACCGAGAGTAAAAGGTAGCTCAGGCTTAAACTGGTATTTTCCCTCCGCCATCAGAAGGTCCGGAAAGTTGAGGCTCGCCGCCCTGACCGCGACCCGCACCTCGCCCGGCCCCGGCTCCGGCAAGTCCCTCGCCTCCAGCGCCACACCGGCAAACTCAGGCGCAAGCGACGAGCAGACCAGCGCCTGCATCGCCCCGCTCATGAGCCTTCAGAAAACATCTGGCCCACCATCCCCGCGATCTCCTCGCACGCTGCCCTCGAGCCCGGCGAGAGAAAAGTGAACGCCGTGAAGGCATGCGCCAGATGGTCATACCGTTTGTGCACCACCTTCACGCCCGCGCTTTTCAGCCGCGCCGCATACTCATCCCCCTCATCCACCAGCGGATCATGCCCCGCCGTGATCACCACCGCCGGCGGCAAGCCGGAAAGGTCCGCCGCCTGCCCCGGCGAGACATTCAGATCCGTCTTGTCAAAGCCTTCGGGCAGGTAGTGCTGCATGAACCAGTCCATCGTGTCCTGGCTCAGCGAAAAGGTATTTGCAAACGCGTCCTTGGACGGATAATGTTTCGAAATGTCGATGGCGGGGTAGATCAGCAGCTGCAGCGCGGGAACGGTCTTTCCCTCCCGCTTCATCCGCTGGCTGATGATAGCAGAGAAGTTGCCGCCCATGCTGTCACCGGCTACCGCCGCCTTGCCTGCCGGCGCGCCGAACCGGCTGGCATTCGCCAGCGCCCAGTCATACGCCGCGATACAGTCATTCAGCCCCGCCGGAAACCGGTGCTGCGGCGCGAGCCGGTAGCCGACCGACAGCACCGGCGCCTTCGCCCCACGCGCCAGCATGGAGCAGAACGCATGGCTCGTCTCGATGTCGCCGATCACGCCACCGCCGAAGTGAAAGAACACGATCACCGGGTGCGACGGCGCCTGCACAGCCGGCCGGTAAGCGCGCACCGGCAGGCGGTGACCGTCCGGCCCCGGAATATCCATATCCTCCAGCACCACGCCGGCCACAGCCTTGTCCGCCAGGAGGTCCAACTGCGCCTTTACGGCCGCCTGCACCACCTCCGCCGGCAGTGATGACAGCGCCGGCGCCTCGCGCCCGTTCCACGCCATCAACTGCAGTTGCGGCTCCAGCGTGCGCCCCTCGATGGTCAGCGGCTTGCCGCCGGACATCGACACGATCATCCCGCCCGGCAGGCTCGCCGCCGCCTTCGCCATCTTGCGTTGTAGGCTCATGCGCGCTCCCTTTTGTCGCTGTGTTAACGAAGGAGAGTCTGGCGCCTTTTACGCGCCCCGCCAAGGGGTGTCGCCGGGGCGGGTGGCCGCGCCTAGCCCTTCATCATCGCGCGGGCCCCGCCCAGCACGAGGCCGGCGGCAAACCGCGTCGCCCCGTCCACATCCACCGGCCGGCGCTGCAGCATGTAGTCGCCCATCTCCCGCGCCATGCCGATGGCGGACGCGGTCAGGTACTCGATGTCGAGCCCGGCGGCCGCCTCTTGCGACATAGCGGCCTCGATATCCGCGCGGATTTCCTTCGCCAGCGCCTCCATCTCCGGCGTATCGACGCGCACGCCGACCAGCGCCAGGTGCGGCGCGCCGCAGGCGATCGCGTCTTCATTCTCGCGCGCAATGAAGCTGAAATAGGCGTGGAAGGCGTTGTCGATATATTCCTCCAGCGTCGTCGCCCGCGCCCGCACATCGGAAAGGTGCGCGCGGAAGCGCTGGGTCGAATCCTCGGCGATCGCCTGGAACACTTCTTCCTTGGATTTGAAGTAGTTGTAGAAGGTGCCAGAGGCGAGTTCGGTCTCGCGGATGATGTCGCGCACGGTCGTGGCCTCAAACCCGATCCGCGCGAACACGCGGCGGCCGGCGTCAAGAATCGCGCGCCGGTTGGCAGCCTTGGTGCTGGCGCGCTTGCCGGTGCGGCGGAAGGCTGTGTCTGCGTCGGGCATGGATCATCCTGTTCTCGTTACGGTCACCCTGCCCGAGGCGTCACGAAGCGTCAACTTTCCTGTCAGTGCGCCCTCACCTCTCACCGCCTCCGGCGGCGGGCCCCTCCTCTCCCGCCCAGCGGGAGAGGAGGGGCCCATCGCGATGCGATGGGCGGTGAGGGGCCGTTCGGATCAGACATCGCACTGCGATGTCCCGAACGGCGAATCAAAGACCCTTCTCGCTCAGGGAATATCCTCCGGCTTCCGCCCCGGCCGGCTCTTGTACGGCGGAAACGACCACCCGAACTTCAGCGCCCCTGCCCGGATCGCAAACGCCGCCAGCACACCCGGCAGCGCCGATACCATTAACGGCCATCCAAGCAAATGCAGCCCCGTATACACCGCCGCCCCCGCCAGCGCCGCGCTGATATAGA
>CAYPDA010000031.1:0-26872 GCA_964409375.1 uncultured Hyphomonas sp.
CCGGATTCGCCGTCGTGTCCGCGATGACGAGGATTTCGGACGGCCCGGCAATCGTATCGATGCCGACCTTGCCGAACACCTGCCGCTTGGCCTCCGCAACGAATGCGTTTCCCGGCCCGACGATTTTGTCCACAGGCTTAAGCCGCCCAGCCCCATAAGCCAGCGCGGCCACAGCCTGCGCCCCGCCGATTGGGTAATATTCATCCACCCCCGCTTTCAGCGCCGCATATGCTACCGCCGGCGAAAGCTGCCCGTCCGGCGCCGGCGCGACCATGACGACCCGCTCAACGCCAGCAATGCGCGCCGGCACGATGTTCATCAGCACCGAAGAGGGATAGCTTGCTCGCCCGCCCGGCACATAGACGCCCACCGAATCCAGCGCCGTCCAGCGCCAGCCAAGTTCGATGCCGGCCGCATCTGTGAACCGATGATCCGCCGGGCGCTGGGCGGCGTGATAGGCCGCAATCCGATCGTGTGCGAAATCGATCGCCTCGCGCAGGTCTGAGGGGCATTCTGCCGCGAGCGCCGCCAGGTCGATATTGTCGGAGGACAGCGTTACGGGATCGATCTGCAGCCGGTCAAACTTCGCGGTCTGGTCGGCCACCGCCGCGCCGCCGCGCTGACGCACATCGGCGATGATGTCACGTACGACGGAAAACACGTCCTCGCCCTGCCCGCGATCTTCCTCGAGGAACCGGCGCAGCGACGCCTCGAAACCGGGCTCGGATGCATTCAAATGACGGGCCATACGGGGCTTTCCTGACGGATTTTCAAGCCCCGCTACATGGACCGGGCCTTCCCGCATGGCAAGGCAGGGCGGGGTGAATTGGCACCTGTCTCGGCATCTGGGAAAGGCTTACCCGCGCCGCCGCTCATGGCTGGGCACGCGCCGGGTCGGCCAGATATAGTCACTGTCGAGCAGAGTCGCATCCAGCGCCTCCACCGTCAGCACGATCTCGCCGTCCCCGGCAAACAGCAGCGTCACCGTGCCGCCGGGTGGCTCGGCAAAGTCGGTGACGAAGTTCGCGCTGAGCAGCGACAGGATCAGTTCAGGGTCCGCCTTGGTGATCCCGCGCGTCTTCACGCCGAGCACGCCGTCGAACGCCAGTAGCGCGCGCACGCGCTGGCCCGGTTCGCTCTTGCGCTTGGGCGCGGTTTCCCATCGGTAACGATTGAGTTCGAGGCTGAAGCGGCGACTGCGCGCCTCATACTTCAGATTGCCCGCCTTCACCACCGCGTCCTGAACGGCTGCAGCGATGATCTCCAGGTCGTCCGTCTCTTCGGCGAGCAGACGCAGCGGTTTTGGGTCAGTCATCAGGGTCTCTCGGGGCTCGTGTGCCATGCGTTGGTTCCATGCCGTATCCGGCCGCGAACCTCAACGGAAAGATGGTAGCTCGCTCGCCTCTGCCATCCCGGACAAGGCCGCGGAGCGGCCGCAGAGCCGGGAGCTTCTCTCAACTGCGCAACAACCTCGCCAAGGTGCCGGATCGCCGCTTCGCGGCGTATGGAATGACGGCCTGAACCTATTCCTCTTCGCCCGACCGCCGGCTGATCTGCGCACCGCAGGCGCCGAGCTTTTCTTCCAGCCGCTCGAAGCCGCGGTCGAGATGATAGATCCGGTTGACCACCGTCTCGCCCTCGGCTGCGAGGCCCGCGATGACCAGCGATACCGAGGCACGCAAATCGGTCGCCATTACCGGCGCGGCTGTCAGATGGGCAACGCCCTTCACCACGGCTTCCTGTCCGCGCACCGTGATATCCGCGCCGAGGCGGGAGAGTTCCGGCGCGTGCATGAAGCGGTTCTCGAAGATTGTTTCGCGGATGATGCTTGTACCTTCGGCCGTGCACATCAGCGCCATGAACTGCGCCTGCAGGTCCGTCGGGAAACCCGGATGCGGCTGCGTTGAGAGGCTCACCGCCTTCAGCGCCGAACCGTTGCGGTGGATGCGCACGGTCGAGGCCGCCTCGTCCGCGTCAACCGTCACGCCGGCCTCGCGCAGCTTGGCGATCATCGCGCCGAGCGCCGCGACCGGGGCGCCATCCAGCGTCACGTCACCGCCGGCAGCGGCCGCAGCCATCGCATAGGTGCCCGCCTCGATACGGTCCGGCATGACGGGATAGGTCGTGCCTTTCAGTTTCTCGACACCCTTGATGCGGATGACAGAAGTGCCGGCGCCGGATACCTGAGCGCCCATCTTGTTCAGGCAGTTGGCAAGGTCTTCAATCTCCGGCTCGCGCGCAGCATTCTCGAGGATTGTCTCGCCTTTCGCCAGCGTAGCGGCCAGCATGGCATGTTCCGTTGCACCCACCGAGACAGTCGAGAAATTGATATGCGCGCCCTTCAGCCCATGAATGGCGGCCGCCTTTACATAGCCCTGCTCGACACGAAGATCCGCGCCCATTGCCGCAAGTGCCTGCAAGTGCAGGTCCACCGGTCTGGCACCTATGGCGCAGCCGCCAGGCAGCGAGACGGTCGCATGCCCCGAGCGTGCCACCAGCGGCCCGAGCACATTGAAGCTCGCTCGCATCTTCCGCACCTGTTCATAAGGCGCGATCGTGGATTTCAGCTCCGCCGCGTTCAGGTGGCAGGTCGACGAGCCCTTGGGCCAGTACACCTCCACACCCAGTGTCTCCAGCAGCTGCGCGAGAAAACGCGTATCCGCCAGATTTGGCATTTTAGTGAATTCCACCGGCTCGTCCGTGAGCAGGCAAGCGACCATGAGTTTCAGCGCCGAATTCTTGGCGCCCGAGACGGGGATGCGGCCGCTGAGAGGCGTGCCGCCTATAATGTGAAGTCGGTCCATGGGCGGCAGATATACCGTGCTTCGCGGCTTTGTAAGGGCCAGATTGTGAAGGAAAATGCTATTTGGAGGCCGCCGCGCCACCGCTCCAGCAGCAGAGGCCGATCAGGAAGCCGAAATCATACCAGCGCCCGACATTGGGAAATGCGCATGTGTGCACATCCCCGGGGAACAGGCTGATGATGAAGGCAATCGGCGCAACAAGCCCGTCGGCCAGTCCGCGCAGCAATGCCGGATCGCCGCGAGCGCCCTTGACCGCGGCGGCCAGGTGACAGTGTCAGTCATCCGACGCCTCCCGCGCGCTCGCAGGCCCCGGCACATCCTTGCGCGCAGCGGCCTTCCGGCGGCGCAGATTCGCGCGCAGCGCCTCTGCCCGGCGGGCGGCGCGCGCTTCTTCTTCCTGTGTTGGCGGTTTCTGTGTCATGCTGAGCGGCTAAACGGTCTTTTCATCCGGTCAGGCTTACGTTAAAGCCACCGGACTTTCCCGGCAATGCCGCCTTAGCTCAGGGGTAGAGCGCATCATTGGTAATGATGAGGTCGACAGTTCAATTCTGTCAGGTGGCACCATCGGACTTCAGTTCTAGATAGCGGAAGAATGAGATCAGGGGGGATGAGGTTGAGAGAGCCTATGCAGGGGCGCAAGTCCCGGCATATCCCCAGGACACCTTATTTGCGCACGCGGTCGGATTTGCCGAAAATCGAATCGAGCCGCGCCACGAGTGTCTGCAAGGCAGCGCCAACTGCGGCCTCCGGCGTCTCGCCCTGCTCGGTGACCCGGATCGGATCGCCGATCTTGGGGCGGGCTTCGATGCCGGCTTCTATGCCTTCCGGGCCTGACCGGCGCGTACCATCCACGTCCCGCACATGCACCTCAATGCGCGAAAGTCGCGGCTCGAACCGCGCAAGCCGCTGGCGGAAGCGCGCTTCGAAATGCTCGTCCATGCGCGCATCGCCGTTGACCTTGTTACCGGTGTTGAACTGGAAATCCATCAGCGCACCTTCCGGCTACGTTCCAGGACGGCGCGGTGGCCTTCCGCGTCGAGGGCGCCCATCGGCGGCTCGTCTGGACGTGCCTCCTGCACCTGGCCTTCACCGGCCGTGCGCGACTCCGGATGATGCTGAACAGATTTGCCGTCGGCTTCCTGCTTCATCTCCAAAGCGCGGCGGGCATGGTCTGCCTGCGTATCCTGGTTGCCCGTTTTCTTGGCGTTGCTCATCGGGTCGCTCCAATACTTTAAGCGGACCGCCGGAATGGAGGACCTAACGCATTAACGCAGGCCGCGCGGCAGGGTTCCGGAAAACGTCATAACAAACGCGGCAATCCGTCCCAGCATGCGTAGCGTATCCGCCAAAGTGTCCTTCGCCAACGGCTCTTTCAAAAAGTTACGAACTGTCGCACATCAGGCGCATGCGGCGATCGTGTCCCTTGCCGCCATCGCGTCTGACTTCAGAGCCTCGATCGGGACGCGCCCCTGCCTGTCAGGTCCATGACCTTACCGCGCGCACTTATCAGGGCCGGACCACAGTTAGAAAGGGGCCAGCGGCGCTTTCCCCAATCAGAATTTCAGACGGCAGCAGTGTACGGCTCCCCGGCTCGATCAGGCGCGCCAATGGAGTAAGGTCAGCCTGCAGATCGACTTTTCTGTGTTCATACGGCCCCAGCTCCACCTTCGTGAAGCCCACCAGAGCCCGGATCGGCGCGGCGCCCGGCGCCGGGGTCAGTTCCGCATACGCCTGCACGACGAGTGTTGCGGTCACGTCAGACCGATTCGCAGCGATTACCCGGATCTCGAGGTGCGGGCCGGCCCCCGGATCTTGAATGGCGGCCGACACGATGTCTGCCTGTCCGTAGCTCAGACCGAACCCGAAGGGTGCGAGAGGCTCAACGCCGTGAGACAGGAACCCCCGATATCCCATATAAACCCCTTCGACATAGGCCATCTCGCCATCCGACCCCGGATATGTCGCCATCGCCGGGTGATCGGCGACACGCTTTGGCCAGGTGAACGGAAGGCGCCCGCCGGGGTCCGATTTCCCCGAGAGAACGTCTCCGAGTGCATTGCCCATTTCCTGCCCGCCGAACCAGGGAACCAGGACGGCGCCGGTTCTTTCAAGCCAGGGCATCTCGGTTGCAGAGCCGACATTCATGACAACAATGGTGGCAGGACAGGCTGAGAGCACCGCCTCGGCCAGCCTGTCCTGATCGCCGGGCAGGCCGAAATTGGTGCGGTCGTGGCCTTCGGTCTCCCAGTCCGGGTTTGATCCGAGAAGGAGTATCGTTATGTCAGCCTCTGCCGCGAGATCTGCTGCCTCCTGAATCGCTGCGCCGGACAGCGGCGGCTCTATTCCAAACTGGAGACCGGCAATCAGCGCGGCTGCAGGGCGTTCATACTCGACACGGATGCGATATGGCCTGGCTGCTTCAAACATGATCTGCTTACGGATTTCATCACTTCCGAAAGTGTAAAAGCTCTGCCCGCGGCGCCAGGCGGTCCAGTTATCGATGACCTCTTCGCCGTCCACATACAGCCGTGAGCGGCCTGCACTCATCAGGCCGAGTGTGTGCGATCCTGAAAATTCAGGCGCAAAGTCCCCCTCCAGGACGATACCGGCCGGGCCGGGCCGTTCGGCGCCGAACGCGTCGAGGAGCTTCATCACGCTGGTCGGGAGGACGTCGACCCGGTCCGGCTCGCCGCCGAAGCCCGGCGCCGAAAACACCTGGCGCCGGAACCCCTGCCCCTCGCCCGAAGGATGGCGGATCTGGCCCGGGTGTATCAGGGGCGCGTACCTGTTGTTCCGGCAGCCCGGCTGGTAGTTGATCACCGCGTTCGGAAAGGCAAACCGAATTCCTTCAAGGGGATGTACCGGGGGGTGACTGTGCACAAAAGAGCTGCCGCCGCCCATGATCTGGCCCCGGGCCGCGTTCGGCCCGATAACCGCAATACGTCCGGAGAAGCCTGGCTCAAGCGGCAGAAGGTTGCCGGCGTTTCGCAGGAGCACCATGCCTTCGGTCGCCGCCCGCCTGACGAGTTCGCGCTTGGCGGGCGTATCTTCTCCGCGCTCCGGGCGCCGGGCATCTCCGGGGCGCGCGCCCGTGCGCTGGATCAGCTTCAGCAGCCGGGCAACCTTGCTGTCGATACACGCTTCACTGACCTCACCGGCATCGACAGCCGCCCGGAGCTTCGTGCCCCAGACTTTTGACGGGCCCGGCATTTCCAGGTCGAGACCGCCGATCGCATTGGGAATCGTTTCAAGCGCCGCGCCCCAGTCGGAAACGACAACACCGCCGAACTTCCATTCCTCTTTCAGTGTACGAATTAGAAGGTCTTCATGGGAGGACGTGTAGATACCATTCAGCCTGTTATAGGACGACATGATCATCCATGGGTCTGCTTTGCGCACAATCATCTCGAATGGCAGAAGATAGACTGCAGCAAGCGTCCTTTCATCGACAACGGAGCTGATCGTATGGCGCTCAAATTCGGTGTCATTGGCGATAAAGTGTTTCGGACAGGCCCCGATCCCTTCTGCTTGCAAACTCGAGACGAAGGCAGTCCCGAGCATACCCGTCAGGTAGGGATCTTCAGAATAGCACTCAAAATTGCGCCCGCCGATGGGCGTTCGCTGGAGATTTACGGTTGGACCGAGCACGACGTGTGCGCACTTCTCCCGCGCCTCATCCGCGATGACCCGCGCGACTTCGCCCAGCAACTTGGTGTTCCAGCTCGCACCGAGGCAGACACCGACGGGAAAGCAGGTTGCCGGAACCGAACCCGACAGATCGCCGCGCACGCCGTTCGGACCATCTGAGAGCTTGACCGAAGCAATGCCGAGCGCCGGGATCTCGCGCGTCCGCCAGAAGTCAGTTCCGCTGAGGAGGCTGATCTTCGTCTCTGTAGACAGCAGGCGAAGATCAGGGAGGTCGGGGCTGGCAGATGTCTTCATATCAATTCCCTGTTTTTCATAATCGGCTTTTACCTGTCTTCGGGCCCGCGTGAACCCCGGCGCGCGCCTGCCGCGGCGCGGTCAGGCCGAACCGGCCGGTTTCGCCCGCCTCCTCGGCTAAATGGGCGAGCGTGAACCGCCTTCAACAATCTCGAAGTCAAGGCGACGGACGTTTCGTTGATATCGCCGCCGCCGCCGCGCCCCAATACCTCGCAGAGCATCACTGCGGCTTTTGCAGGCATCTCGGCAATTGGCTGGCGCACAGGGGACGGATCTGGCGGACGGTGCGCACAACCGCGCACCGCGCCGGGAAAACACCAGAAACCTCAAACACGGCTATTGACCCAAGCATAAAGTTCTTTATGTTTTACGTAAATATTCTAGCGCAGGAGTTAAATTTGACAACGATCGAAATGGCTTCTTTGAAGCTCAGAAAGCAAAGCCGGGACCTCGCTTTGCTTTTCGCCATCGGGTTCTGGGTCGTGGCGCTCTGGCTGTTCGCGCATGTCTCCTATGTGCCGCTCAAGCGCTTTGGCGCCGCGCTCGTCAGCCCGGACCGGGACGCCGTCGACAGTGCGGTGGCATACGCTACCCTGATGATCGGATTTCTGCCGGTGATCCTCGCGCTTGTTGCCGTGTACATAGCCAGGGGCCTGCTGGTGCAGTTCTCAAAAGGAGAGATCTTCACCCCCGGTAACGGCAGGAGCCTGACGCGCATAGGGAGCCTGCTGATCGCCGCTGCGGTAACGGCCCTGCTCGTTTCCCCGACATTTGATCCTGCCATCGGAGACGGCCGTCAGAGCGCAGGCCCGGACTATGTGGCCATCGTCCTCCTGATGTTCGGATTGGCCCTTCGCCTGTTCGGCAACAGCTTCACACTTGCCGCCGGGATCAAGGCGGAGAACGACCAGATCATCTGACGATGTCGATTGTTGTCACCCTCGATGTCATGCTCGCCCGGCGCAAGATGAAGGCGAAGGATCTGGCCGCGCTGATCGACATCAGCGAGACGAACCTCTCGCTCCTGCGGTCGGGAAAGGTTAAGGGCGTGCGTTTCGAAACGCTTGAGAAGATCTGCCGCGTTCTCAACTGCCGGCCCGGCGACCTGATAGACATCAATCCGCATCCGGATGAAGAGAGCGGGCGCTGATCATCCCGCGCGCCGGCGGCAACTGGAGCAAACTGCCCTGTCCTGGCCGCCGCAACAGTTTGAAAAAGTGCTGACCCCGCAGATGATCCCCGGGGACGTGAGCCGGCCCCGGGGATCTGTGTCATCAGGGCATGAGCTCACCGAGGGAAACCCGGCGAACCGTGTAGCCCCGCGCCGCAAGCAGGCTCTGTACGCTGTCTTCGCCGATGAGGTGTCCCGCGCCGACCGCGACGAAGTCGCTGCCTGATCCCTCCAGCCGTTCCGACAGGATATCTGTCCATGCTGCATTGCGCTGCGAAAAGATGCGGTCGTAGAGGGCGGGATAATCCGCGCGCAGCTCGGCGAGGAGCAGCTGCTCCATGCCCTTAAGGTCACCCGCGGCCCAGTCGCGTGTGACCCCGAGGAGCCGGTCAGCCGCCGTCCCGGCCGTTTCAACGGCCGTCATGAGGAACGCGACCTGATCCTCATCGGCAAGCTCGGCCAGCATCCGGGTCTGCTGCGCGGCCGTCTCGAGGTTTTTCACCGGGCGGTCATCGAGCAGGCCGGAGAGGACTTTCTCCACACCGCGCTCACCCGATATGCCGGCCGCTGAAAGCTCAGCCTGCGTCATGGCAATGGCGGCCAGCCATGGCTTCATCGGGTCCAGCGCTTCAACGGGCAGGCCGAGTTCAGTCACAGCTTGGCTGAAAGCCGCAAACTGCGTCTCGTCCAGGCGCCTCGACAACGGCATGTCCGGCGACATTCCGTAAGCTGAGACAAGCCGGGACACCTCTTCTGCGAGGCCGGGCGCATCAGGATCGCCGATCTCTAGCCAGACTTTATCGGATGCGGCGATGATCTCTGCCAGCGCAGGTGATTGCCAGTCGAGCCCGTCGGGCAAGGCGTGCACGGTCGGATAGAGGATCATGCGGCTGTCGGCGTCTGTCACGATCCAGGCGGGCGGCTCGGCGCGCGCCGCGGCTTGAACCCAGAATGCGAGGGCGGCCAGACAGGCAGATTTCAGGAGGGTTTTCATGGGATAGCTCCGTTGTTCGGGGGGTCAGGCGAAGAGGCGGAAGAGCTGGCTGATCAATACGCCCAGCGGGATAGCGGCTGCGACCAGTGCGCCAGTTGCCAGCAAGCCGAGGCGGTCGCTGCAGCCGGCTTTCAGGGTCAGCAGGCGGCCTGCCTCTGACTTTGTTGCCGGCCGCCTCTCCGGCGACAGGAAGAGCACGGCGATGCCGACAGCACTGATAACGAACATCGGCAGGAGGTCTGCGGCGACGAGGCGCGGTTCGGGATGGAGGCTGAAGAGCAGTCCGGCAAGCAGGATATAGCCTGCCAGGAGCCCGCTGATCAGGCTAAGTCTGGTGGTTCGGAACATATCTGTCTCCTTTTGCTGATATGCAGGAGAACAGTCGGCAGGAACCTCAAATCCATTACGGAAAATAATTTGGTTCAGGCGCTGTAATGAATTTCGCCACCGGGCGACTATGCCCGGATGACGCCGCCTGCATCCGCTGACTTCGAGACACTGGTCCGCGCCCATGCCGGGCTGGTGGCCCGCATCGCCGCGACATATGAACGGCGTCCGGCCCTGATCGAGGAACTCGTCCAGGAAGTCTTCCTAGCCGTCTACCAGGCCTTGCCCGCCTATCGCGGCGAAGCCAGCATCCGGACCTTCATTGCACGCATCGCCAACAACGTCTGTATTGATCACGTGCGGCGCGCGGCGCGCAAACCGCGCGAGGTCGATGCGGCGTTTGCCGCCGATGTCGCTGACCCTGGAAGCGACCATGAAACCGAGACCGATCTTGCGCTCAAGCGGAGGCGGCTCGTGCAGGCGGTCCGCGCGCTCGACCTTCCGCTTCGCCAGGTCATCGGACTGCATCTGGAAGGTTTCACCAATCTGGAAATCGCGGACACCCTGTCATTGAGCCCCGGCAATGTCGGCGTCCGGCTTCACCGGGCGCGAGCAGCGCTTGAAAAAATGATCGCAGACACTCCGGCCGAAACGGTTGCCTCATGACGGATACACACACACGGAAAGAAGATTTCCCCCTCGCCGCCCTGTGGCAGAGCGGCGGCGAGATCGATGTCGGGCCGCTCGTGCAGCGACTTCAGCGGCAGAACAGACGGCTGCGCCGGCTGAACCAGCTGAGCTTCCTGATCTGCATCGCCGGGCTGCTCATCCTGCTGGTCATGGAGTTCGCGGGCCAGCTTCCGACGCGCGGACTATTGAGCCTGATCGGATCTGTCTCCGTGGCGGGCAGCTGGTGGAAATACCGAAAGGACAGGGCGCGTCTCATCGCAGCCTATTCAGAAGAGCCCGCAGCGCTCCTTCCTTTCCTGATCAAGCGCACCCGGGCCATGCGCAATCTCGGGCGGTATTATTACATCTGCCCGCTGCCGAGCGTGCTCGTGGGGTATCTCGCGGCGAGGCTTTCTGCGCCCGGCGCCGCCGAGGCGGCGCCAGCGGACGTGCTGCTCGCGGTCTCTGCGGGCGGCCTCGCAGTTCTCGCTGCTCTGATCGTCTGGGGCATTCGGCTTGCCCGCCAGAAATCGCTCGAACTGGCCGAACTGGAAGCGATGCACTCAAGCCTTGCAGGTAAAGAAGCTGCGCCATAACGGCAAGCGGCACGACATCGACCCGCGCATGGCACGGCTCGCGGTCGTCGGCGCCCTCAACTGGCTCCCGAAATGGCATAATCCGGCCGGGCACCTCGCGGCCGACGAAGTCGCCGTTCAGTTCGACCGGCTCTTTGTGTACGGACTGAAGCCCGGATATGGCTGCCCCGGCCTGCAGAACAGCATTGTGTTTTTGGGAACGTTCCGGGCGGATCATGATCGAACTGGTCCAGACCGGATGGGGACCGCTACCGGCTCAGTCTGGCGAAGCCTCAAGCGCGCCGGCGCGCAGCTTTTCAAGATCAACCGCGTCCAGGAACATGCCGCCCGCCACAACGCCGGTCATTGCGTCCAGCGCGCCAAGGCTGAGCAAAGGATCTGATGCCACGATCACGAGGTCGGCGAGATACCCTTCTTCCACGCGGCCGGACTGTTCCGCGCCGGCGATCCTGGCCGATACCCGTGTCGCAGCGTCCAGCACCTGCGCCGCGGAGAGACCCGCTTCATGCAACCTACGCAACTCTTCATGCAGGATAAGGCCGGGTACCGCGCAGCGACGCGGCGACCCGTCGGTCCCCGTCCCGATCAGGACACCGGCTGCGCTGAGCTGCCGGATGACGCCCGATGTCATGTGCTCGTAGGCGCGGCGATCCTCGCCAGGTGTGCTAAGGGACGCTGCGCGCGCCTGATCGCAGGAGTCCCGATCTGCGCCGGTCAGATGAACCTGCGCCGCCTCATAGAGCTGGTCACTGACGGGTGCACGCACACTCAAGGTCGGTGTAACGCTTGCGCCGGCCGCCGCCATTTCGTGAAAAAGCGCCGCACACCCATCCGGTTCGAACAGGGCCGCCATCGCCCGCTCATAGTATCCGGGCCCGCCGGTATACCATCCGGCATAGAAGGTTTCAGTGTCCTGTGCGCCGGTCGGGCCGCAATAGGCGAGCAGTTCAGGCGGGAGGTGATCAAAGTCGCGTTGGCCTTTCCCGATTGAATCCAGCGGACCGGAATAGGGTCTGAGGTGTCCGACGACTCTCTTGCCGCGCGTTGAGGCCGCGCCTGTGATTGCTTTGTAGATTTCAGGCGCAAGGAAATCGTGGGTCTTGATGAAATCTACCCCGCGCGCAATCTGCGCAGCGGCCATCGCCTCAGCTTCCTCCGGTGTCCCGGGGATCAGTGTGTGATCAAAATCGCCCCATGGCTGACGGCCTGAAAATGACTGGCCGGCGACCTTGAGCCGCGGTGCAGGCTGACCACGCGCCCGGTCTTCATCGAGAACTTGCCGAAGCGCGAGGATTTCATCGGTTCGCGAACCCAGGTCGCGCAGCCCGAGAACACCATGGGAGATCGAGAGGGGGATGTACCAGTCTCTCGGTTCAATTCTCCCGGCACCGACCAGGGTATTGGACGCGAGATGGACATGAAGGTCCCAGAGCCCGGCCAGCACATAGTTTTCTGACAGATTAATGGCCCTCACTGCCTCCCAGCCCTCAAGGTCCCCGATCCGTACGATCATACCTTCCCTGACAGCGACATCCACAGGCGCGGACGACACACCCGCCGCAGTGTCGACGATCCGGACTTGACGAAGAATCAGGTCGGCCGTCTCAGGTGGCGCAGGCCGCTCACCACACCCTGCAAGGCCGGCGAAGAGGCACGCAACGATCAGCCCGGCGTTCAGTAAGCTTCGAACAGACCTCTGATATGACATGAGTTTCGCTCCTTCAGTTCGCTCGGCCCATATCCTCGGACCATTCAAAGAGAGCATGTCCTCCCACGCCAACCTTGACCGGGAAATTCGACAGAATAGCTCAGATCGCAGGTGAGCGGCGCAGGTCAGCCGACCAATGGTGAAGCGTCAGAAAGCAGTTGCATGCAGGCAGCATCCAATCCGCAGATTGCGCGAAGCAAGGTGCCGGCCTGGTTCTGGCCCGCCGCGTGCGGGCTCCTCACGCTACTCTATGTAATCGTTTTTTCCGTCACCCGGGACGGAAACCCCGCCGCGGCGATCATTCCCGGCGTCGCCAATGGTTGCTCGCTCGCGCTGCTCGGATACGCAGTCTTCCGGCTCACGCGCTACGCGCCGTCCATGCCCATCTGGGCTGGCGTTTGGCACGGGCTCTTTTTGACCGGCTTTGTCATGGCGTGGATGACGGCCATTACACTCATGGACGCCGCTCTGAACTGGGCGGTATCCGGGATCTGGAGGCACTGGTGGTTCAGCGGGCCGGGGCTGACCTGGCAGGTCCTGCAGGGGGTCTTCATTTATGCCCTCATCGCAGTCGCCTCTGCGCATGTTCGCCTGCTGACGCTGCATAATGTAACCGCGCCGGCGCCGGACTGCGGCCCGGCGCCTTCGCCGGCCATGAAGCTGGTCCTGGTTCAGCAGGATGCGGGACTTGTGCCCGTCGATCCCCGGACAATTCTCGCGGTCGAAGCGACAGGGGACTATGTCCGCCTTGTTCGTTCACACGACAGCCTGCTTGTCAAAATGACACTGACCGAAGCCGCGCAGCGCCTGAGCCTCGCCGGCTTCATCAAAGTCCACCGGTCATGGCTGGTAAGGCTGGACGCGGTTACCCTGTTCGAGAACATCGGACACGGCCGCTGGCGAGCCCTGCTCAGCGGCGGGCAAAATGTCCCGGTCAGCCGGTCCGGCGCCCGCCTCCTCAGGGACCTCGTCCTCTGAAGCCACTTCCCCGCCGCCCAACGGCGGCGCGTCCAGCCATGGATTGCTTCACAGGCGGCACACTCAAGGACAGCCTCCCCGAGGGGCCGCCGGCCGGGCGACCTTCTATGCGGCGCGGGTCAGTCGATGTCGATATCCACCGTCCACAGAGCGACTGTGCCGTCCCGAAATCCTTGAGCGGGCCGCGACGACATGAAGACCAGGGTCTGCGTGCCGGGGATCAGCACACCCGCCCCGTCGTCATAGGGCGAATTGACTCTGCAGCCGAGATTCTGCGGCTCGCTCCACACATCACCGGTCCGGCGCGACAGGAAGAGATCATTTCCCCCGCAGCCGCCGCGGTCAGCATAAGTGATCAGCATGAGCCGGCCATCCGGCGAGACCCAGGCCCCGTCATCGCGGCCGGCTGAGTTGATGGGCGCGGGCAGCGGCTCAGGCTGCTGAAAGCCGCCCAGGCCGTCAGCGCGGGCGACGTAGACATCCCGCTCGCCGACGCCGTCCAGCCGCTCTGTCCAGAAATAGAGGTCGCCCTCCTCGGTCAGGATCGGCGCCGTCTCATTGTTGACAAAGCGCAGCGTCGCGACCCGGCCGGCGCGCAACCGGTTGAGGTCAGGCCCTTCAAGCGGCTGGGGCACCGCGGCGGGGTCGGTCAGGTCGAGGCGCCAGAGGTCGAAATTGTCATTGATACCGACCCCGGGATATTCAGGCCGTGTGGCCGCCCAGGAGAACAGGAGATAGCGTCCGTCGGGGGTCACGCTCGGATAGTCGGCCCGCGCGTCCTGCGGCAACGGCACTGCAGCGGGCTCGGTCCAGCCGGCCGCGGTCCGGTCGATCCGCGTCAGGCGCTGAGGGCACTCCCAGATCGGAAGGCAGTCCGTCCGGGAAAAGAACATCGTCTGGCCATCCGGGCTGAAACCGGGAGTCAGGGTAAAGCGACCGTCCGGCTGGAGGACCTCCGGCAGGAACAGGACGGGCGCGCCCGGTTCTTCGCCTGCCGCGGCTGGGCCCGGCCAAAGCGCGCTGGCAAGCAGAAGGGCTGACACGATCTTCATGATTCATTTTCTCCGTTTTCCGGGCGCAACATCACACGTCGCCAGAGCAGAACAGTGCGAAAATTAGCGACATCCCGGGCGCCTGTCTGATCGATTCCGGAAACCCGGCGATCAGATCTGATCGAAGAAACTGGCCAGTGCGACGAAATGCGATATCTGCCATGCATGCTCGACGCCTTTGATCGTAGAATCCTCACCGCCCTGCAACGCGATAACCGGCAGCCGATGGCCGCGCTCGGCGATGTTGTTGGCCTCTCGGAGCCGGCCGTCCGCCGCCGGGTCGCGCGTCTGCGCAGGGAGGGTTACATCCAGGCGGATGTCAGCCTGATCGATCCCTCAAGGCTGGGGATCACGGTCATCATCGCGGTGCGCTTTGCCGAAGAGAGCCTGCGGACATACGAAGCGTTCAAGACTGAGATCCGCGAGACAGAGGAAATTTCCCAATGCTACACGGTCACGGGGGACGAGGATTTCATCCTGATCGGGCACTTCGCCGACATGGTCCGCTATGACGACTGGATCAATACAAAGATCCTGACCAACCCGGCCATCTCACGATCCACAACCCATGTCGTCTATCGCCGCGTCAAGTTTGACACCGCCATTCCTGTAGGACCACGTTGAGTTCTGATAGACGACGAGGTTCCGGGCGTTTGATCGGCGCGCTTTCAGAACATGTCCTTGAGATCCGATTTGTCATGCCGCCTCATCACGACGAGATCGAGGCCAAGCGCCGCAAGCGCGTCGTAGAGCACAGCCATCCGGGTTGCCGGCACACGTGGCGACCGTCGCCCGGCACACAGGCATGCACTCTTCGAGCCTCTGTTGCGTCCAGCCTCTGTCAAGCCCTGCCTTGCGTAGGAGGCCGCCTGCGATTCTAGGGCCGCGGACCAGATCCGTCATAACTGGATCTCCATAAGCATTCGCGCACAAAAACAGCGCAAGGAAGGCTGTTTATTAGTTGGTTACTCGCGAAACATGGCAAGAAAATAAGCAAACGTTTCGCTGCCGCGATCCGACTTAACCTGCTGCTTGTACTAATTTTTTCTGGAGCGGGCGAAGAGATTCGAACTCTCGACCCCAACCTTGGCAAGGTTGTGCTCTACCACTGAGCTACGCCCGCGTCCTGAAAACGATTATTCCGCCTTACAGCAGAGCGGTCGGATTAAGCGCAAGCCGCGGCCTTTGCAAGAGCCAATTCGGGCGCCACCTGCACAAACTGTAGTTCTAACCCCGCAGCACCGCGCGGATCTGGTCGGGCCGCACTTCGCGCCCCTCCATATCGACAAAAGCCGCGCGGATCGCCGACTTTGCACCGAGCTTGGTGAAGCTGATCGGCGGCGCGTCGCCCTTGCCCAGCCAGACATCGCCCCATTGAGTCAGCCCGATCAGGATCGGCCGCAGCGACAGACCCATAGCGGAGAGCACATATTCCGGCCGCGCGCGCTTTCCGGCGACCTTGTAGGCGCGCTTCGTCAGCAGCCCGGCATCAACCAGCGCTTTCAGCCGGCCGGACAGGACTGTGCGCGGGCAGCCGAGCTCGGCCTGGAAATCATCAAACCGGCGCACACCGTACAACGCGGCGCGCAGGATCAGCATCGTCCACCGGTCGCCGATCAGCTCTATCGCGCGGGCGAGGTTGCAGTTTTCCGGCGGAATCGGTGATCTGCGGGCAAGGGGAATCTGGCTCATGCGTCAAATCTGGAAGGGTTCGTTTTACAAATCCAGCGCTAAACGCCTCAGTTTCGGCAAAATGGTGAGGCCACTGTCATTCCTTGGCCATGTTCTGTGGGGATCGAGGCAGACGAACCCCGCCCAAGCCGGAGACCTGACCCGATGCGACTGATTGCGGCCCTTCCGTTCCTCCTTGCCGCCAGCCTGATGACGGCCTGCGCCGCACCGGACAATCCCACGGCGGGGTCAAGTGCTCCGCCGCTGAGCCGGCCTGCCGCAGATACCGCCGGCGCCCAACTCTGGCATTTCAATGAGGCCGCACCGGCGCTGATCCGGGCTTCATGTCCGCCTAGCACCGCGCCGCTCGCCGCGCTGCCGATCGACTTCACCTCGCGGCCCCTGGGTGAGGCGGATACGGCGCGGCTCGAAGCCCTGCTTCCAAGTACCGCCAGGCTGGCTGGCAGCTGGGAACTGTCCTCCACCAATTCTGTGTTCGGCGGCCTGTCCGGCCTCGCCCGCCTACCGGACGAAGCCGGCGGGGGGCTTCTCGCCGTCACCGATGAGGGCGTCTTTGTCCGGATCGGGCTGTCGGCGGGCGCCCCGTCCACCGCGAAGCTTGCCTATATGCTAGGGGCCGACGGCCAGATGCTCGCTGGCAAGCTGCAGACCGATGCCGAAGGGCTGATCTATCAGGACGGCCTCGCCCTCGTCAGCTTTGAACGCGACCACCGGATCGAGGCCTTTGCCCTTGGCCAGTGCAGCGGCGCGGCGCGGGCAACGCGCGTCGCTACGCTCCCGCAAGACCATATGGGCCGCGCCATCGACCCCAATCAGGGCCCGGAAGCGCTCTTCCTGCACCCGGATGGAACACTCGGCTTCGGGTATGAAGGCATGCTGGGCGTCTCCCCGCTCGGCCGGGTGATGGCGGATGGCATGGGCGTATGGACTGGCGAGACCGCGCCGGCGCCACGTCTGCACGGGCTGGTCGCCATGGAACGCGTCGCAAATTCAGCCGGCGAGGACCTGACCGTCCAGTTGTTTCGTGCATGGGATCCGCTGCGCGGTAACCGAATCGAGCTGCGCTGGGGCCCTGGCGACGCCGAGACGATCCGCATTTCCCGGCCAGCCCCGGTCGATAACTTTGAAGGGCTCGCCACTGAATGGCTTCCCGATGGCCGCCTGCGCCTCTGGATCATCTCCGACGACAACTTCAATCGCAGCCAGCGGACCCTGCTGTTCGTCTTTGACATTTCCCTCACAGGCAAGCCGCGCGTGCCCGCTTCCCAACGGCCAGCAGACTGACTACATTAGAGAGGCACAAGGGCTGCGGCGCGCGCAGGGACTGATCTCCGGCGACCTTAATTTCCGTCAGGGAGTTGGCATTCTGGCTGGGACCGTGGTCCTGGCTCATCTGGCGCCCACCTAGTCTCTAGGTTGACGGGAGTGAATATGCCCGGCGGCGACTGTGGTTCTTGTGCACTTATTCTGTTTGGGGCGCGCCCTGTGAGGGCTAGAGCCGGGATATGACCATCGACGCCGACAAGACACAGCTGCGCCACCGGATGCGGACCATCCGCGCCGAAGCTGCTGCCCGCGATCCCGATGCCGCCGAGCGCCTCGCCGATCTTTTCCCGATGAAACTGCTGGAACGCTACGGGCCAGTCGTTGCGGGCTATATCGCGATCAATGAGGAACTCGATCCGTCCTTTCTGATGGCGCGGCTGGTGCGTGCCGGCGCTGAAACCTGTCTGCCGCGTATGGAAGACACGGGCGAGATCAGCTGGCGGCTCTGGTCACCGGGCGAGCCGCTCGAGCGCCGCCCGTTCGGCCTGTCGGAACCGCCTGCCGACGCGCCGGAAGTCGCACCGACCCTCTTGCTCACGCCGCTGCTCGCTTTTGACACGATGGGCAACCGCCTCGGCTATGGCCGCGGGCATTATGACAAGGCGCTCGCCCGCCTGCGAGCCAAAGGCCGCGCCTTTGCCTGCGCCATTGGCTACGCCGCCCAGCAGATCGACCAGGTGCCGGTAGAGGCGCATGACCAGCCGCTGGACTGGGCCGTGACCCCGATCGGCTCCGTGCCCCTGTTCATGCTGCGAAACCGGGCGGCCCTGACCGGGCCTGCTCCCGGAAATGACAGCGGAACTGGCTGAAACTTATATCCTTAACAGAACCTTGGCGCGTATCTTGCTGCCTAACGGAGGATTAACCTTCGGAGTAAGCGTATGCGGTCGAACAACCAATCTGGGTTTACCTTAGGGACTGAGGCTGCCCGCAGTATCGATACGCTCATTGTCACATGTCTGCTCGCCGTCGCAGGCCTCGGCATTCTGGCCCTGAGCCACCCTTACGCTCCGCCCAAGCCTTCCCAGACCCTTCCGGCGAGGTATGCTGCCGCCGCGCCGGAGATCTCCGCGCCCCGCCGGGATCCGGACTTCTACCCCTGGCAAGCGCCGCAACCGTTCCGGGCGCATGAGCCGGAACGCCGCGCGCCCGCCGAACCGCTGAACCGCGCGGAAGCGTTCCTCACCCGCCTGGCCGACCCACACAGCGACGCGCATTTCTACGCCTCGACCCATAACAACCATGACACCCATTATGGCGGCCACTGGCGCGCGGAGAATGCCATACCGACCTCAAGCGGAACGCTGCTCAGCGTCCGCACAGCCAGCGGCGAGGCGCAGCCCTTCACGGCGGCCGAAATACAGACGGCAGGGAAATACAGCTATGGCCGCTATGAAGTGATCATGCGCCCGGCGCGGGGCACCGGCCTCGTCTCGTCCTTCTTTACCTACACCGGCAGCTGGTTCGGTGACCCGCATGACGAGATCGATATCGAATTCCTCGGCAAGGACACGACGAAAGTGTTCTTCAACTATTTCCGCCAGGGCCGCCGCGGCTCGCCTGCCACCCTCGACCTGCCCTTCGACGCCGCCGACGCCGACCGGCTCTATGCCTTTGAATGGACGCCGGAGGGTGTCACCTGGTTCATCGAGGGGATTCCGGTCTATGCGAGCCCGGAAGGGGCGAGTGACCTGCCGGTCGCGCCGGGCAAGATCTACATGAATGTCTGGCCGGGCGCCCCGTCGATCCATGGCTGGACCGGCCGGCCGGCCCTCCTTCAGAGCGCCGGCGCGCATTACAGCTGCGTGTCGTTTGTACCGCTCGGCGGCGCCGGACCAAGCTGCGCCGACGTCTACACGCCGCCGGGCACGACGCTCAGCCGGTGATATCCTTAGTGATCTGTTCGCGCGCAATCGGCAGCAGGCGGGCCATTTCCTCGCGGATCTGGGCCTCGCTGCGCTGAATCCCGGCCTTTTCGAGGTCGCCGCGCACCTTGCGCACAACATCGCCGTCTCCGGCCTCTTCAAGGTCTGCGATCACGACTTCCTTGGCATACGCTTCCGCCTCCGGCCCGGAAATGCCCATCAGTTCAGCAGTCCAAAGGCCCAGAAGGCGGTTGCGCCGGGCATTTATCTTGAACTGGGTTTCCTGGTCAAAGGCGTAGCGGGCCTCCTCGCCGCGCTGGCGATCGTCGAACGTGCTCATAATGGGGCCCTTTCACTGCATTGGTAACTTCCGGGCTGATATAGGGGCGGCGGGCAGGTGTTCGCAATAATTGTTTCTGAACCGGGAGTGGAGTAACAGTCCGCGCTTCAGGGGAGCGGCCGGTGATTCCGAATGGAGCCAGCACCGTTTCCCGAGAACAGGCTGGAAGGACGGGACCGGATGAGCAAAAGGCGCATCATCTATGAGGGTAAGGCAAAGATCCTTTATGAGGGACCGGAACCCGGCACGCTCATCCAGTATTTCAAGGATGACACAACTGCCTTCGATGCTACGAAAAAAGCCGTTCTCGACGGTAAGGGCGTTCTGAACAACCGCATCAGCGAGTTCATCATGTCCCATCTGACATCTGTCGGCGTGCCGAACCATTTCATCCGCCGCCTCAACATGCGCGAACAGCTGATCCGCAAGGTCGAGATCATCCCGCTCGAAGTCGTTGTGCGCAACATCGCCGCCGGCTCGCTGTCGAAGCGCCTGGGCCTGCCCGAGGGCCAGTCCCTGCCGCGCCCGCTGGTTGAGTTCTACTACAAGAGCGACGACCTGCATGATCCGATGGTCACCGAAGAGCATATCGCCGCCTTTGGCTGGGCGAGCCCCCAGGAATATGACGATATCGTCGCGCTCGCCCTGCGCGTGAATGATTTCATGTCCGGCCTGTTCGCCGGCGCCGGTATCAAGCTGGTCGACTTCAAGGTGGAGTTCGGCCGCTGGTTCGAGAATGACCACGACATGGCGCGCATCCTGCTGGCCGACGAGATCAGCCCGGACAGCTGCCGCCTCTGGGACGCCAAGACGGGTGAAAAGATGGACAAGGACCGCTTCCGCCGCGACATGGGCGGTGTGACCGAGGCCTATGCCGAAGTCGCCCGAAGGCTCGGCATCATCCGGGAATCAGGCGAAGAAACGGACAACGTCATCCACTTCACCGGGGGCAGCAAATAATGAAGGCCGTCGTCCACATCTCGCTGAAAAACGGCGTGCTTGACCCCCAGGGCAAGGCCGTTGCCGACACACTCGCCCGCATGGGTTACGGCGAAGTCGGCAGCGCCCGCGTCGGCAAGGTCATCGAGCTTGACCTGACCGGCAGCCCCGACAAGACCGCTGCCGAAGCCCGCGTGAAAGAAATGTGTGAGAAGCTGCTCGCCAACACCGTCATCGAAAGCTACCGCTTCGAACTGGTCTGAGCCCCGGCCTGGCCTGGACTTTCACCCGCAGAATTCGAAATATTCTGACCGGCGGCCACTAGCCGTTCGCATACATTGAATATACGGAATCTGACTTAGTGAGCGATTAATCACTTGCATAATCGCGTCGCCCGTGCTATCTGTCCCTCGAGAAATGAGGAAGCCTGCCCCATGCCCAGCAAACCAAAGCCCGTCACCAGGCCGAAACCGGCCACCCGCCGCCCAAAAACTGCCGCGCCAAAGGGGTCTGCAGAGGCAGACCCGGCTGCGCGCAAACCGCGTGTGCGTGACGCCCGGCCGAAGATCGAGCGGGCGGCCCTGAAGCTGTTCATCCATGAAGGCGTCGACGCCGCCACCACCCGCGGTATCGCCGAGAAGGCCGGCGTATCCGAAGGCGCGCTGTACCGCCACTACAAGGGCAAGGACGAACTCGCCCTCGCTCTGTTCATGGAAACTCACAATCGGCTGTCGCAGATGCTGTCCGAGGCACTATCCGGGCCTGCCAATCTCGAAGAAAAAGTCCGCGCCGCCGTCAGCGCCTATTGTCAGCTGGCGGATGAGGATTTCCTGCTGTTCTCCTTCCATCTCGTCTCGCTGAACCGTTACCTACCCTATGACCGGCGCCGCGAGGATGATCCTGTTTCCGTCACGGAACGGATTATCTCTGGCCTGATGGACATGGGCGCGATCCCAAAAGGCGATCCGGCTCTGAAAGCCGCGATGGCGCTCGGCATCGTCATGCAGTCCGGCCTCAACAAGATCTACAACCGCCTGCCCGGCCCGCTGTCCAAGCATGCGCCGGCCCTGTCGCGCGGCGTGCTCGCCGTTCTCAAATCTACCTGACCAATCACGCAAACGGAGCCTGACGCCAATGCGCGCCAACCTCTTCCAGCTTTCCTACTGGGTCCTGTCCGTCGTTTATGTGCTCGTCTCGCTACCCTTCCTCGCCTGGCCGGGGCACGCGCCCGTGCGCGCCATCATCCGCAATTATACCCGCGCGATGAACCTCGCCCTGCGCCATATTGCCGGAATACGGAAGGAAGTGCGGGGGAGGGAGCGCCTGCCCGAAGGTGCTTTCATCATCGGCGCGAAGCACCAGAGCTGGGGCGACGGCTTCCTGATCTATCCCGAACTCAAGGATCTCGCCTTTGTCACAGGCGACCATCTTGAGCGCTTCCCACTCGTCGGCGGCATCCTCAAGAAACTTGGCGCCATCGTCATTGACACCTGCGGCGGCGGTGAGAAGAAGGCCTCGTCGCTCGCCAATGGCATGGCCCGCGCGAGGGCTGATGGCCGACGCGTACTGATCTATCCGGAAGGTCACCTCGCCCCGGTCGGCTATCATTTCCGCTACAAGGCCGGCATCTGGCACATGGCCGAGGCGATGGGCGTGCCGGTCGTCCCAGTCGCTACAAATATCGGCGTGTTCTGGCAGCAGCAGGAAAGGCCGCGCCGCAGCGGCACCGCGATCATCGAATTCCTCGACCCCATCCCGTCCGGCCTGCAAAAGGAAGAGTTCCTCGCCCGCCTCACCGAAGCCGTCGAAGCGCGCACCGCCGAGCTCGTCGCTGAAGCCACCGGCGCGCCGCCGGTCCGCGCTACCCTCATCCCCGACCCACCCACTGGCATGGAGGCCAGCCCGACCGCGACTGACCTCACCAGTTTCAAGAAGGCCTGAAACCCCTTTTTTTTCAAGGGAGAGGAGAGGCCCATCGCGGAGCAATGGGAGGTGACGGGCTAGCCGAGTAATCCTGCGCGCCAGAGCTCACGCTTCTCATCAAGACTCCGCGCCGCATGCGCCGGGCTCGTCGAGGGCAGGAGCACCGCCTCTGCCCCGCTCGGCACATGACCGGCGGCATATTTCCGGAAACTCGCAGCCGCCTTGCCGCCATTGAGGCCGATCCGGCGTAAGCGGGGATGCGCGGCGAAGAAGGCGGCAAAATCATTCGGCACTTCGTCCCGGATATCTGTGTCCAGACTGCCTGGCCTCACGCAATGCTGCAGCACATCCCACACCGCCACCCGCCGCGCGGTCAGCGCCTTCACGCGCGCCGCATACGGCAAATTCGGCCCGGCCCCGAAAAGATCTCCCATGATCTGCCAGAAAACATTGCGCGGATGCGCATAATATTCGCCCGCCTCGAGCGAAGCAAGGCCGGGCATGGATCCAAGGACCAGGATTTCGGCGCCGGGCGCTTCAATCGGCGGAAATCCGCGAACCTGCATAATCACGGGTGGCTCAGTCCGCGACCGCAGGCACAATCGTCACGCTCTCACCGCAGCCGCAGGCATCGGTCTGGTTCGGATTGCGGAACACAAATTTCTCATGCAGCGGCGTGGTCTCATAATCGACCTCGCTGCCAAGCAGGAACAGGACAGCCTTGGCGTCAATCAGTATCGTGACGCCGTTATCCTCGACCACCTCGTCCAGCGGCGCAGGGGCATTCGCATAGTCCATGACATATTCCATGCCCGCGCAGCCACCGTTTGTGACGCCGACACGGAGATAACCGAGGCCGCGCTCATCCATGATTTCGCGCACGCGCACGGCGGCAGCGTTGGACAGGCGAACGGGTTTCGGGCGGGGTCTACGGGCCATAGCCTATAGGTGGGCCGGATTGGCGGCCGGATCAAGAGGCAGGGCCTGCCGCGGCAGTCATTCCTGAGGTATAAAGGCGACGCGAATGCACAGGGAGACAGACCATGAGCCTTCAGGGAAGCAGCGCCGTAACCTTCGTTTTGACGCCCGACCGGAACCGCACCGAACCTTTTTATGCCTCGGTGCTTGGCCTCGCCCTGTTGCGAACCGACCAGTTTGCGGCGGTATTCGACCTCGGCGGCGGTACGGTGCTGCGCCTCACGACGATCGAGGGCCATACGCCCTCTGCTCACACCGTGCTTGGCTGGCATGTGACCGATATCCGCGCCGCCATGGCGGATCTCAAGACCCGCGGTGTCAGTTTCATCGAATATCCGGGCATGACCGACAAAGACGGCCTCTGGATAGCCCCTGACGGCAGCGTGAAAGTCTGCTGGTTCAACGATCCCGACGGCAACAATCTGAGCCTCACGGAAGGCTGAGCGACCTCAGAGCATGTTGAGCGCCAACCGCGCCTCATCCGACATCCGGGCCGGTGTCCAGGGCGGATCGAATATGAGGCGCACCTCGACATCGCTCACCCCTTCGACCCCCTTGGCAGCATTCTCTACCCAACCGGGCATGTCACCCGCCACCGGGCAACCCGGCGCGGTCAATGTCATTTCCACGTCCACCTTCCGGTCGTCATCGATATCGACCTTGTAGATCAGGCCGAGCTCATAGATGTCGACCGGGATTTCCGGGTCAAACACCGACTTGAACGCGGCGATCAACGCATCGGTCAGCCGATCGAGTTCTTCCTGCGGCAGCGCAGAGGCTGCCTCGGGATCGCGGGCACCGAGCAGGTCCTGGGAGGTCATATCATCGGCCATAGACGTGCTTATACCAGCATTTTTCGGGCTTTGGCGAGGGCTTCCGCCAGCGCATCGACCTCGGCCTCGGTGTTGTAGAGCGCAAAACTCGCCCGCGCGGTTGCCGTGACGCCCAGTTGTTGCATCAGCGGCTGGGCGCAGTGATGCCCGGCGCGAATTGCGACGCCGTAACGGTCGACGATCTGGGCGATGTCATGGGGGTGTGCGCCTTCAAGGCTGAAGGCCAGCACAGCCCCTTTGCCCGGCGCCTCGCCATGGATGCGAATGCCGTTGACGCCGCGCAGGGCGCTTGCCGCCCGCTCATACAGGGTATGCTCATGCAAGGCGATATCCGCCTTGTCGAACTGCGACAGCCAGCGCACCGCCGCGCCAAAGCCGATCGCCTCGAGGATCGGCGGCGTGCCAGCCTCGAACTTGTGCGGCGCGGTGTTGTAAGTCACGCGGTCTGTCTCGACGACTTCGATCATCTCGCCGCCGCCCTGATAAGGCCGCGCGCGGTCCAGCGCTGAGGCCGAACCATACAGCGCGCCGATGCCGGTTGGCCCATAAATCTTGTGGCCCGTGACCACATACCAGTCGCAGCCGATAGCCTGCACATCGACGGGCAGGTGAACCGCCGCCTGGCTGCCATCAATCAGAACCTCTGCGCCGGCGGCATGCGCCAGCTTCGTGACCGCCGCGACATCGACCACCGTGCCAAGAACATTGCTCATATGGGTGATGGCAACCATCTTCGTCTTGGGCCCGATGGCCGCCGCCATGGCCTGCATGTCGAGCGAACCGTCTTCGGTCAGGCCCACCCAGCGCAGCACGGCGCCGTGCCGCTCGCGCAGGAAATGCCAGGGCACGATGTTGGAATGATGCTCCATGATCGAAAGCACGATCTCGTCGCCAGGCTGGATTCGCGCCGCCAGCGCCGAGGCCACGAGGTTGATCCCCTCAGTCGATCCCTTGGTGAATACGATATTGACCGTAGACGGCGCATTTAGGAAAGCCCGCACGCTTTCCCGCGCCTCCTCGAAGGCCTCCGTCGTCTCGTTCGCCAGCGTATGCAGGCCCCGGTGCACGTTGGCATAGGCCGTGCGCATTTGATCCGCCATCGCACTGATCACGGCTTCGGGCTTCTGTGCGCTTGCGGCATTGTCGAGATAGGCCAGCGGATGGCCGTTCACCTCGCGGAAAAGGATCGGGAATTCAGCGCGGATCGCCGAAAGGTCAAGTTTGGTTTTCATCACAGCGACAGCCATGCGCCCGCCTCCGCTCTCAGCGCGTTTTCATGCAATCCGGCCTCAGCGAACGCCTCGGCGATGAACGCCTCGGTCAGAACCGCGCGCGCCTGCAGGAGCGGAATGCCGCGTTGACGCAGATAGAACAATTGCGCCGGGTCCAGCGCGCCGGAGGTGTTTCCGTGCTCGCATTGAACATCATCAGCATGGATCTCAAGCTCGGGCTTGGCGAAGACTTCCGCACCTTCCTCCAGCAGCAGCGCATTGTGCTGCATCGAGGCGTCCGTCTGCTGGCCGGCATTGCGCGGCACATGGAACTTTCCCTGGAATACGCCGCGCCCGCCCTTGACGACGGCGCCCTTGGTCGACTGCCGCGTCACGCAGGCACGCGCGCCATGGCGCACATGCGTGGTGATGTCGGTATGAAAACCATCTGCGGCGAGGTAAGCGGCGTTAAGCGTGGCGGTGGAGGCCGTCTGCTGATGCACAACGCGCGTCTCGATCCGGCAGACCTTCGCGCCGAAGGTCAGCACGGTCTGTTTCGTCTCAGCGCCCGCATCCTGCTGGATCAGCGCGGTGACCGCCTGCGCCTCGTCGCTGCCGCCGCGCTGATAGACAACGCGGTTAAGGCGCGCCGATTCCTTCAGGCTGAACTCGATCAGCGCCGTTGAAAACGCCGCACCGCCAAGATGGCTCTCCGACACACGAAGCTCAGCCCCTGGACGGATCAGAAACACGATCCGCGCCGCATTCAGCGCGCCCGGTCCGGAGAACACCATGTGCAGATGCACCGGCGCCTCGCCCGTGACTTCGGCCAGCAAAGTGGCAGGCGCATTCGTGGCGCTGGACAAGGCCGCCGCCAGCGCGCCCAGCGGCACGTCCTCCGCGCCGCTCAACGCCTGCACGTCGTCTTTCGCGATCAGGCGAAGACCAGGCGGCAGCGCCAAAGGCGCCTCATACCCCATGGGCGTGCACCGCAACGTCGCCACATCATCCGACGCAAGCGGATCACCCGCGGGCGCGCGGTCGGCCGCCTCAAGTCCGCCGATCGCGGCCTTGAAGTCGCTCCACCGCCAGTTCTCAATCCGCCGATGCGGCAGGCCTGTCAGCGCAAACGCCTCGAACAGCCGCTCGCGCCGCTCATCGGCCTTCAGGGCGCCGTAGCGGGCGACCAGCTCAAGTTCCGCAACGCTTGGATTGCGGATAAAATCTTTCAGGGCGGTGCTCACACGGCCTCCGTGAGCACGCCGTCATAGCCCTCTTTTTCAAGCCGGTGAGCCAGTTCCGGCCCGCCCGTCTTGATGATCCGTCCCTGGGCAAGCACATGCACCTTATCCGGTTTGATATAGTCGAGCAGGCGCTGATAGTGTGTGATGACCAGCATGCCTCGCTCCGTCGAGCGAAGCGCATTGACGCCCTCGGCCACGGTACGCAACGCGTCGATATCGAGCCCTGAATCGGTCTCGTCCAGCACCATGAAGCGCGGCTCCAGCATCATCATCTGATAGA
>CAYPDA010000032.1:0-26765 GCA_964409375.1 uncultured Hyphomonas sp.
ACCTCTTCGATTTCTGGATCGGCCCGTTTTATGTCGGGTTCTTCGGTATAACGACCGCCTTCTTTGCCTTCCTCGGAACAGCGATGCTGTTTCTGGGCGCATCGATGGGCGACACTTGGAACCCCTGGCTGATCAGCATTGATCCGCCACCCCTCGAATACGGACTGCAATTTGCTCCGATGGCGGAAGGTGGGATCTGGCAGATCGTCACGATCTGCGCAATCGGCGCCTTCTGCTCCTGGATCCTGCGAGAGGTCGAAATCTCCCGCAAGCTCGGTATGGGTCTGCACGTGCCCATCGCCTTCAGCGTCGCCGTGCTCGCCTATGTCACGCTCGTCGTGTTCCGGCCCATGCTCATGGGCGCCTGGGGGCATGGTTTCCCCTATGGCATCATGAGCCATCTCGATTGGGTTTCGAACGTCGGCTACGCCTATGGCAACTTTCACTACAATCCGGCCCATATGGTCGCGATCACGTTCTTCTTCACGACGACGCTCGCGCTCGCCCTGCATGGCGGCCTGGTGCTCTCGGCCGTCAACCCCGGCAAGGGCAAGACAGTGAAGACACCCGAGCATGAAAACGCCTTCTTCCGCGATTTCATCGGCTACTCTGTCGGTACCCTGGGCATCCACCGCGTCGGCCTGTTCCTGGCCCTCTCTGCGGGTATCTGGAGTGCCATCTGCATCATCATTTCCGGACCTCTATATGATGGGTCGTGGGTCGACTGGTGGGATGGTTGGAGAAACCTGTCCATCTGGCGCATTTGAAAGGGCCAATCCAATGGCTGACTATCAGAATATCTTTACCCAGGTGCAGGTCCGCGGTCACGTCGACCACGGCGTGGCGGAGGGGCCGGGCGATGAGCCACGCTACCTCGTCACCAGCACCAGCCACCTCTTCGGCCGGATCGGAGACGCCCAGCTCGGGCCGATCTATCTCGGCTGGTCGGGCATCGCGTCGCTCATCTGCGGCTTCATTGCGATCGAGATCATCGGTCTGCATATGTGGGCGAGTGTCGGATGGGACCCGGTCCGGTTTTTCGGCCAACTGCCCTGGCTTTCGCTGGACCAACCCCTGCCGGAACACGGGCTCAGCCTGTTCATGCCGCTGAATGAAGGCGGCTGGTGGCTCATGGCCGGATTTTTCCTGACGTCCGCCATCCTTCTATGGTGGGTCAGGTCTTACCGGCGCGCCATCCAGCTCGGCATGGGTACGCACATCTGCTGGGGCTTTGCCGCCGCTATCTGGCTGTATCTCGTCTGCGGTTTCATCCGCCCCGTGATGATGGGCAGTTGGGCGGAGGCCGTGCCCTTCGGCATCTTCTCCCACCTCGACTGGACCAACAATCTGTCGCTGCTCTACGGGAACTTCTTCTACAACCCGTTCCACATGCTTTCGATCGTCTTCCTCTACGGTTCAGCCCTGTTGTTCGCCATGCACGGCGCAACCATCCTGGCTGTTGGCCGGTATGGCGGCGAGCGCGAGATCGAGCAGATCACGGATCGTGGTACGGCGTCGGAGCGGGCTGCCCTGTTCTGGAGATGGACCATGGGCTTCAACGCCTCGATGGAATCCATTCACCGCTGGGCCTGGTGGTTTGCCATCCTCTGCCCGATCACGGGCGGTATTGGAGTTCTTCTCACGGGGACGGTTGTCGACAACTGGTTCCTATGGGGCGCCGAAAACGGATTCGCGCGCTTCTGAGTAGCTGGAGCCTCCCAGCTACCTCTTCCCTGCCGGGCCTGTTTTTACAGGCCCGGCTTTTTTATGCGTATAAAGATGGATCGCAGCAGCATCAGATGCGTCACAAGGCTTGCGGCGAGGGGCAGGGCGATCACCGCGCCGGCTGCGCCGCTAAGCGACAGCCGCAGCGCCCCGATCAACAGTGCCCCGCTGATCAGGAACCAGCCGAGCGGCGCCGTCCAGGATGACAGCTTCCGCCGGGCGAGCAAACAAGCAAGAAGGGCAAACTCGGCGCCGATGCCGAGGATCACTAGGTCAAGCATCCAGGGCGCCGGTGTCATCGGATCAACCGAACGGTCCGTTGAGGACCACGACCTTGTAGTTCAGCCAGGCGGCATAACTGACCCATATCAGATAGGGCAGCAGCACCAGCGCCGCGGTGCGGGAGAAGCGGGCCAGAAGGGCGATGAGCATCGCCACCGACATCCACAGCATGGCGACTTCCGCCAGCGCCCAGTCCGGCCGGCGAAGGGTAAAGAAAATCCCGCTCCAGGCAATGTTCAGGAGCGCATTGATGAAGAACAGGCTGATGATCCAGGCCCGGTCGGCGCTGTGTCGCGCAGCCCGCCAGCCGATCACGGCGGCCATTACGGCCAGCGCGTAGATCACCGTCCAGGCCGGGGCAAAGGCCCAGTCCGGCGGGTTCACGGATGATTTCTCGAGGCCCCGATACCAGCCATCAATGCGCGTCATCGCGCCGCCGGCGATAGCTGTGAACAGTGCGACGGCCCCGGCAACCAGCAGGGGCCGCCGCGAGCGCCGGGTTGTCTCGCTCACGTTTCCTTCGGCCGCGCTGGCGCGAGGCCCAAGAGGTGCGCCGTGTCCTTCAGGAAGATCTTCAGGTGCGCCATATGATCCGCCTTGCCGAGGCGCTTGTTGAGATACGCGTCCCAGGTCAGGCGCTGCACATCTTTGTCATTGCACATGGCGACAAAGCCTTCGCGGCGCTTGTCTGAGCGGTACCAGAAATGCTGCATGATCCCGAGGATCATGAACACCTGCCCATGCGCCTTCATATATCGTTTGCGGGTCTGGGCGAGGGCGCGGACATCGCCGGTCTCCAGCAGCGTCTCCACCGATAGCGCTGATTCGCGACCGCCCAGCATGGCATAATAGATACCCTCACCGGACGCCGGTGCAACACAGCCCGCCGCATCCCCCGCCAGGATCACATCGCGCCTGTTGTCCCAGCGCTTGAGTGGCTTCAGGGGAATCGGTGCGCCTTCCTTGCGGACGAGTTCGGCCTCTGCAAGGCCTGCCTCTTCGCGCAGGGTACGGATCGCATCGCGCAGCGAGAAGCCTTTGACCGCGCTGCCGACGCCGATGCTGGCGGTGTCGCCATGAGGAAAGATCCAGGCATAGAAATCCGGGGAAAGCCGGCCCTGATAGAAGATATCGCAGCGGTTCGGGTCGAAGCCGTCCTTGCCAGCCTCCGGTGAGCGGATGATCTCATGATAGGCGAATACCGATTTTGTCTCGCCGCCGCCGGGAATCGCCTGCGCCGCAACGCGCGAGCGCGCCCCGTCGGCGCCGATGACCACGCGCGCCCGTACTGTCACGACCGCCACCGAATCGTCTTTTGTCTTGTAGCGGATCAGCGCGGTGCCATCCGCGTCTCGCGCGAATTCCGTGAACAGACCATCTCGGCGCTCGGCGCCCGCTTTCGCGGCGCGCTTGCGCAGCCACTCATCGAAATGCTCGCGGTCGACCATACCTACTGCGCCGCCTTCAACTGGCATCGTCACCTTGCGCCCCGAGGGCGCGATCATCCGGGCCGCCCGTGCGCGCGCCACCAGAAGATGGTCGGGAATGTCAAAATCCTCGACCAGCCGGGGCGGTATCGCGCCGCCGCAGGGTTTGATCCGGCCGGACTTGTCGAGCAGCATCACGCGCCTTCCCTTGCGGGCGAGGTCATGGGCTGCCGTCGCGCCGGCAGGTCCGCCGCCGACAATGACCACATCGAAGGTCTCGGGGGTTTGGTTCTGGTGGGTCATGGTCAGTCTCTCCGGTCTGCTGCCAGGAAGTCGCCCGCAGGCAGGATGGGCAGGTGTCTCTTGTCCGCTTCACTGCGCCCGACATGCAGCGCGAGCAGCGCTGCCACCAGGAACAGAATGCCTTCGGCTGCAAAGACCAGCGAAAACGCCGCCCCCGGATCAGCCATCGTATAGCGCGCCACATCCGCAGCGACGGCGCCAAGCAGGCCGCCAAGGCCAAACGCGATCGCCTGAGACGCGCCCCACAGGCCCATGCGCGTGCCTTCGCGCGAAGACCGCCCGGCGCTCGCCAGCGTCATCATCGATCCGATCGCAGCGACCGCAAACGCGCCATTGGCGGCGCCCAGCGCCAGCACATTCGGCAGAAGCGGCCATGCCGCGCCGAAAGTGTACGTGCCCGCCGCGAGTGTAATCAGCGCCGTCGCCGACGCAATACAGCCGCCGATGGTCCAGTTGCGCATGAATTCCGCGCGCGATCTACCGATCAGCGTACAGGCGAACGCTGTCACCAGCATCCCCACCAGCGTCCCCATGTTTTGCACGCCGGCGAGCTGCGTTGAGGCGCCGACGCTGTAGCCGTAAACGATCCCCGCGAAGGGCTCCATGATCAGGTCTTGCGCGCTGTAGGCGAGCATCGAAACAAACACAAAAACAGTGAAACGCCGGGCCTGGGTTTCCTCCCAGATCTCCGCAATAGCCGCGCGGAACGCGCCGGGCTCAGGCTTCTCCGGTGCGGGCGCGCTCGCCTTGCGGCTAGCCGCAGGCTCCAGCCCATACAGGGCGAGCGCGGTCAGCGTCACCGCAATCAGGCTCGTGCCCGCCGTGACGAGCAGCAGCCGCTCAAAGGTGAAAGGCTTCAGCAGCTGGCCGCCAATCGTCGCCGTCAGCACGAAGCCGAAAATCATCATGATCCAGACGATCGCCGCTGCCGCCGCCTTGCGCGATGGCTCGGTGCGGATCGCCAGCAGTGCCAGCAGGTTCGTGCCCGCCGCGCCGACGCCGGCCCCGATCAGTGTGAAACCGATCATCGCAAGGCCAAGCCCCAAGACCAGGGAAACCGTCATCAAAGCCGCCGCCGCCGTCGCGAGGATTGCGCCCGCCGCCAGCGCAGTCATGCCGCCGAGGATCCACGGTGTGCGCCGCCCGCCTGTATCCGCGCCATAACCCCAGCGCGGCCGCGACATCTGCACCGCATAATGCAGCCCCACGAGCAGGCCGGGAATCGCCGCCGCGAGCCCAAGCTCGACCACCATCACGCGGTTCAGCGTCGAGGTCATAAGGATGACGATGGCGCCAAGAGACGTCTGGACCAGGCCGAGGCGGACGATGCCCGCCCATCCGAATTGCCCGGAGGCGGCGCCGGTGCTCATGACGCAGCCGACCAGGGCGCGACCGCAAAGGCGCTGACCAGCATGCCGAGCACGAACAAGGTCACGCCGGTTGAACTGTACCAGATCGCCTTCTCGACCGGGTTCGCTAGAAAGCTGCGCATCAGCCAGACCTGTGCACCGAGGAGCGCCAGAATGAACGCTGCATAGATCGGCTGGCCGATGATGATCAGCAGAAGGATGACTGCCATCTGCGGCACCGCCATGACTATGCAGGCAAGCTTCGCCGCGCCGTCCGCGCCAAGCTGCACAGGCAATGAGCGCACACCCATCCGGACATCGCCTTCCATCGCCTTGAAGTCGTTCAGCGTCATGATGCCATGCGCACCCACCGAATACGCAAAGGCGAGAAACAGGATCAGCGGATGGGGCAGGGCGCCCAGCATCACGGCCGCGCCGGTGAACCAGGCGATGCCCTCATACGAAAACCCGACCGCCGCATTGCCCCACCAGCCATTCAGTTTCAGACGCAGTGGCGGCGCGCTGTAGGCCCAGGCGAGGAACACCGCGACGACCGTCGCAAAGAACGCCCAGAAGCCAAGAATCAGCCCGAGGATCAGCGACAGGGTCGACCATATGATCGCCAGATACAGGCCCCACTGGCCCGGAATGCGGCCGGACGGGATCGGCCGGTTCGGCTCATTGATGGCGTCCACGTGCCGGTCGTACCAGTCATTCACCGCCTGGCTGGAGGCGCAGACCATCGGCCCGGCCAGCAACATGCCGCCGAGCAGAAGATGGAGGTTCGGAACAAGCGCTTGTCCGCTCGACACGGCGCCGCACATGAAGGCCCACATCGCGGCAAACCAGGTGACCGGCTTGAAGAGTTCGAGCACCGCAGAAGCCTGAGGCAGGCGGCGGGACGCAGCAGGGACAGGCGTCTGAGACATGCCTGAAGGTATGATTGACAGAATAAAGTGTCAATCCGGATTGACGCCCTGAACGCCTAAAAATCCTATTCCTTATCCTCGAAGCCGAACCGGTTCAGCTTGGAGTAAAGCCCCTGCCGGCTGAGGCCCAGGATTTCCGCCGCCGAGGCCCGGTTGTCATCGGTCAGGCGCAGCGCCGCCTCGATGCAGAGCCGCTCGATCAGCGTCGTGGAATCGCGCACGATGTCCTTGAGCGGCATCCGGCCCACCAGGTTGGTCAGATGCTCGACCGATCGCGGCAATTCCTCGCCGATCGCCGGGTCCGCGCTCAGCCGGCGCGCGACATTGCGGATCGAGAAGCCATACAGCGTTCCGTCCGTATCCTGCGTCAGCACACCCGACACCTCGATATCATCCTCGGCGCCAAACCGGTCGCGCAGCACGGTCGCAAAGTTGCGTGCGGCGCCATTTGTGCGGATCGCGGAGAGCAGCACATTCAGATCCGTCTGCGATCGGCCGAGATATTCGCTCAGTTTCCCGCCCGCCAGTGTCGATGGGCCTGACAGATGGACCATCTCGGCAAAAGCGCGGTTCGCAGTCACGATCCGCAGGTCTTCATCGGCGAGCACCAGCCCGTCAGGCAGGTTCTCCAGCGCCAGCATCAGCGGGCCCGACACCCGGGTGGCTGCCGCGCTCTCGCTGCTGACGATCCGCAGGATCAGCCGCAGCATGTGGCCCTGACCGAAGGTGCTGGCGGTGACGGAATACGTTTTGCCATCCCGGCCCGAGAGCGCTTCCGTGCCGGCGCGTCCCTGGGCAATCGCCGTCGCTGCGAGGCGCTCCAGCGGCCGCGTTGCGCCCGGTGCAAACAGCGCGGCGAGATCCTTGCCGCCAATCAAATTGACCGGCATACCGAGCTCGCCGGCGGCGGCCGGATTGGCCGTCTCCACGCGCAGCGAATCGCCGTGCACGATCAGAAGCGGCTCACTGACCGCCTCGAAAATTACCTTGTAGCGCGCTTCCGCCTGCCGCATCAGCGCGTAGTCGCGCTCCAGCTCCTGCTGCGCCTTGATCAGGCGCTGCTGAAGGTCCGATGCTGTCCGCAGGTCGCGCCCGAGCGCGATAACGCCGTTCCGGCCAGCCAGATGCACGGTGCGATACGCCACGGGGACGTCGCGCAGGCCGCCCGCCGGATGGTTGACCTGGCGGGTGCGGGAAGGGCTGTCCGCGGAGGGCTTGCCGAGCAGCGCCTCGATCTTGCCCCGGCTGTCGGGGGAGACGGTGTCTATCCAGGGCTTGCCGATCCAGTTTTCGCCAAAGCCAGACCGGTTCAGATCACCCGGCATGACCGAGACGTCCCGCACCTTCCCGTCCTCGATCACGAGGGCGATGTCTGACGCGTTCTCGACCAGAGCGGAGATCGTCTTCGGATCCAGTCCCGAAAAACTCGCTTCCGCATTCCGGAACGTCAGCTGTGATTGCTTCGGATTCGAAGAAGCGTCCATATCTGATCCAGAGTGATTGAGCCCCGGCGGAGCCCCTAGCAGTCAACTAATCACATTGCCAACAAATTCCTCGCAAGCTGTGGTGCGCTCGCGCCGTCCCCGGCAACAATGTCGGCGCCGATTGTCCGCGCCAATGTATCATTCTGTAAGAAAACCGGGCCGCCAGCCATCACCCGCACATCCGGATTGCGCGAAGCCGTCCTTAGCGAGCCAATCAGTCTGGCCATGAGCCCGCCGGTCGAATCGCTCGATGCCGAGAGGCCGATCACGTCGAACGCATGCTGCGACGCGATTCGGCAAAGCGCCTCGGGGCTTGAGCCCGGTTCGCAGAACACGTTCCAGCCGTCACGGCGGAAGAATTCCGCCACCATGACGGCGCCAAACACATGTTGTTCGCCGGGCGCGTTGCCGATCAGGATCTGACGTTCCGCCTCGTCGCGCCGCGGCGCCGGATAGGGAGAAATTCGCTTTAAATGGTGCATGGTTTCATGCAGACGGCACAGGCCAATGGTGACATCGGTGAAGCTGCACAGGTCTTCTTCCCAATATTCGCCGAGCCGCCGCGCCGACCACGCCAGCAGGTCAATGAAGACCGCTTCCAGAGGTACGCCGCGCGTCACCATCTGACGCGCGGCAGACTGGGCGTCGTCTGCACTTTCATGCAACAGGCTCGCCAGAAAGGTGTTTCGCTCATTGTCCGTGATCTGTTTCGGGGCAATCTGCGGCAGCGGTTGCCGTGTGTCCGGACGATCATTCGTCAGGACCAGCCTCGGCACGATTTCTGTCTCGATTGCCGCAAAGATCCAGTCCGCATTCTGCGGCGTTTGTCCGGATTCCTGCTTCAAGGTCCAGAGATTAAGGACAGCCGCGAGATGCTGGGCCGCCTCATTGCCGCCGGACGATTTGTTCCGGTCACCTTCAAACTCAAATGTCACCGCTGCCTCCCTGCTAGCGGACGCGAGATCTGCCTGTTTACAGGTCAGATCTCTGGTCCCTCTGAGATTCCACCGGCAAGACTGCCAGTGGGCCGTTTCTACTCTAAACACGCCCACCTCTAAGCATGGGCAGGCGCAAGTCGGTCTGGGCAGGCAACCAGCTATGGCGGCGCTGTCGGGAAGCATGAACCCCGCTTGTACGAGCTGCGTGGACGTCAACTTAGTCGCGCGCATCTCAGGGGGCCGGTTCATTATCGAAGTTAACACAGCCCATTCCGCAAAGCTAATCCCGACAGTTGTATTCATTCCCACCTTAAACCCGCTAGATGATGTTTGTAAAACGAAATAGACGTAAATCTACATTGACACTTTTCCCCCCCGGGTTATCCTGCTGCTCAAGACACGCATGGGAGCAAAGCGGTAAACCGCATGTCAGGACGACCCATCACCGACCGGAGGACAAAGCCGCTGTACACGCCGGAGCAGCGGCGGCGGCGGGATGCATCTCCCTGGACCATGGTCCAGGCTGTGCTGGCGCCGCTCCAGTTCCTCGTCTTTGCGGTCAGCCTCGTTCTCGTGATTCGTTACCTGACCTCCGGGGAGGGTCTCGCGCTCGCCACCGCCTCCATCGTCCTCAAGACCTTCTTCCTCTACGCCATCATGATTACAGGCGCGATCTGGGAGAAGGAGGTCTTCGGCCAGCACCTGTTTGCGCCCGGCTTCTTCTGGGAAGATGCGGTGTCCATGGTCGTGATTGCTCTGCATACGGCCTATCTGGTCATGCTGCTTGGCCGGGTCGGCTCGCCCGAGCTCCAGATGACTGTCGCTCTGGCCGCCTATGCGGTCTATTTCATTAACGCCGTGCAGTTTCTCTGGAAGCTCCGGATGGCCAGGCTCCAATCGGGCGCCCTGGCGGAGGTTTCCGCATGACCACGCTTCTTCCGCGCGCGAGGGAGGCGGGTCTTCCCGCCAAGGCCGCAGCTCCTATTGTCCTGAGAGAGCGTGGCCAGCGCGAAGTGTTCTGCGGTCTAACCTCCATTATGTGGCTGCACCGCAAGATCCAGGACGCCTTCTTCCTTATTGTTGGCTCGCGCACCTGTGCGCATCTCATGCAGTCGGCTGCCGGTGTCATGATCTTCGCCGAGCCGCGATTCGCCACAGCCATCATCGAAGAGCGCGACCTCGCCGGCATGGCTGACATGAATGACGAGCTGCGCCGCACCGTCCTGCGCCTCATCGAGCGCCGTCCGGAAATCCGGCTCCTTTTCCTCGTCGGCTCGTGCCCGTCCGAAGTCATCAAGCTGGACCTTGGCCGCGCCGCAGAGCGCCTGTCGGGCGAGCTTTCCCCGAAAGTCCGCGTGCTAAACTATACCGGCAGCGGCATCGAGACGACTTTCACCCAGGGCGAAGACGCCTGTCTCTCCGCGCTGGTGCCCACCCTGCCAGAAGACCCGGCCGACGAGCCCTCCCTGATTGTCGCCGGGACGCTCGCTGATGTGGTCGAAGACCAGTTCGCCCGCCTGTTCGAGCAGATCGGCATCAACAATGTCCGCTTCCTGCCGGGCCGCAAGGCAAATGAAATGCCGGCCATCGGCCCGAACACGCGCTTCCTGCTCGCCCAGCCATGGCTGCGCGATACCGCCCGCGCCCTCGAAGAGCGCGGCGCCCGTCACATCGCTGCGCCATTCCCGCTTGGCGCGGAAGGCACGACTGCCTGGCTCAGGGCTGCGGCCGATGCCTGGAGCATCAAGCCCGACGCCTTCGCTGCCGCAACTGACCTGCCGCGCGCCCGCGCCGTCCGGGCCGTCCACCGCTACCGCGAGCATCTGGGCGGCAAGTCGCTCTTCTGCTTCCCCGATTCCCAGCTTGAAGTGCCGCTCGCCCGGTTCCTGTCGCGCGAACTTGGCATGGAGCTGATCGAGGTCGGGACGCCTTACCTGCACAGCGTCCACATGGCCCCGGAACTCGAACTGCTCGGCCCGGATGTCCAGCTCAGCGAAGGCCAGGATGTCGACCGCCAGCTCGACCGCTGCCGCGAGGCGCGCCCGGACATCTCCCTATGCGGCATGGGCCTCGCCAATCCGCTCGAACAGGAAGGGCTGACGACCAAATGGTCGATCGAACTCGTCTTCACCCCTATCCATGGCTACGAACAGGCCGGTGACCTCGCGGAACTCTTCGCCCGGCCTCTCGTCCGCCGCCAGAGGCTCGCTGTCTGATGCAACTCACCGTCTGGACCTATGAAGGCCCGCCCCATATCGGCGCCATGCGTGTCGCCACCGCGATGGAGGGGCTCCATTATGTCCTGCATGCGCCGCAGGGTGACACGTATGCAGACCTTCTGTTCACGATGATCGAGCGGCGCGGCAAGCGCCCGCCCGTCACCTATACGACCTTCGAAGCCCGCGATCTGGGGTCGGACACCGCCGAAATCTTCAAGCGCGCTGTCACGGACGCCGCCGAGCGGTTCAAGCCGGAGGCGATGATCGTCGGCGCGTCCTGCACCGCCGAGCTGATCCAGGATGATCCGGGCGGCCTCGCCAAGACGATGGGCCTCGACATTCCCATCATTGCGCTGGAGCTGCCCTCGTATTCCAAGAAGGAAAACTGGGGCGCCTCTGAAACCTTCTACCAGCTCGTCCGCGGTCTGGCCCGGCCGCAGGAGCGCGCCTCCACCGGCCGCATGACCCAGCCGGTCTGCAACATCCTCGGCCCCACCGCGCTCGGCTTCCGCCACCGCGACGACGTCAAGGAAATCACCGGCCTGCTTGCCCATTGCGGCATCGGCGTGAATGTCATCGCACCGCTCGGTGCCACCCCGACCGATCTCTGCAGCCTGCCGGCCGCCGACTTTAACGTCGTGCTCTATCCGGAGATCGCCGAATCCGCCGCCCGCTGGCTCGAAAAGGAGTTCGGCCAGCCCTGGACGCGTGTCGTGCCCATCGGCGTCGGCGCAACCCGCGAATTCGTCGCCGAAGTCTGCGCCCTCGCGGGCGTGCCGGAGCCGGACCTGTCCGATTACATTAGCAATCTCCCCTGGTGGTCGCACTCAGTCGACTCGAACTATCTCACCGGCAAGCGTGTCTTCGTTTTTGGCGATTCGACCCATGCCATCGCAGCCGCCCGTGTGGCCGCCGAGGAACTCGCCTTCAACGTCGTTGGCCTCGGCTGCTACAACCGCGAGTTTGCGCGGCCCCTGCGCGAAGCCGCAGCCGCCCACGGGATCACCCCGCTGATCACGGATGATTATCTCGAAGTCGAGGCCGCCATCGCGGAGGCCCAGCCGGAACTAATTCTCGGCACCCAGATGGAACGCCACATTGCCAAGCGCCTCGGCATTCCATGTGCTGTCATTTCCGCGCCGGTCCACGTCCAGGATTTCCCGGCCCGCTACGCGCCGCAGATGGGCTTCGAGGGTGCGAACGTCCTTTTCGACACCTGGGTCCATCCGCTGCTAATGGGCCTCGAGGAACACCTGCTCGGCATGTTCCGCGACGATTTCGAATTTCATGACGAGGCCGGCGCCTCTCATCTCGGCGGCCATGGCGCTGCTGCCGTCCTTCCCGCCGCGGCCCCGGCCCTGTCGACCGCCGCAGAAGCGGAAGCGGGCGAGGGGCCCAGCTGGATGCAAGAAGCTGAAGACGAGTTGAAGAAGATCCCCTTCTTCGTGCGGGGCAAGGCGCGGCGCAACACCGAGGCTTTTGCCCGGGACCAGCAGATCGGCACGATCACCCTTGAAACCCTCTATGACGCAAAGGCCCGTTATGGCCGATAGCACCGCCCAGGTCCCTGCCACAGAAATCCGCGTGGTTATCCTCTCGCTGGATTCGCATCTCGGCGCCGCAATTTCCGGCGCGACGATTACGCTCCGCAAATCGTTGCCCGGCCTGAAGCTCACCTTTCATGCCGCCTCCGAATGGGACCGCCAGCCCGGCAAGCTCGACGCCGCCCGCAAGGACATCGGCCGCGCCGATTTCATCCTCGCCTCGATGCTGTTCCTTGAGGACCATATTCGCGCCGTGCTCCCGGCGCTTGAAGCCCGCCGCAATGATTGCGACGCCATCGTCGGCTGCATGTCGGCTTCCGAAGTTGTCCAGCTGACGCGCCTCGGCCGCTTCGACATGTCCAAGCCTGCCACCGGCCCGATCGCCCTGATGAAACGCCTGCGCGGTTCCGGCGACAAGGCCAAGGCTGCCGAGAAGCAGATGCGCACCCTGCGCCGCCTGCCGAAGATCCTGCGTTTCGTGCCGGGCGTCGCCCAGGACGTGCGCGCCTATTTCCTTAGCATGCAGTACTGGCTGGCGGGCTCGGAAGCGAACATCGTCAATGTCGTCAAGTTCCTCGTTGACCGGTATGCAGACGGCCCTCGCGCCCACTTGCGCGGCACCCTGAGCCCCCTGCCGCCGGAAGAATATCCGGAGACCGGCCTCTACCATCCGCGCATGTCACCCCCCGTGACCGAGCGCGCCGAAGCGCTGCCGAAATCCCAGGCCGCCCAGCAGACCGTCGGCCTGCTCGTCATGCGGTCCTACATCACGGCTGGCGATACCGGCCATTATGACGGCGCCATCGCCGCGCTTGAGGCCCGCGGCCTGCGTGTGATCCCCGCCTTCGCCAGCGGCCTTGATGCCCGCTCGGCCATCCGCCGCTATTTCATGAAGGGTGAGCGCCCGACTATCGACGCGCTTGTCTCGCTCACCGGCTTCTCCCTCGTCGGCGGCCCGGCCTTCAATGACGCCGAAGGCGCCGTGGAAATGCTCAAGGAGCTCGACGTTCCCTACATCTGCGCCATGGCGTCAGAATTCCAGTCGCTTGCAGACTGGGGCTCGAACGAGCGCGGCCTGACCCCGCTCGAAGCCACCATGATGGTCGCGCTGCCCGAACTCGACGGGGCCACCGGTTCCATTGTCATTGGCGGGCGCGCAGATCACGGCACCGAATGCACCGGCTGCGCCCGCAACTGTCAGTTTGCAGACGACACACGCCGCATGCGCGCCTGTCCGGAACGCGCCGAAGCGCTCGCCGCCCGCGTTGACGCGCTGATCCGCCTGCGCCGCAGCGCCCGGGCCAGCCGCCGCATCGCCGTCACCCTCTTCAACTTCCCGCCCAACTCAGGCGCCGCCGGCAGCGCGGCGCACCTCGCCGTGTTCGAGTCCCTGCACAATCTCCTGAAACGCCTCGCCTCCGAAGGCTACACCGTGGACGTGCCACCGACCGTCGAGGCCATGAAGACCGAGCTTCTCGAAGGCAACCGCGAGCGCTACGGCACCGAAGCCAATGTCGGCGCTAAAGTCGCCGTGGCGGACCATGTCCGAACCGCCCCGCGCCTCAAGGAAATCGAAGCCCAGTGGGGCCCCGCGCCAGGGCGCGACCTCACAGATGGCCGCTCGCTGTTTATTCTGGGTGTCCAGTTCGGCAATGTCTTCGTTGGCCTCCAGCCGGGCTTCGGCTATGAGGGCGACCCGATGCGGCTGCTCTTTGAGAAGTCCTTCGCCCCGACCCATGCCTTCGCCGCATACTATGCCTGGCTGCGCGAGGGATTCTGCGCCGACGCGGTGGTTCATTTCGGCACCCATGGCGCGCTGGAATTCATGCCCGGAAAACAGGCCGGCCTCTCCGGTGATTGCTGGCCCGACCATCTCATCGGCGACCTGCCGAACATCTACTTCTACGCCGCCAACAACCCGTCCGAAGCCGCCATCGCTAAGCGCCGCGGCAATGCGACGACTGTCAGCTACCTTACCCCGCCTGTCACCGAGGCCGGCCTCTACAAGGGTCTCGCGGATCTCTCGGCCACGATCGGCCGCTGGCGCGGGCTCAGCCCGGACCAGGAAACCGAGCGCACCGATCTCGGCACCCTGATTGACGCCCTCGCGGCGGAACTGGACCTCTCGCCGAAGGATATCTCACTCAGCCCGGACGCGCGCATCGAATCGATCCGCGGCCGCCTCGTCGAACTCGAGGGCTCGCTCATCCCCAGCGGTATGCATGTTGCCGGCCAGGCGCCGAGCGTCGACGACCTCACCGGCCTTCTCGCCGCTATGCCGCCGGAAGAAGGCGAAGAAGACCTGCCGCAGGCCGCCTATATTGCGCTTGCAGAGGGCCAGACCCCGGCCGTCATCGCACGCACGCTGGGCCTCGATCCGCTGCACACCGGCCTCATCCGCCTCGCCCGCGCCCGTGACCTGATCTCCGGCGACCACGAACTCCCGGCCCTCATTCACGCCCTCGATGCCGGCTACACGCCGCCCGTACCCGGCGGGGACCTGATCCGCGCGCCTGATATCCTGCCCGCTGGCCGCAACATCCACGGTTTTGATCCTTTCCGCCTGCCGAGCGCCTTTGCCCTCGCCGATGGCCGCCGCCAGGCTGACCGCGTCATCGCCCGGCATCTCGCCGACACCGGCAAGCTGCCGAGCACGATGGCCATCGTTCTGTGGGGTACGGACAATCTCAAGAGTGAAGGCGCACAGATCGCCCAGGCGATGGCCTTCATGGGCGCTGCCCCGCGCTTCGACTCCTATGGCCGACTCAGCGGCGCGGATCTCGTCCCGCTCGAACAGCTCGGCCGTCCGCGTATCGATGTGATGGTCACGCTGTCCGGCATCTTCCGCGATCTGCTGCCGCTGCAGACCAAGATGTTAGCCACTGCCGCCCTTGCCGCTGCCAGCGCAGATGAAGCCCCGGAGCACAACCTCATCCGCGCCCATGCACTCGCCTGTCAGGCCGCGCACGGGGTGGATCTTCAAACCGCCGCCCTGCGCGTCTTCTCTAATGCCGACGGCGCTTACGGCGCCAACGTCAACATGCTGGTCGCCTCGGGCGCCTGGGACGACGAGAACGAGCTGGGCGATGCCTTCTCCAAGCGCAAATGCTTCGCCTACGGAACAGATGGCCGCCCCACGGCGCAGCCAGTCATCCTCGCGAGCCTGCTGGCTGATGTCGATCTCGCCTATCAGAATCTTGAATCGGTCGAGACGGGCCTGACCACCATCGACCACTATTTCGACACTCTCGGGGGCATTACCCGCGCTGCCACCAAGGCGCGTGGGCAGGGGCCGGCGGTCTATATCGGCGACCAGACAAGCGGCGACGGCATCGTCCGTACCTTGTCCGAACAGGTCGCCCTCGAAACCCGCACCCGCACTCTCAATCCGAAATGGTATGAGGGCATGCTGCGCCACGGCTATGAAGGCGTCCGCCAGATCGAAAGCCAGATTACCAACACGATGGGCTGGTCGGCCACCACCGGCCAGGTCGCGCCCTGGGTCTACCAGGAAATGACCGAGACTTTCGTGTTGGACGAAGCGCTGCGCCGGCGCCTCATGGACCTCAACCCCGCAGCCACCGCAAAGGTCGCCGGCCGTCTGATTGAAGCCTCCGAACGAAACTACTGGTCGCCGGATCCCGAAACCCTAGCCGCGCTTCAAGCCGCCAGCGCAGAGATCGAAGATCGTCTCGAAGGCGTCACCCATCTGCAAGGAGCAGCCGCATGACAACACTTTCCCTCAATCGCCCCGGCTCACGTCCCGACGGGGAGGGTAGTGTTCAGGTGAAACTGGACGCCCGCTTCGACGCGGGCACAGCCAAGGTCTTTGCCGTGTACGGCAAGGGCGGCATCGGCAAGTCCACGACCTCCTCGAACCTCTCCGCTGCGTTCTCGAAGATCGGCAAGCGCGTCCTGCAGATCGGCTGCGACCCGAAGCATGACTCCACCTTCACGCTCACCAAGAAGCTGATGCCGACCGTGATAGACGTGCTCGAGTCGGTCGACTTCCATTCCGAAGAGCTGCGTACGGAAGACTTCGTCTTCCAGGGCTATAACGGCGTCATGTGCGTCGAGGCCGGCGGCCCGCCCGCCGGAACCGGCTGCGGCGGCTACGTCGTCGGCCAGACCGTCAAGCTCCTGAAAGAGCACCGGCTGCTCGAGGACTCCGACGTCGTCATCTTCGACGTCCTCGGCGATGTGGTCTGCGGCGGCTTTGCCTCGCCGCTCCAGCACGCCGAGCGCGGCCTGATCGTCACGGCGAACGATTTCGACTCGATCTTCGCGATGAACCGCATCATGGCGGCCATTCGCGCGAAGTCTCAGAACTATGCCGTTCGCCTCGGCGGCGTCATCGCGAACCGTTCGAAGGACACCGACGAGATCGACCGCTACTGCAACGCCACCGGCATGAAACGCATCGCGCACTTCCCGGATCTCGACGTCATCCGACGCTCGCGCCTGAAGAAGTCCACCATCTTCGAGATGGAATCCTCGCCTGAGCTGGAAGCTGTGCAGGAAGAATACCTCCGCCTCGCTGCCTCACTCTGGCTCGGCAGCGATCCGGTCGATGCGATCCCGATGAAGGACCGCGAAATCTTTGACTTTCTGGGGTTCGATTAATGGAAGCCGCTTATCAGACACGCCGGGCAGAACTGCAGGCCTATTTCGGCGAAACCGCCGCTGCAACTTGGGACAAGCTCACCTCGACCGCCCCGGTCAGCGGCATTCGCGCCGCCGTCCGCTCTGGCCGTGCGGCGATGCATGACGCGATCCTGTCCTGGCTGCCCGAAGACCTGTCCGGCCGGCGCATCCTCGATGCCGGCTGCGGCACGGGTACTTTCTCGCTCGCCGCCGCCCGCCGCGGCGCCGAAGTCCTCGCGATCGACATCGCTGGCCCGCTCGTCGAGATCGCTGCCGAGCGCCAGACCAATCCGGCGCTCTTCTCACGCATCACCTGGCGTGTGGGCGACATGACCTCTGAAGATCTCGGCGTCTTCGATCACGCCGTCGCGATGGACTCCGTCATCCATTATGACGAAGCCGACATGGCCGCGATGCTTGCTCGCATCCTGCCGCGCGTGCGCCGCTCGCTGATCTTCACCCACGCGCCGCGCACCCCGCTGCTCAGTGCCATGCACACCGTTGGCAAGCTCTTCCCGCGCGCCGATCGTTCGCCCGCCATCATCCCCGCCTCGGGCGCTCGTCTCGGCCGCCGCATCGAAGCACTGACCGAAGGCGCCTTCACCGTCGCACGCACCCACCGGGTCCATTCCGGCTTCTACTTCTCCGAAGCGATGGAGGTCGTGCGTAAATGAGCCACCGGCCGCGCAGCTTTGCAGAGATCTGGATGACGGTTGGCACCCGTTTCCTGCCCTTTGCCGATGCGGCGAGCGATACGCTCCCGCTGGGCCGGCTGCTGCGCCTGTCGCTCTTCCAGGTGTCCGTCGGCATGGCCATGGTTCTGTTGACCGGCACGCTGAACCGCGTGATGATCGTCGAACTCGGCGTTCAGGCTTGGCTCGTCGCGCTGATGGTTGCCCTGCCGCTCGTCTTTGCGCCGCTCCGTGCCCTGATTGGCCACAAGTCCGATATGCACAAATCCGTCCTCGGATGGCGCCGCGGGCCTTACATCTGGTTTGGCTCGATGTTCCAGTTCGGCGGCCTCGCGATGATGCCCTTCGCGCTGATCCTGCTCTCGGGTGACACGACAGGCCCCGCCTGGGTCGGACCGGCCAGCGCCGCGCTCGCCTTCCTTTTCGTCGGCGCCGGCATCCACATCACACAGACCGCCGGACTCGCCCTGGCCAGCGACCTCGCCACCGATGACACCCGCCCGCGCGTCGTCGCGCTCCTCTACATCATGCTGCTCGCCGGCATGCTGGTCAGCGCCCTCATCTTCGGCTGGCTCCTCAAAGACTTCAACACGATGACACTGATCCAGGTCATCCAGGGCGCCGCGGTCGTCACGATGGTCTTGAACCTGATAGCTCTGTGGAAACAGGAAACGCGCAACCGCGCCCTCACCGATCCGGCTCGCCACCGCCCCGCCTTCCGCGAGACCTGGAACCGCCTGATGGCGGATGGCCCGACCGGCCGGCTGCTTGTCGCTGCCGGTCTCGGCGCTGCCGCGTTCAGCATGCAGGACGTTTTGCTCGAACCCTACGGCGCCGAGATGCTCAATATGACCGTCGCCGCCACCACCCGCCTTACTGCCCTCTGGGCCTTCGGTGCCCTGCTCGGCTTCGCCCTCTGCTCGCGCCAGTTGAGCCGCGGGGGAGAGCCCCACCGCCTCGCTGGCATCGGTGTCGTCGCCGGCATTGCCGCCTTCGCGCTGATCATCATGGCCGCGCCCACAGGCTTCCTCACCTTCTTCCTCGCCGGTTCTTTCCTCATCGGCTTTGGCGGGGGGCTGTTTTCCGTTGGTACCCTGACGGCCATGATGGCCATCGCCCGGCGCCATGAGGGCGGCATCGCCCTCGGCGCCTGGGGCGCCGTTACCGCCACGATGACCGGCATCGCCATCGCCTTCGGCGGCGGTCTGCGCGATATCATCACCACATTCGGCGCAGACGGCCTTCTCGGCGCGGCCTTCGCTGGCCGGGCGGCGGGCTATACGGCCGTCTATACGCTCGAGATCATTCTCTTGTTCGCTACCCTCGTCGTGATCGGGCCACTCGCCCGCCACACGCTGTCGACTACCCAACCCCAAGCCACAAAGTTCGGTCTGGCTGCATATCCAGGCTGACCTGACCCCTGAAGGAGACCGGTCATGATTTTCAGTGGTGAATTCGTAAACGGAATAGATCTCGTGGATGTCTGCCTATGGGCGTTCACCATCCTTTTCTTTTACCTCATCTACTACCTCCAGCGCGAAAGTTCGCGGGAGGGTTATCCGCTCGAAGAAGACACGACCGGCCGCTCACAGGGCGAAAGCATCATCTTCTTCCCCCCGAAGAAGACCTTCAACCTGCCGAATGGCCGCGGCAGCGTCGAGATGAGCTATGGCCCGGCGGACACCCGCACCCATGCCCTTCGTCGCTCCGCTCCCTGGCCGGGCGCTCCAATGGAACCGGATGGCGATGCCATGTCTGCGGGTGTCGGCCCAGGGGCCTATGCCGAACGCCTGGATGAGCCCGATCTCACCTGGGACGGCTCCAACCGGATCGTGCCTTATCGTCTACACACGGAGTATACCGTGTCGAAGAAGGATCTCGACCCGCGCGGCCTTCCGGTTCTGGGTCTGGACGGTGTCTCAGCGGGCAAGGTCGTTGACCTCTGGGTCGATCGCGCCGAAGCCATCATCCGCTATTTCGAGGTCGAGCTTTCCGGATCCGGCGCGCATGTCCTCCTGCCGGTGCCCTTTGCGAATGTCTCGAAGTCCCGCAGGCTGATCAGTGTAGATGCCGTCAAGGCCGAACACTTCGCCAACGTGCCGCGCACCCGGTCCCCGGACCAGATCACCCGGCTCGAGGAAGACAAGATCAGCGGCTATTACGGCGCCGGCACACTCTACGCCACGCCGCAGCGTCAGGAGCCGTGGATATGATCGGCTTTCATGACGAGGAAGACGTGAAGGGCGAGCCCGTTCTCGGGCTCCCCCAGGCCCTGCCCGAAGGTGAACGCCTGATCTGGCAGGGAAGCCCGGACACACGCGCCTTTGCCGTGCATGTCTTCCACATCCGCTTCGTGCTCGCCTACTTCGTCGGCGCGGCTGCCTGGCGGATCGCCCACACGATGTCGGTCGGCGAAACCGCAGCAATCAGCGGTATCCTGACCAGCACTCTGGTCAGCGCCGCCATCGGCCTGGGCCTCGTCTGGATCATCGCCCGGGCCATGGCCCGCGCGGCGGTCTACACGATCACCTCGAAGCGCATCGTGCTCCGCTACGGCGTCGCCATCCGCAAGCACGTCAATCTGCCCTTCGACCAGATCCTGGCCGCCGATGTCCGCACCTATGGCGCGGGCAAGGGTGACATCCAGCTCCAGATCGAGGCCACCGGCGGCCTCGGCTACATGAAGCTCTGGCCGTTCGTCCGGCCCCTGAGCTTCTCCCGCCCCCGGCCAATGCTGCGCTGCGTGAAGGACGCCCCCGGCGTCTCGCGCATCCTGGCCAAGGCCATCACCGCCCATGCACCGAACAAGGTGCGCCTGAGCACACCCGCGGCCGCGCCGGCCAAGGCCCAGCCCGGCCTCACCGGCATCGCGCCAAGCATGACCGCCTGAGGAGATTGCCATGACCGTCCGCGCAAGCCCTGCCGAAACCCCGGCCCACAAGCATGAAGCTGCGCCCCCCAGGGTGCTGCTCATCGCCTGCGCAGCGCTGGTCATCTTCGCCCTGCTCGGCGTGTCGGCGGTCCGGCTGACCGGATCGTCGCACACGTCCGACTGGCGCCCCCTGACGGTGGAAACGCTCACCTTCCGCTTCGCCGATGCCGAGAACGGGGCGATCCTCGCGATCAATGCCAATACCGGCGCCGTTGTGCACCGGTGGGAGCCCGCCACCGGCGGCTTCGTGCGCACGTCGCTCCGCTCGCTGGCGATCACCCGCGAGAACGAGGGCTACGGAAAGGAGCCGGCCTTCTCGCTGCACCTGACAACGAATGGCCGATACATCCTGGAAGACCCGGCCACCGGCCATTGGGTCAGCCTCGACGCCTTCGGCCGTGACAATGTCGGCGAGTTCGAGCGATTGTTCCGGGAAGCCAAGCTCGCCCAGGATGTCGCCGGGTCCGAAGACGCCGTCCTGGTCAAGGAACTCCAACCCCGGGAAGAAATGAGGGTGCTCCATTGACCCGCCGCCAGTTCACAGTTCCGTGTACGATCCGTATCGAGCACACCTTCGACTCGCTCGAGGCCCATGTCGAACTCGACGGCGGCGTTGAGCCGGGCGTCGGCGACCGGGTCCTCGTGCACGGCGCGCCCGTCTCGGTCCGTTTCGGCGAAGGCCTCGTGCTGCGCCGCGAGGCGACCGTGACACGCGCCAATATTTTCGAGCGGGCGTGGACACGCCTGCATGCCATGTTCCTGCTCACCGAACTGTATGAAGTGAGCTTCAGCGATGGGAGGGTCTGAGACATGACCGCAGCTGCCGCAACGATGACTGCCGAAGAAATGCGGGTGCTTGAAGCGCCCCCGTCCTTCGACACCAATAGCATCGCGATGCAGGAGACGATGCTGTCGCCGCGTTTCTACACCACCGATTTTGCCGAGGTCGACAAGGTCGACATCTCCGGCGTGCGCGAAGAGTGGGACGCCCTCATCGCCGAGATGGAATCCGATCCGAACCGCAACCATTTCAAGCGCACCGCTGAATTCGACAACATCCTCGGCACGCTCTCGCCGGAGCTGCGCACCGAATTCGTCGACTTCCTCGTCAGCTCCCTGACTTCCGAATTCTCCGGCTGCGTCCTTTACCGCGAGATCACGCGCCAGGTCGAAAACCCCGACATGAAAGCCTTGTTCCGCCTGATGGCGCGCGATGAGGCCCGCCATGCCGGCTTCATCAATTTCGTGCTCAAGGATTTCGGCATCGGCGTCGATCTCGGCTTCCTGACACGCAAGAAGAAGTATACTTTCTTCAAGCCGAAATACATCTGGTACTCGGTCTATCTCTCCGAGAAGATCGGCTATGCCCGCTACATCACGATCTTCCGACAGCTTGAAAAGCATCCGGAGTTTCGCTTCCACCCGATCTTCAAATGGTTCCAGCAATGGTGCAATGACGAGTTTCGGCACGGCGAAGCCTTTGCCATGATCCTGCGCGCAAACCCGCACCTTCTCGAAGGCGGCAACAAGTACTGGGTCCGCTTCTTCACGCTCGCCGTCTACGCTACGATGTATGTGCGTGACCATCGCCGCCCGGCCTTCCATGCCGCCCTCGGCGTCGATCCGACGGCGTATGATTACGAAGTCTTCCGGGTCACCAACGAGATCGCCCGACAGGTCTTCCCGGTGGAGATCGATATAGATGCGCCAGCCTTCCGAGAGGGGCTTGAGACGATCCGTCAGACCACCGATAAGATGGAGACCATCACTGGCAAGGACCCGGTCTCATGGCTCCGCCGCAAGGCCTGTGTCCTGTCCAACGGCATGACCTTCCTGAAGCTCTATTTCCTCCCTGTACGGAAGAATGAGCTGCCAGCCAAGGTCCGGCTCCAGCCGGTCTGGTAAGCCGGGGAGGCCGCCAGAAAAGATGCTTGATTACGCGCCCCCGGTCATTTTCGCCGCGCTCGCTTGGTGGCTGAGCACGGGGGCGATTCTGTTCCTCATTGGCCTGCCGCGCCAGACCTTCCGCTGGACCGCGCTCGGCGCCACCGCGCTGCTCGCTCTCGCCACGATGCTGGTCATAGGCCTGCGCGAGCAGACGAACGTGTCCGCCGCCTATGCCGGCTTTGCCGCCGGTCTGATGCTCTGGGCCTGGCATGAAGTGATGTTCCTCACCGGTTTCATCACCGGCACCTCGCGCAAGGATTGCCCCGAAGGGCTCACCCCCTTCGGCCGCTTCCGCGCGGGTGTCGCAGTGGTGCTGCACCATGAGCTCGCAATTATCGCGCACGCCGCCCTCATCGTTGCGCTGAGCTGGGGCGCCGCCAACCAGTTCGCGATGTGGACCTTCCTCATCCTCTGGGGCATGCGCATCAGCGCCAAGCTCGTTGTCTTCACCGGCGCGCCGAACCTAGCCGACGCCTTCATGCCGCGCCATCTCGACTACATGAAAACCTATTTCAGCCGCCAGCGGCCGGGACGGGTGTTCATGATCTCGGTGATCATGGTCACAACGCTTTCAGTGCTCCTTGCCCTGACGGCTTTCGGCCACGAACCCGGCAGCTATGAATCCGCCGGCTTCCTGCTTCTGATGGCGATTGTCCTCCTTGCCCTGATCGAGCACTGGGTCCTGGTCCTGCCGGTCCCGGACCCGTCGCTCTGGGAGTGGGCGATGAAGCCCGCCAACCGGAAATCCGCCAGATCCGACACCACAGACACTTGAAACAAAACGACAAATGCCAGACACTGAGACACAACGAGGGAGCACCCCCATGGACTTCGAGACCCATTTCCGCGACGCGCTCGACCAACTCCGCGAAGAGGGCAATTACCGCGTATTCGCTGATATCGAGCGCGAGCAGGGCGCTTTCCCTAAAGCCGTCCTTCACGGCCCGGAGGGGGAGAAACCCGTCAAGGTCTGGTGCTCGAACGACTATCTCGGCATGGGCCAGCATCCGGAAGTTCTCGCCGCCATGCACGAAGTACTCGACAATTGCGGCGCCGGGGCAGGGGGCACACGGAATATTTCCGGCACTAATCACCACCACGTCTTGCTCGAACAGGAACTGGCAGACCTGCACGGCAAGCAAGCTGCTCTGCTCTTCACCTCCGGCTATGTCTCGAACTGGGCGACCCTCGGCACCCTCGGCGCCAAGATCCCCGGCCTTGTGATCCTGTCAGACGCGCTGAACCACGCCTCGATGATCGAGGGTATCCGCCACAGCCGCGCCAAATGCGTCGTCTTCCGGCACAATGATGTCGCGGACCTGCGCGAGAGAATTGCTGCGCTCGACCCGGAGGTGCCGAAGATGATCGCTTTCGAAAGTGTCTATTCCATGGACGGCGACATCGCGCCCATCGCCGAAATCTGCGACGTCGCAGACGAATTCGGCGCCATGACCTATATCGACGAAGTCCATGCTGTCGGCCTCTATGGCCCACGCGGCGGCGGCGTCGCCGAACGCGAAGGCCTGATGGACCGGATCACGATCATCGAGGGCACCCTCGGCAAGGCCTACGGGGTTGTCGGTGGCTACATCACCGGCTCATCCGCGATGGTCGATTTCGTCCGCAGCTTCGCCTCCGGCTTCATCTTCACAACCGCCCTGCCGCCGCACATCGCGGCGGGCGCCCGCGCATCCATCCGCCATCTGAAGATCTCGAATTGGGAACGTATGCGCCAGCGAGAGCGCGTTGAAAAGGTCCGTATACGCCTGCGCGAGATCGGTATCCCGACGCTCGAAAACCCCAGCCATATCGTACCCGTAATGGTCGGCGATCCGGTCAAGTGCAAGATGATCTCGGACTGGCTGATGGAGCGCTATGGCATCTACGTGCAGCCGATCAACTACCCGACTGTGCCCAAGGGCACTGAACGACTGCGCATCACACCCAGCCCCGTCCACACCGACGCCGACATCGATGAGCTTGTCACGGCCCTGTGCGATCTCTGGTCCCACTGCGCCCTGGCAAGGGCTGTCGCCTGACCCTCATTACCCCCCACTCCCGCTGAGCGGGAGAGGGGTGCCCGCGCCCAAACGGCTTGAGAGGTGAAGTCCTTTTCAGGATTGAATCACGCTAACGGTCAAACAGTTTCGAAACGCTCTCTTCATTCGCGATCCGCCGGATGGCTTCGCCCAGAAGCGGTGCAATAGACAGTACACGGACCTTATTCGATTTGCGTGCACCCTCGGACGGCTGGATCGTATCCGTCATGACGAATTCGTCCAGCACGGATGCTTCGATCCGCTCGACGGCATTCCCGGACAGAACGCCGTGCGTGACATAAGCCGCAACCGACGCCGCGCCCTGGTCCTTCAGCGCCGCCGCCGCATTCGCCAGCGTCCCGCCGCTATCGCAGATATCGTCGAGCATGATGCAGTGCGCGCCATTCACGTCGCCGATGATGTTCATCACCTCTGATTTGCCCGCCTCCGGCCGCCTTTTGTCGACGATGGCCAAGTCAGAATCATTCAGCCGCTTCGCCAGCGAGCGCGCCCTCACCACGCCGCCGACATCAGGAGACACGATGACCAGCCGCTCGCGCCCATAGCGCTCCTTGATGTCATCAACCATTACCGGCCCGCCAAACAGATTATCGGTCGGAATATCGAAAAAGCCCTGAATCTGCCCGGCATGCAGGTCGACCGTCAGCACACGGTCAGCTCCCGCGGTGCAGATCAGGTTCGCGACCAGCTTGGCCGAGATCGGCGTACGCCCATCTGTCTTCCGGTCCTGCCTGGCATAGCCGAAATACGGGATCACCGCCGTGATCCGGCGCGCCGAGGCGCGCCGCAGCGCGTCCATCATGATAAGCAGCTGCATCAGGTTGTCATTGGCGGGGTAGGAGGTCGACTGGATGACAAACACATCCTCGCCGCGCACATTCTCGTCGATACGAACGAAAATCTCCTGGTCGGCGAAAGTCTTCACTTCGGAGCGCGTCAGGCGCATGTCCAGATATTCAGCAATCGCGTCAGCCAGCGGCCGGTTGGCATTGCAGGAAATCAACTTCATTCGCTCGCCCTCACTCGACCCGCCCGGTTCGCGACGCTTTTGTAACACTGCGCTCCGAGTCGCAAGCCACAGGAAACTGGATTCCTCAGCCGCTATGCAAGAATTACGACCGCCGAGGCATTGCGGCCATAATCGGCTTCACCCCGCAGGTTGCGCCTCCGGTTCGAGAAGTAGTCGGCCTCCATCGCGCAGGTGTCGTGGCCGAGATTGAAAACCGCCCCGGCCCCCGCCTGTTCCAGCTGCCGCTCGCAGAAGCCCGGCAGGTTAAAGTGCAGCCGGTCGCCGCGCCCGGGCCGGAACAGCGTTTCGCTGCCCGCGTCGCCCTTCAGGAATGCCTCGCGGAAATCCGGGCCTACCTCATAGCTCGCCTGGCCGATCGTTGGCCCGATGGCCGCCCGGATGCGCCCCCGCGCTGCGCCCAGCCCCTCCATGGCCTCCAGCGTGCGCACCAGCACCCCCGCCAGCGCGCCCTTCCACCCGGCATGTGCCGCGCCGATTACGCCCGCCTCGGGGTCTGCAAACAGCACCGGTGTACAGTCCGCCGACAGGACACAGAGCCCCAGCTCTGGCCGGTCGGTCACCATCGCATCCGCCTCCGGTTTCGTCGTCCAGGCCTGCTTCACATGCACCACATCCGGCGAGTGGACCTGATGACAGGAAAGCAGGTGCTCCGCCCCCAGCGCCGCGCGGATCCGCGCCCGGTTCTCCGCCACATTCCGGACCGTATCGCCGGAGCCTTCCCCGGCATTGAGGCTGTTATAAAGCCCGGACGAAACCCCGCCCCTGCGCCCGAAGAAGCCGTGGGAAATCCCGGAAAGACCGGTCAGGGTCGGCGCAGTCTCAAAAGGCGGGCTCATCCCCATCTGTGCTGCCGCCCCGGCCCTGTTGCGTCAAGGCCTGCGTTGAGGTTCGGGCCCCCGGCTAAACCTGCCGCTCCGGCATGGCCAAATCATTGCGTCTCTGCTAGGCGAGCGCCAAACCCACCATACAGCGCCCGTTTTTCCTCCCGAACGCCGCCCGCCGGAAAGCCTTACGACATGACCTCCGCTATCGAAAAAATGCGCAACATTGCGATCATCGCCCACGTTGACCATGGCAAGACCACGCTCGTTGACGAACTCCTGAAACAGTCAGGTACCTTCCGCGTCAACGAGAAGACGGCTGAGCGGATGATGGACTCCAACGATCTGGAGAAAGAGCGCGGCATCACGATCCTCGCAAAGACCACCTCGGTCGAATGGAATGGCTACCGCATCAACATCGTCGACACGCCCGGCCACG
>CAYPDA010000033.1:0-26506 GCA_964409375.1 uncultured Hyphomonas sp.
GATCTCGGCTTCACCGGCGGCGGCAAGGACAGCGGCAAGATGTTCGTGAACGGACGGGCGGACCACAACGTCTCGACCGCCGATATGGTGGAACATATCGTTGGCCTGGTCGAAACGAAGGCCGCCCAGCTGCGGGCCGAACGCGCCGCGGCAGAGGCCGAGGGAGTCCCGGCGGAGTAGGGGTTTCCTGCTACTTCAGCCAAAAACCAATTCTCAGTTTTCTTCGTCACACCCGATGGCTTCCAGGCCATCGGGTGACTGTCTCCCAAGCTGACCGCGAGCACGCGTATCACCGGCTGGAGATGGGCCCCAGGACCGGCTGGCGACGGTCGAGGATGACGAAAGACGGGCGAACGTTTTGACTGCGGCGAGCCTCCCTTCCGTCTTGCGCCTCTGGCGCAATCTTCTCCCGCGCTTGGCAGGGGCGGAAACCGGTTTTGCCTATGGGGCTGCGCTTTTGATCCAATTCAAAGCAATTGAGGTACCTGCGGCGTAGAGCGCACAGAGTTACAGCGGCAGCATGGGTTCCTGCCGGGGAAATGGGTACACGCGCCTTCACCCAGCGTCAGGGCTTTGTTCGGGTGGGGCTTTGGTATCTTGTCTGGCAGCGAAGGCGCACCGACGCGCCACCTGCCAAGAGAGGTCCCCATGCTCCGTCATAGTTCATTTGTTCTGAGCGCGGTCTCGCTGCTAATGCTGTCAGCCTGCATGACGGCGGCTCCAACAGAGGCAGAAGTGCCCGCTGCGGCTGCGGAGGATCTGCTGGAAGCCATTGAGCCGGTGGCAGAGGCGGTCAGCATCGCACTCGCGGGCGAGGTTCCGGCCGACATCTCCCGCTACCTGCTGGCCAGCGGCGCGCAGGGGGCGTCGCTTTCGCCGGATGGGTCGACTATTGCGATGCGCTACTCGATCACCGGCGTCCCACAGATCTGGACCATGCCGGCGACAGGCGGGCAGCCGAGGCAGCTGACCTTCGGAAACGGCATCACCTTTTTCTCGTGGATGCCGGACGGGTCCTCCCTCGTCTACGGCGCGGATAATGACGGAAACGAGCAGGAGAGCTATCACCGCATTGCAGCGGATGGACTGACGGAAAGTGTCCTCATGCCGGCGGTAGAGGGCGGCTTCCGCGCCTTTGGCGGGTTCTCTGCCGATGGCACGACGCTGGCATTCAGTTCCACCGAGCGCAACGGACTCGACTTCGACATCTATGTTTCCGACACTGCGGGCGGCACACCGCGCCTTGTGTATGAGGGCGTTTATGGATTCTTCGTGCGCGGGGTGTCTCCGTCGGGTGACAAGCTCCTGGTGAACGAGACCGTCGGGGAGGATTCTGACAACATCTACTTCATCGACACCGCGACCGGTGAACGCACGACGATCTCTGCGCCGGACCCACGCGCCAATCATACCGATGCCGGAATCAGATGGACGCGCGACGGGTCCACCATCTTTCTTGCCACCAATGAAGGCCGAGATTTTGCGGCGCTGATGGCCCTGGATGTGGCATCCGGCGAAATGAACCTCGTGGCAGAGGCAGACATGGACGTGGACGGAGTTGCGCTGTGCGGAGCCGGAGACCGCTACCTGCTCTGGACCACGAATGAAGACGGTTTCAATACGCTGCACGCCATGGACCGCGAGACCGGCGCAAGCGTTGTTGTGCCCACGCTGCCTGAAGGCATCTACCGTGTCAGCTGTTCGCCGGCCTCCGGCCGTGTCGCGATCTCGCTGAACGCCTGGAATACCCCGGGTGATATCCTCCTGTGGGACATCAGTGGCGGGACAGTGAACACGGTGTTCGAGTCCAACCTTGCCGGCCTGCCTAAGGCGCGTCTGGTGAAGCCGGAAAGCATCCGCATGACCGCGCAGGACGGGGTGGAGCTGCAAGGGCTCATGTACCTGCCGCCTGAGAGCGTCCGGACTGGCGATGGACCGCCGCCGGTGGTTTTCGACGTTCACGGCGGGCCAACCGGCCAGTCGCGCCCGACCTATGACGCGACGGTTCAGTTCCTGGTCGATCGCGGCATCGCCGTGTTTCAGCCGAACGTGCGCGGCTCGACAGGCTTCGGCCGGGTCTATGTTACGCTGGACGACCGGGAGAAGCGGCTCGACAGCGTGCGCGACCTGATCGACATGCTAGACGCCCTGGAACAGGACGGACGGGTGGACACATCACGGGCGGCGGTGATCGGCGGCTCCTATGGTGGCTACATGGTGAACGCGGTGCTGGCGAATTATCCTGGCCGGTTCAAGGCAGGGGCATCGCTGTTCGGTGTGGCAGACTGGATCACCGCGCTCGAAGTGGCGTCGCCGGCGCTGAAGGCATCTGACCTGATCGAGTATGGCGATATCAGCGATCCCGAATGGCGGGCATTTTATCTGGCAAACTCGCCGATCCGGCAGGCCGACCAGATCACCGTGCCAGTGCTATACAGCCACGGCGTGATGGACCCGCGCATCGACATTTACGAGACCGAAGTCATGGTGCGGGCGCTGCGCGCGAACGGGATCGAGGCACCCTTCATCCGCATACCGGACGAAGGCCATGGCTGGCGCAAGCTGACCAACCAGATGTTCTACTTCCGTCGTCAGGCTGAGTTCCTGGAAACCCAGCTGGCTGCGGACTAGGCGGATCTGCGTGGCTGGGTGCCTGGACTGGCGAGGTGCCGTCACCGAACCGGCCTGCAGCGGCTTTCGGGTAGCAGGGAGGCGGCCTCTTCCCAGGCCCAGGGGGTAGGGGCGAGGCGGCGGATCAGAGCGAGGGCTTCGGGGTTTTTCAAAGTGACGATGTCCACGCCTTCCTCGTCAGGCACCGTGTGTTCTGGCAGGGCGATGAGGATACGGCGTATCCCGGGGGTGCCGGGATAGCGGGAGTCCAGCGCACCGGCATAGACATTGTCCGTGCCCGCATCGAAGACCGAGACTGAACCATAGTCCGGCCAGGCCGGCACTTCGAGCATGATCGGCCCGGCGCTCAGATCAATCAGACAGATGGCATAGGCAAGGTCCGGCGAGGGGCGCACCACAGTCTGTGTCTCCGGCGTGATCTGAGGACTCATCTGCCAGGCGTTCAGCGGGACGCCGCCCTCGATCATTCGTTCCCGGACGGTGGACATGATTTGCCCCGGCAGGGCGGAAAGCAGCAGGAAATGCGCGATCAGGAAAGTGGTGACGAACGCGGCAAGGGCTAGGGCGAGCGGACGTGTCATGACGCAGTCTTGCAATCGAGACGGGCGATGGACGGCGCGGGCAAGGTCTCTTCCGGCGCTTCGATGAGCCCGGGCGAAGGCTTGTAGAGCCGAAGGGTGAGATCGAACGCCCCGCCGCCCCGACTGGACACCCACGCGCCGCCTGTACCGGGTCGCTGCGGGGCGATCTCGAACGACCAGGCCTCGCTCGTGCCGCCCCCATCGGCGGCGGTGCGGTCATAGGAAAGCGCGCCGTCACTGTTCCGCGGCAGGTAGCTGGTCTCATCATACAAGGTGACCGACCACCAGAGCGCTGGCAGGGCGCTTCCGGTCACGCGGTAGGTGCAGGCCTCGCTGAGGCGGCGGCCGTCATCATCGGTGTTGCGGGTGAAATAGACCGCCTCTTCCTTCGACAGAGCGAGCAGGCCGTGGCGGGCGACGCGCGCGCGGGTCCAGGGATTGGCGGCAGGCGAGCCGATGCTCCAGTCCGATTGCCAGCCGCCGGATTCGACACTGCCGTTCAGGTTGAGGCCGGGCCCGGCCATGCCGGCGGCCCAGAGCGCCGTGCCCGACCCGGCGCCGATGCCAAGGATACCGCCAATCAGAATCGCCACGACATGCCGCATGGCGGAACGCTACCCCGGCTGAGGCTTTCTGCAAATGGGCGGCAGGAGAGGGCTGGGAGGGCGGGGGCAGATGCGCTAGCTCTTGGCCGGGTGACCGGATCTGCCATGGGGCATGCATGTTCTTTAAAGTTCTGCGCTGGACCGGGCTGACTGTGTTCAGCGTCCTGTTGGTGCTTACCGCGTCGAGCTGCACGATGCTCGGGCTGAACTATTCGAGCCTTGAGACCGCCAACAAACAGGCAGCGCGCCCGGCCCTGAGCGCGGGATTGATCGCCGGTGAGCCGGACGCGCGCGCGGCGGCGATGACGCTGCTGGAGGAGACGCTCTATGGCGCGTGGCCGGAGGGGCTCGCCGCGGCTTCAAATGGCTGGCGGGTGATCGTTGAGGATTATCTCGGCGGGCGCGGCACGCTCGAGGAAACAGACATCACCATTGGCGAGGGCGAGGGCGCAAGGACGTTTTCGCTGGTCGCCGCCTTTCCGGAAGGCGCGCGGGAGGTGCCGCTGGTGCTGGCGCAGACCTTCGGCTCGAATTGCGCGACCTTTCCTGAGCAGCCGGTGACGAGCGCGGACGGCGACCCCTGCACCGTGCGCGACTTCGGCAAGATGGCCGGCATGGTCATCTCGGCGGTGTTCGGTGAATACATCGCTGAGGCGCCCGTGGGCCTCTATTTCGATGCCGGCTTTGCCTATGCGAGCTTCCATGCCAGCGACTTCGTGCCGGATAACAAGGACGAAGCCGGCCCGGCCATGGCGAGGCTCGGCGGTGACCCCAATCCCACGGGTGCGCTGATGGCCTGGGCCTATGCCTATTCGGCCGCAGCCGCGATGCTCGCCGGGGATGACCGGATCGATGCAGACCGCGTCGCCGTGCTCGGTCATTCGCGCTTCGGCAAGGCGGCGCTACTTGCGGCGGCCTGGGACCCCCGGATCGCCGCGGTGATCTCGCACCAGTCCGGCTTTGGCGGCGCAGCGCTGTCGCGCTCGCAGACGGGCGAGCGGCTCGACCGGATGGTGAACAGCTATCCACACTGGCTGGGCCCTCAGGCGGCGGATGCGGCGGCTGATCCTGAAGCCCTTCCGCTGGACCAGCATCAGCTGCTGGCGTTGATTGCGCCGCGGCCACTCTTCCTCGGAAACGCCCGCCGGGATGTCTGGTCAGATCCGAATTCGAGCTTTCGCGCGGCAGAGGCCGCCAGTGCGGCCTGGCGCGCGCAGGGCAAGGCGGGCCTGACGGGCGGCATCCGCGAGTTTGACCCGGCGGCCGGGATCGCCTGGTTCCTGCGGCCCGGCGGGCACAGCGTGACCGATGACGACCTGGGCGCCTTCCTCGCTTTCCTGTCGGCGCATCTTGGGCGGAGCGGCGAGTTGCCAAGTCCTGCGACTGCCCCCTAGATGGCCGAACAAAACAACGCTGTGGGAGGCAAACTGCGTGATACCTGAAATCGAATTTCTGAAACCTGTGCTGGCGCTGATCCTGTGGACCGGGGTGGTCTGACTGTGGATGTATTCCCTGCGCCTGCCTGCGTTCCAGAAGGCGGGCATCAAGCCCGATGATGCGCGCCATCCGGGAACCTATACCGACCGGCTGCCGGCAACGGTGCGGTCAGCCTCCGACAATTACAATCACCTTCACGAGCAGCCGACGATCTTCTATGCCCTGATGTTCTTCACGTCACTGACGGGCGGGGGCGACAAAATCGCGACCACCTTTGCATGGATCTATGTCGCGCTGCGTATCGTGCACACCTTCGTGCAGATTGTGGTCGGCAAGGTGGCGCTGCGGTTCCTCGTCTTCACGCTCGGTTCGCTGGTCCTCTATTTCATGGCGGCGCGCGAAGCAGTGAGGATTTTCGGCACCTGAGAGGCAGGCTTCCAAGCCGCCCGAAAGCGGATTAAAGGGCGCTCATGTCCGCTTTGTCAGAGATACGCCTGCAACAGGTGATCGACCGTTACGAGGAGGTCGAGGCCCGGATGGGCGCGGCGACCGCGACGGTCGAGATCATCGCCCTTTCGAAAGAACACTCCGAGCTTCGCCCGGTGGTGGACGTCGCGCGCGCCGTGCTCGCCGCCCGCCAGGGTCTGCGCGAAGCCGAGACGCTGGCATCGGCCGGCGACCGGGAGATGGCAGAGCTCGCCCGGATGGAGATCGACGACCTGCAAGAGCGGCTACCGGAGCTCGAGCAGCAGATGAAGCTCCTTATGCTTCCCAAGGATTCCGATGACCATGCCGATGTGGTGCTGGAGGTGCGGGCCGGAACCGGCGGCGACGAGGCGGCGCTGTTCGCGGGCGACCTGTTCCGGATGTACACCCGCTACGCCCAGCTGAATGGCTGGAAGGTCGAGATCGAGGATGCTTCGCCGGGCGAATCCGGCGGCTACAAGGAGATCATCGCGAGCCTGTCGGGCGACGGCGTGTTCGGCCGGCTGAAATGGGAGGGCGGGGTGCACCGCGTGCAGCGCGTTCCCTCGACCGAAACGCAGGGCCGGATCCATACCTCGGCGGCGACGGTGGCGGTTCTTCCGGCTCCGGAGAATATCGAGATCGAGGTGCGCCCCGATGACATCCGGATCGATACGATGCGGGCGTCCGGCGCCGGCGGCCAGCACGTCAACAAGACCGACTCCGCCGTACGTATTACCCACCTGGCCACCGGGATCGTGGTGACGAGTTCGGAGAAGTCCCAGCATGTCAACCGCGACAAGGCAATGACGCAGCTGAAGATCCGCCTCTATGAAAAGGAGCGCTCCGAGAAGGACGCAGCCCGGGCCGAGGCGCGCGCGACGATGGTCGGCTCGGGCGACCGCAGCCAGAAGGTGCGCACCTATAACTTCCCGGAAAACCGGGTGACCGATCACCGGATCGGCCTGACGCTGTATTCCCTCGACCGGGTCATCACGGGCGACAGGCTCGGCGATGTCATCGACGCGCTGATCGCTGAGGACCAGTCGCGCAGGCTGGCGGCGCTCGAGGGCGCGTGACGCACACGGGCGAAACCTTTGCGGCGGTGCGGCGACGGCTTGGCGCGCGGTTATCGGCGGCCGGCTTTGACGAGGCGGCGATCGAAGCCCGGCTGTTGGTGGAGGCTGCCACTGGGCTCAGCGGGGCGGCGGCAATTGCGGCAGAGCGCCGGACGCTGACGCAAGATGAGGCGGCAGCGCTCGCCAGGATGCTCGTCCGGCGGCTGGGGCATGAGCCGCTGCAGCACATTCTTGGACGGACCTGGTTTTACGGCCTCGAGATTCTGTGTGGCGCGCGCGCGCTGATCCCGCGGCAAGACAGCGAATGCGTGGTCGAGGCGGCGCTGACGCGCCTGCCGGAGGAGAAGGCGGCGGTGGTTGCCGATCTGGGGACGGGCACGGGGTGCCTGCTGGCAGCGCTGCTAGAGCACCGGCCCCTGGCGCGCGGCACCGGCGTGGAGGCGAGCCCGGCGGCGGCGTCGCTTGCGCGGGAGAATCTCGACGCGCTAGGCCTTGTGGGCAGGGCCGGGGTATTCGAAGGCAGCTGGGCGGACTGGACGGGCTGGGGTGCGGCGGACCTGATCGTTTCCAATCCGCCTTACATTGCCTCAGCGGAAATCGAAGCGCTCGCCCCCGAAGTGAGCCTGCATGACCCGCGCGCGGCGCTGGACGGCGGGGCGGACGGGCTTGACGCGCACCGGGAGATTGCGGCACTGGCGGCGGCGATGATGAAGCCCCGCGCCTGGCTGGTGCTTGAGACCGGACATGACCAGCGCCGGGCCGTGACGGGGCTTCTGTTGGCCCACGGGTTTACTGACCTGGCTGCGGGGCAGGATCTGGGCGGGAATGACCGTTGGGCGGCAGGCCGCAAGCCCCCTTGAGGCCACATACATTTCCGCTTGGCGGACCCGCGGTTCCGCGATAGAAAGAGTATCGGTGAGGGGGGTGCCCGCAATTGCTGCGGCTGCAAGAGCAGCTCCCGTCCGGGATCGGTTGAAACGGCAGCGTCGAAACTCAGGCCCCGCCTGCCAGCAGAAACAAACGCCTTTTCTAACTCTGCTCGCCGGTGACAGCTGGCAACGAACACAGGAAACTCTTTGATGAAACGCTCACGCGGGCGCAACAGACGCTCAGGCGGCAATCCGCAGAATGCTTTCAACAATCCGAACCGGCACTATGAAAGCGTCGGTCCGGATGTGAAAATTCGCGGCTCTGCGCAGCAGGTGCTGGAAAAATACCAGCAATATGCGCGCGATGCCCATACCAGTGGCGACCGGGTGCTGTCCGAAGCCTATCACCAATATGCCGAGCATTATCAGCGCATTGTGGCGAAACAGCTTGAGGCACGCGGTGGGCAACCGCAAAACCAGAATCCGAACCAGAACCCCAATCAGAATCAGAGCCGCGGCAACAACGGCAATGGCTACAACCGCGATGACCGGGATGATCGCGACGGACGCCCCGGCGGCGACCGCGATGGCCGGAATGACACAGCTGAAGAGACTTCCGGCAACACTGGCAATGACAGCAGCGAAGCCGTCGTCACCCCGCATCAGCCGCCGCCCCGCCGCCGCAATGATGATGACAACGCGCCCGACATACTGCGCGTGATCGATGCCGAGCCGGGCGATGAGGACGCGACTGACAACGCTGCGGCCCGGTCAGACGATACCGATAGGGAGAGCGAAGGTGATCGGGAACGGGCTCCGAGAGCCCGCCGTAAGCCCTACCGCGCCCGCGCCGGCAAGGATGATGCGTCCGGCGCCGACGCCGAGACGGTCGCGCCCGAGACCGAGGGCGTGATGAAGACCCTGTCGCGCGGCCGCCGACGCTCAGTGGTCGCAGAAGAGGCGCCTGCCGAGACGACCGACTAGGCACTTCTCCGGATACAAAACTGATGATGCCCTGCCTTGACGGTGGGGCGTTTTCGTTTTGCGCGCAGCGCCTGCTTGCGAGGAGCGGCCCGGCTTCCCAAATCATAACGCAAGGAGCCGGTTGCCGCTGAGCGGGACCGGTGAACACGAACTTCTATCTGCCTCCGGAGGGGATGATCCATGAATATCGAACAATACACAGAGCGTGCCCGCGCCATTGTCCAGAGTGCGCAGACCGCTGCGCTGGCGTCCGGCCATCAGGTACTGACCCCGGCGCATATCCTCAAGGCCCTCATCGAAGACCGCGACCAGCTGGCCGTTAACCTGATCCGCGCGAGCGGCGGGCGGCCCGAACTGGCTGTGCAGGGCGTCGACGGCGCGCTCTCGAGGCAGCCGAAGGTCAGCGGCGCGGGGGCAGGCGGGCTGCGGCTCGAACAGGCTGGCGCGAAGCTGTTCCAGGGCGCCGAAGGGGACGCCAAGAAAGCGGGCGATGCGTTCGTGACCGCCGAGCGGCTGCTGCTGGCGATTGCCGCGCTGAGCGGCGACCCGGCGGCTGAGGCGCTGAAACAGGCCGGCGTCACGGTGAAGGGCCTTGAAGGCGCAATCTCCCAGCTGCGCCAGGGCCGGCCGGCAGATAGTCAGACGGCGGAAGAAGGTTATGAGGCGCTGAAGAAATATGCGCGCGACCTGACCAGGGATGCGCGTGACGGCAAGCTGGATCCGGTGATTGGGCGCGATGAGGAAATCCGCCGGGCGATCCAGGTGCTCTCGCGCCGCTCGAAGAACAATCCCGTGTTGATCGGGGAACCGGGCGTCGGCAAGACGGCGATTGCAGAGGGGCTCGCGCTGCGCATTGTCAATGGCGATGTGCCGGAAAGCCTGAAGGACAAGAAGCTGCTGGCGCTCGATATGGGCGCACTGATCGCGGGGGCGAAGTTCCGCGGCGAGTTCGAAGAGCGATTGAAAGCCGTGCTGAACGAAGTTCAGCAGGCGGCGGGCGGCATCATCCTGTTCATCGACGAGATGCACACGCTGGTCGGCGCCGGAAAGTCTGACGGCGCGATGGATGCCTCAAACCTCCTGAAGCCTGCGCTGGCGCGCGGCGAGCTGCACTGCATCGGCGCGACGACGCTGGACGAGTACCGCAAATATGTCGAAGGCGACGCAGCGCTGGCGCGGCGTTTCATGGCCGTGTTTGTCGATGAGCCGGCCGTGGAAGATACGATCTCGATCCTGCGGGGACTGAAGGCGCGGTATGAGGCGCATCACGGCGTGCGCATTTCAGATGCCGCGATTGTGGCGGCGGCGACATTGTCGAACCGCTACATTACCGACCGATTCCTGCCGGACAAAGCCATCGACCTGATGGACGAGGCCGGATCGCGCCTGCGCATGCAGGTGGATTCCAAGCCCGAGGCGCTCGACGAGATCGACCGGCGGATGCTGCAGCTCAAGATCGAAGCGGAAGCCCTGAAGAAAGAGAAGGACACGGCCTCACAGGAGCGGCTGAAGACGCTGGAAGGAGAGATCGCCGGCCTCGAGACGCGCTCGCGCGAACTGACGACGGCCTGGAGCGCGGAGAAGGACAAGCTGAAGGGCGCGGCCTCCGCCAAGGAGCGGCTCGACCGGGCGTTCTCCGACATGGCCGAAGCGCAACGGCAGGGCGATCTTGCGCGTGCTTCGGAGCTCAAATTCTCGGTCATCCCGTCACTAGAGAAACTGATTGCGGAAGTCGAGGCACAGGGCGACGCAGATGGCGGGCTCGTCTCAGAAGTCGTCCGTCCTGAGCATATCGCCGGCGTGGTCTCTAAATGGACCGGCATCCCGGTTGACAAGATGATGGAAAGCGAGCGGGAGAAGCTGCTGCGCATGGAAGATTCCCTGCGCGGGCGCGTTGTCGGCCAGGAGGACGCGCTGCTGGCGGTGGCGAACGCGGTGCGCCGGGCTCGGGCCGGCTTACAGGATCCGAACCGGCCCATTGGCTCGTTCCTGTTTGTTGGGCCGACCGGCGTCGGCAAGACAGAGCTGACCAAGGCACTCGCCGAATTCATGTTCGATGATGACACTGCCATCCTGCGACTCGACATGTCTGAGTTCTCGGAAAAACACTCCGTGGCGAGACTGATCGGCGCGCCGCCAGGCTATGTCGGCTATGATGAAGGGGGCGTGCTGACAGAGTCCGTTCGCAGGCGGCCTTATCAGGTCGTGCTGTTCGACGAGGTGGAGAAGGCCCACCCCGATCTCTTCAACACGCTGCTGCAGGTGCTGGATGATGGCCGCCTGACCGACGGCCGGGGCCGCACGGTCGACTTCAAGAACACGATCATCATAATGACCTCGAACCTCGGCGCGGACGCGCTGGCGAGCGGGGATGAGGGTGATGTGTCTGAGAGTACGCGCGAGCATGTGATGAGCTCGATCCGCCGGCATTTCCGCCCGGAATTCATCAACCGGATAGACGAGATCGTCTTCTTCAAGCGGCTCGGCCGCGGCGAGATCGACCATATCGTCGAGATCCAGATGGGCCGGCTCGAACAGCTGCTGAAGGACAGGAAGATGACGCTGGAACTCAGCCTCGACGCGCGCAACTGGCTGGCGGCACGGGGCTATGATCCCGTCTATGGCGCACGGCCGCTGAAACGGGTCATCCAGAAGGAGCTGCAGGATCCGCTCGCGCGGCTTTTGCTTGAGGGCCGCCTCATGGACGGCGAGACGATCCATGTCGGCGTCGAGGGCGACGCGCTGGCGATCAACGGCGTGCCGAATGACTTTGCAAAGGGCCGGGCCGTGCTGAATTAGGCGGCGTAGCTGTCATCCCGGACTGCCCAGAGGGTATATTCGGGACCCTCTGAATGGTTGTGTTCAGATGGAAAGAATATCCCCGCTAGCGGTGCGCGCCTCCGGGATGACAGGGGTGGTTACCTCGAGTCAGGGCGCCCGCGCACTCGCCATGCGAACACCTGAAGCGGCAGGAAGGGCGGCCTGTTGCGGCGCTTCCCCGGGCACGCCAGCACGCAGCGCATCGATCAGATCCCTCTGGGTACGGAAGGCGGCGAACACGTCTGCGCTGCGGGTGAGATCGCGGCCTGTGGGGAGCGCAAGGGTCGCCGGGTTCACATAGAAACCGTTGCGCAGGACTTCGTAATGCAGGTGCGGGCCGGTGGTGGAGCCGGAATCGCCGACATAGCCGATGATGTCGCCGCGCATGACTGTCCGGCCCGGCGTCAGCGCACTTGCGAAGCCGGAAAGGTGGGCATAGACGGTTTCATAGCCGCGTTCATGCCGGATACGGATGAACCAGCCATAGCCCTCGCCCCAGCGCATGTCAGTGACAAGGCCAGACCCAGCGGCGCGGATCGGTGTGCCGATTGGGGCGCGGAAGTCTATACCGGCATGCAGCAGCTGGTCGCCTGTGATCGGGTGGATTCGATTGCCGAAGCCCGACGTGATGGGCGCGCCGCGCACAGGATCGCGCGAGAGAAACTCATCGCCGGCGGCGCCGTGGCGGTCATAAAACTCCGGCAGTCCTGTATCGGACGGTGTGAAGCGGTACCAGGAGCCGGCGGCCTGTTCGCCATTGAAGGCGGCGAAGACGAGGTCGCCGGTGTCGAGGAAGTTGCCGCGCTCGTCGGCAATCATCTCGACCACGATGTCGAAGCGTTCCCCGGAACGCCCGCCGCGGGCAAGCTGAGGGTCTTCGGGATAGAGGGTCGCGAGCATCTCGGCCTGGGCACGGCTGCCGCCGGCGGCGAGGACGGCGTCTGTCAGGCTCGTCTCGATCTTACCGGCGAGGCGGTGGAGAACAGTCGTCGTGCGCGCGGCAAGCACGCTGCCCTGAAAACGGCCATCGCCGAGCCGGCTGGCCATCAGGGCGGCGGTGGGAGTGAGGCGCGCGCTGACTCCGGCGAGGCGTTCGGCGCCGTCCGGGCCGGTTTCGAACCAGGCGGTGAGCGGCACCCCGGCGCGCAGACGCTGGCCCTGTGTGGGCGCAACGCCTCGCAGGGCGGTTGCGGCGGCGGCGGCTTCCTCGGGCGAGGCGCCGAGCACCTCAAGGACGTCGACGGCCGTGACGGAGGCAGTCAGCGTGCCGGTGCGAGCGGTGGCGGCGCTGCCGCCGGCCATTTCGCGCAGGTCGCTGAGATCGCTTAGCCGTGCCGGGGGCGGCGTTTCAGGGTGAATCCGGACCAGGGCGAAGAGAAGTATCAGGCCGATCAGGATGGCACTGCCAGCCAGGCGTTCGGCGAGCGGTGACAGCCCGGCCAGGCGCTGAACGGTGGCGGATGGGCGCCGTGCAGGCCGTTTCAGCTTCTTGAGGAAACGCTTCATGCTGAACTCTCCATGCCTCGGAGGACCGTCGGCCGGTCCGTCTGGCGGGAGAAAAGCAAGAAGGGGACCAGACTCCCGCCTCAGGTGAGGCGGACGCGTGAAATCCCGTTTCCGGCTCGGGGAATCAGGGGCTTACAGTGGTTTCCTGAAGCGATGCTGCCACGATCGGGCTGCTCGCCTCTGCGCGCAGCTGGTCAATTGCGCCCTTATGGGTCATGAATTCGTCGAGCATCAGCGGCTCATCCGCCAGTTTGCGCCCGGTGGGCAGGTTCAGCGACATGGCGTTCACGGCCTGGCCATTGACCCAGATTTCATAGTGCAGGTGCGGCCCCGTCGAGGCACCGGTGGAGCCGACATAGCCGATCACCTGGCCCTGATTGACGCGCTGGCCGGGGCGCAGGCCGGAGGCGTAGCGCGAGAGGTGGGCATAGGCGGTCTCATAGCCGCGCGTATGGCGCAGGCGGATATAGTTGCCATAGCCGCCATTCCAGCTGGCGCGCTGCACGGTGCCGCTGCCTGCGGCATAGATCGGCGTGCCGGTCGGGGCGGCAAAGTCGGTGCCGCGGTGCAGGCGGGTAAATCCGGAGATCGGGTGGCGGCGGGTGCCAAAGTTCGAGGAAATGCGTGCGCCATTGATCGGTGTCTTCATCAGGAAGCGTGTGGCGCTCTCGCCCTTGTCGTCGAAATAGTCGGCGACGCCGTCATCGCTAGGGGTGTGGCGGTAGAAGCCGCGTTTCAGGGCGCGTCCGTCGAGCGCCGCATAGAGAACTTCGCCATGCCGGACGGGATTCCCGCGTTCATCCTCAAAGGTTTCGAAGAAAATCTCAAACCTGTCGCCGGGATGGATCTGGCGCTGGAAATCGATGTCATAGGCAAAGGCGGATGCGAAATCGACGACCTGCTGATCGCCGGCGCCGAGCTTCAGTGCGGTGTTGTAGATCGACCCTTCGATCTCGGCAGTGATGCGTCGGTAGCTCGGGATCAGCTTGGCGCTGAGTTCGGTCGCGGTCCACCCGCCATCAATCGAGCGGGTTACAACGAGGCTGCGATCGGTGCCTGGCTTGATGGTCAGCGCGGTCAGGCGGCCATCCTCGACGAATGTCTCCGCCTCGAGGCCGGGACGTAGTCGGCGATGATCAATCATCTCGGTCGTGTAGACGGCCTCGAGGGCGGCGTTCGCCTCGCTGACCGGCGCGCCGAGGCGGGTGACGAGGCCGGTGAGGGTCTCGTTGCGCTCAAGCCGGCCTTCGGCGCGCACGATCTGCGGCAGGTCAAGCATGTCCAGCGCGGAGAAAAGGCGGGCGGCAAGTGGCAGGGGCGTTTCTGCCTCGGCCGCCATCAGATCCCCTGCGGGTTCGTCGCCGGCGAACAGGGTGCCGGCAACCGCCGAGGCAGAGCCAAGGATCGCCAGCACCACGAGGCTTTTCAAGCCGGCCGAGAGGCGAGGCTTCGGAGCCTTCACAGCGGCGGTATCTGCTTCGGTCTCGTTCAAGATCGGTATCCTGTCGTTCTAACGCCCCAGGCCCCCGGCCGGAATGGCGACTAACGCCCTGCTTTTGTCACGCTTTCCAATTAAGGATTCAAGAACAAGCAGTGTCAGCCTTACATGCCGCTTTAGGACTTTATGGCGTAGCAGAAGCAAGAAGCAAGCCGGGCGGACCAGTGAAACCTGTCGATGCCAATGAAATGCGCAGCCTCACGCGGGGCAGGAGATCCGGACCGCTGGTCTGGACCCGGCGGTTTGTGTTCGGTTCACTCTTCGTCCTCATCGTCTCGGTCATTCTGCTATGGGTGCTGCGCAAACCGATCGCCGAGCGTGCTCTGGAGGCCTGGTGCGCCGACCGGGACCTGACATGCGAGGCAAAGTTCACGACGATCAGCGCGGACGGCGTGGTGCTGTCGGGTGTACGGATCACGTCGGGCCGCAACGTGCCGGCCGAGGCGCAGGATGTCACCGCGCGGATTTCCTGGGCCGGGCTGTTCTCGCCGCAGATCGAGGGGATCTCGATTTCGGGCCTCGAGATGCGCGGCACGCTCGATCCGGCGGGCCTGCGTTTCTACGGGCTCGAACGCCTTGCGGCGCCGGGAACCGGGCAGGCGGGGCCCGCCCCGCCGATCGACATCAGGGATGCGCGCATCTTCCTCGACACACCCTTCGGGCCGGCCGCGGCAACACTCAATGTCTCAGGCCAGCTGCCGGAGGCGGGCAGCGCATCGCTGAAGCTCGACCCAGCACGGCTGGCGCTCGGGCCGTCACACATCGCGCTCAGCGAGGCGCTTCTCTCGGCGCGGATGCAGGACGGCGAGATCACGGGCGATGTGCGCCTTACGGCCGACACAGCGGCGCTGAACGGCTTTTCTGCGCGCGCGATGAGCCTGGCGGCGGAGACGGTGTTGCCGATGTCTGGCGAGGGGCCGGGCGTGCTCGAATGGTCGGTGCGCGCGGCGCGTCTCGCGGTGCCGGACGCCGAGATGACCGGCCTGCGCAGCCGGGGGCAGGCCGGGATCGAAATCGAGCCGGGTATGGACACGGGCAGGCTGTTCGAGGCGCTGACGCATGCCGTGCTGGAAGCCGAGTATGAGAGTGCCGGTGCGGCGGGCTGGACCTCCGGCCCGGCGCGGCTGGATGCCAATCTCGAAACCCGGGGCAACTCGCTCTCCGGGCCGCTGAACCTCGAGGCGAGCGATGTGGCGGGACCGCAAGGCCGGGCCCGCAGCCTGCGCGCAGCGGGTGACGTGCGCCGAACATCGGACAGACGCGTGGCCTTCGAGGGCGGCGGGCAGGTGGTGAATGCCGCGGTAAGCCCCGAGACGCTGTCGCCAATGCGCCGCGCGCTGAACCTGCCAGACCCGCTGGCCGCGCATGGCGCAGCGATGAGCCTGGCAATCAGCGCGGCGGCGGCGGATTTCGATGCGGCGTTTGGACTGGGCCTGCGGCTGGGATCAGACGGGCTCGTGATCCGGTCGGACGGACCAGCCGGGCTCGCCTCGGCCTCCGGCCTTCGACTCGAGGTTCAGGTGCCGGACGACACGGCCTGGCTCAGCCATTCGAGCGGGGAGACACGCCTCACCGGCGATGTCTCGCTTGCAGGCGGCGGCGCGCCCCGGCTGGCGGCAGACATCGGCCTTGCCCGGATGGATGCAGCCGGTTTCGAGCTGCTCGGGGCGAGCATAAGCGTCAGCACTTGGGCGGCGGGCGGCAATACCATGTCGGCGCAGATCACGGCGCTGGATGTGTCGAGCCGGGACGCCAAGATCGAAGCGGCGGGGCAAGGCGACGTGCGCTTCAGCGGCGCGTTCGCAGGATTTGGTCTTGAGGCGGCGCGCCTGTCAGGCGGGCTACGCGCCGTGAATGATGCAGACGGCTGGCGGGTGCAGGCGGACGGGGTGCCTTGCCTCGCCTTTGCGTCCAGTGGGATTGTTCTCGGGGCCTTGACGGTGCCGCAGGCGGGATTTGACATCTGCCCCCTCGACGGACGGTTCATCCGGCAGGGCGGGCCGACAGGCGGGGCCGCGCGGCTCGGCAATGTCGCGCTCCCGGTCGTATTCGATGGCGGGGCGGGGGATTTATTGCTCGAAGGGGCGCTGGCCGACTGGACGCTTCAGGACGGCTTCGCGCTGACGCTGAGCGCGGCGGAGATGGCGATGCCGATGACACTCGGCGAGAACACGCTGACGATTGATGGCGCGCGCCCTGAAATCCGCGTTCGGACCGGCGACGGCCCTGTGCGACTCGGCGCGGCGCTGGAGGTGGTCGATTTCGGCGGCAGCCTCATTCCGGCCAAGGTCACGGCCCGTCAATTCAGCTTCGAGGGCGCCAGCGCACCGGACGGCATGGCCGGCGATGTGACGGCGAGCGGTGTGCGCATCATGGATCCGGCCGAGAGCGACCACGTCTACCAGCCGGTGATGGGCGATTTCACAGGCCGCCTAGATGGGCGCCGGCTGACGGCCACCGGCCCGCTCCGGCAGGAGGCGCTTGGCTTTGCGTTGGCAGCGGTGGCGGCCGACCTCGACATTTTTGACCTGACAGGCACCGCCGCGGTGCGGGCCGAGCCGATACAGTTCCGGCCCGGCGGCATCCAGCCCGCCATGATCTCGCAGCGCCTCGTCGGCCTGTTCACCAATGCCACCGGCAGCTTTGGCGGCGGGGCGGATTTCATCATCGAAAAGGGCGATATCCAGGGGACCGCGGACCTTTTCTTCCGCGATTTCGGCTTCCAGACGACACGGCTTGGCCGGGTCGATGGGGTGTCCGGCAATGTCCGGTTCAGCGATCTTATGACGCTGACAACCGCGCCGGCGCAGACCGTGACGATCGGCTCGGTCGATCCGGGCGTGGCGTTTGCGGACGGGCGGCTGGTGTTCAGCTTCGAAGCGGGCGAGACGCTGCAGATCGATGAGGTCACGTTCCCGTTTGCTGGCGGCACGCTGGCGCTGGCCCCGCTGACCTGGACTCTCGGCGGGGCGCCGGAGCGGGTGGCGGTTACGGCCACGCAGCTCGATCTGACGCAGCTTATCGAGGTCCTGAAACTGCCCGACACGCGGGCTGAGGGCACGGTCAGCGGCGCGTTCCCGCTGGAATTCACGCCGACCTCCGTCGTGGTGCGGGATGCACGCTTGCGCGCGGACGCCGGCGGCGGGCGGCTGTCTTTTACGGGCGCGGCGATGGATGCGGCGGCTGAGAGCGACCCGGTCGCGAGCCTCGCTTTCAATGCGCTGCGCGACCTTGATTTCTCTATTCTCGAAGTCGGGCTTTCCGGCGATCTGGCCGGCCAGATGCGAGCGGATATGCTGGTCTCCGGGCGCAATCTGCGGCCCGTCCCGGTAACAGACTCGATGAGCATGCCGCCGGGGCAGGCGTTTGAATTCTCCATCGGGTTCAACCTGCCGCTCGGCCAGCTCATCAGCCAGGGACTGCAGCTGGCAGATGCCCGGACCGTGCTGCAGGTGGTAACAGATCTCGACACCGACGGTGCGCAGCTGCCTGAATGAGGGGCAACGCAGTGGTTGATTGACGTTCAGGCGGCGCGTGTCATGGTTCGCCTAGAAACAGGAGCCCTACCTCATGCGGATGAACCCCGTCCTGCTTGCCGCTGCCGGCGCCTTCGCGGTCGCAGCCTGCACGCATACCGTGCGGCTCGAGCCGTCGGACAAGCCGTTCAAGATCGACCTGAACGTGAATATCACGCAGGAACTGCGCGTCACGCTGGAGCGTGAAGTGACAGACCTGATCGCCAACAATCCTGATCTCTTCTGATCAGAGCGAAGTTACCGGAGACACTCCCATGACCCTTCTTCGCACCCTTCTCCTGAGCCTCGTGCTGGCGTTCGGCGGCATGGCCATGGCCCAGGGCGGCGGCGACCCGCAGATCGAGAGCGCCCGCGCCAATGGCGTAATCGGCGAGCGGATCGACGGTTATCTCGGCGTGGTCGGCGCGGCCGATGCCGAAATCACCCGCAAGGTCCAGGACATCAATAACCGCCGCCGCGCGCTGTATGAGCAGACCGCCCGCGAGACGAGCAGCACGGTCCAGCAGGTGGCCCGCGTGGCCGGGGAGCGCCAGCTGGCGGAACGTGTCCGGCCGGGCGAGTTCTACATGGACGAAACCGCGACCTGGAAACGTAAGTGACGCCCGCATGACAGCTTCCGCATCGCTTCGGCGATGCGGAACGTCTATATGACAGGCATGTCCCGCCGCCTTATCCTGTGGATCTCCGCTGCTTTCGTCGCCCTCGCCGCGCTGCTGTTCTTTCTTATGCGCGACTGGGCCGGGCCAGACATGGGCGTCACTGGGCATGGCCTGTTCGCTTTCATTGTAGGCGGCGTGCTCACTCTGGCCCTGTCGATGGGGCTTTTCATGCTGACATTCCACAGCGCCCGGCATGGCCATGATGACATCGACCCGCCGGCAAAATGACGAGCGCCGACAAGGCCATGGCGAACGCTGTTACGAGAGTGTCATCCCTGCTACATTGACAGATTCCGCGGCGCACCCGATCCTGCTTCAACGCTGAGACCATTCGGGCTGAACCAGATGAAACTCGACCCTGCGCGCTTCGCCGCGTACATATCCGCTCGCCTGTGCCATGACATCGTCTCACCGGCGGCGACCATGTCGCTGTCACTCGAGATGCTCGACAGCCCCGGCAGCGCCGAGGAGAAGGCGCATTGCGAGAAATCCCTGCGCGAAGGTGCGCAAGGGGTAGCAGCAACGCTGCAATTCCTGCGCTATGCCTTCGGCTCGATGGGGCTGCAAAATGGCAATGCCGACATCCACCAGTTCCGCAAGCTGACGGACGATTATGTGCGCTTCCAGAAGCCAAGCCTGGAATGGGATATCACCGCAACAGAGCTGGGCTTTGGTCATGCCAGGCTGATCATGAACCTCGTGATGGTGGGGCTAACCTGCACGGCGCGGGGGGGGGTGATCCAGATCCGCGTGCGCGACGAGGGCACCTCCAAGACCGTGACGCTGGTGTGCAAAGGCGACCGGGTGAACCTCAAGGAAGACGTCGCCAAGGCCCTGCGCGGCGAGGAGCCCGAGAGCGGTTGGCGGCCGGAGAATATCCAGCCGCTGTTCGCCAAATATATCTGCGATGACCTCGACGGGACGTTGCATGCCAAGCAGGGGCCCGACGGGGTCATCATCATGGCGGCAGGGCTGAAACCACACGATTGATCCGCGCTTGCTCAGCGTTTGTTAACGTGTGTCAGGCACCCATTCGGTCTACTGGCACTGAGCCGCCGCCGGAGCGCCGAAAACCATGCGTACCTGCCTGATCGTTGATGATTCCCGCGTCGTGCGGAAGGTAGCCTCCCGGATCGTGCGCGATCTCGGCTTTTCTGTCACCGAGGCCGGCGACGGTGCCGAAGCTCTGCGAATGTGCCGCGAGGCCATGCCGGACGCAATCTTGCTGGACTGGAACATGCCGACCATGAACGGCATCGATTTCCTGCGCGCCCTGCGCCGGGAAGAGGGGGGCAAGGTGCCCCGCGTCGTGTTCTGCTCAATTGAAAACGACCCGGAACATATCAACGAGGCTCTGCGTTCAGGGGCTGATGAGTTCATCATGAAGCCGTTCGATGCCGACATTCTGGAAAGCAAATTTGCAGAAGTCGGCCTGATCTGAAGCCTTTGTTAATCGAACAGAGCGAAATCGTAACCTTTGAGGCCGCGCGAGCCTCGCGGCGGAGCATGATATGCAGGAGACGGTGTTCAGTGCGCTCGCAGACCTGGCCCTGAAGGGCACAGGCCAGGCGATCGCCCCGTCACGCGCGTATCTGTTGGAGGCGCGCTTAGCGCCCATCGCGCGGCGTGAGGGCTTCGGCACGCTTGCGGATCTTGTCCATTGCCTCGATGCACGCCAGAACCCGGTTTTCCGTACCGAGGTGGCCGCGGCGCTCCTGACCCACGAAACCGGCTTTTTCCGCGACCGGGAGATGTTCGACGTGCTGCGCGACACGCTGCTACCGAGCCTGATCGAGGCAAACACATCGGGTAAGCTACGCGTCTGGTGCGCCGGGGGCAGCACAGGCCAGGAGGCCTATTCTCTGGCGATGATGCTGGAGGACGAGCCCTCGCATGTACTCCGCAGCGCCAGGATCGAGATTACCTCCACCGATTTCTGCAAGCACGTGACCGAACAGGCCCGCGCCGGGGTCTACAACCATTATGAGGTCCAGAAGGGCCTCTCCATCCACCGGCTGATGCGGCATTTCTCGCGCCTGGAGAGCGGCAACTGGCAGGCCTCCGAAGCGCTGCGTGCGCGCGCCGGCTTTCGGGTGCATAATCTACTCGAGAGCGCGGGCGGCCTCGGCCAGTTCGACCTTATCCTTTGCCGGGAGGTTCTGTCCGGGATGACCCGCACTGCGCGGACGCGCGTCGCCGAAGTACTGACCGCCCAGATGGCGCCGGGGGCGGTGATCCTCGTCGGGGAGGGGGAAACCTTCCACGGCCTGACTGACCGGCTGGAGCCCGCCCGCGACATCCGCCAGGGCTGGGTCGCCGCCGGTACGGCCAACCGGGCGGCGGCGTAAGCCCTCTCGCGTTCCCGTCCATTCTGGCCTATATCGCCTCTAAACCAGCTGCTCCGGGCCTTGAACCCGGCGGGAGTGAAACATGACCGATTTGATTGCCGCGTGGCCCGAGGGCCGCGTCAATTCCCTTGGATTTGCCAAAGCGCCCGCGGATACCCGCGTGGTTGCCGCCATGTCAGGCGGTGTAGATTCCTCCGTCGTCGCCGCGATGCTGAAGGCGGAGGGCTATGACGTGATCGGCATCACGCTGCAGCTTTACGATCATGGTGCGGCAATCGAGAAGAAGGGCGCCTGCTGCGCCGGCCAGGACATCCACGACGCGCGCAATGTGGCCGGCCAGATCGGCATTCCGCATTATGTGCTCGACTACGAGTCGCGCTTCCGCGAGCACGTGATGGAGGATTTTGCCGACACCTATCTGGCGGGCTCGACGCCAATCCCCTGCATCCGCTGCAACCAAACCGTCAAGTTTGCCGACCTCCTGCGGACAGCAAAAGATCTGGGAGCGGATTGTCTGGCCACGGGGCATTATATCCGCCGGACAGATGGCCGGGACGGACCGGAGCTGCACCGCGCGCAAGATGCCGGCCGTGACCAGTCCTATTTCCTGTTCGCGACAACGCGCGCGCAGCTGGATTATCTGCGCTTTCCGCTGGGAGATCTTCCGAAGACGGAGGTTCGCGCGCTGGCGGAGTGCTTTGCGCTGCCCGTAGCAGCCAAGCCAGACAGCCAGGACATCTGCTTCGTGCCGGAAGGCTCGTATGCGGCCGTAGTCGAGAAGCTGAGGCCGGGTTCCGGGCGGGGCGGGGAGATCGTGCATCTCGACGGCCGCGTTCTTGGAAGCCATGAAGGCGTGATCCACTACACCATCGGCCAGCGGCGCGGGCTTGGCGTGGCGACGGGCGATCCTCTGTTCGTCGTCAAGATCGACGCGCCGACACGGCGGGTGATCGTAGGGCCGCGCGAGGCGTTGATGACCCGCGGGCTCCTGCTCGAAGAGCTTAACTGGCTCGGCGCGGGCAGCCTTGAGGAAGCCGCAGCACAGGGCGAGCGCGTGCTCGTCCGGGTCCGATCGACCCGCCCGCCAGTGCCAGCGAGGCTCAGGTTCGAAGGCGGCGTACCTGCCATCATGTTCGAGGCGCCGGAGGAGGGCGTCGCGCGCGGCCAGGCGGCGGTCCTGTATGACGCCGAGGGCAGCACGCGCATCCTCGGCGGCGGCTTCATCGCGCGGACCCTGCCGGCGGATGAGCGGGTGGTAGCGGCTTAATCGGGGCGTTGCTCTACCACTTCGGGCACCCCGAAGCACAAAGCGCATCGGGGCGCCCATCTCCAGATCTCTCCTGCTGCACCGGCGGCGGGGGCAGGAGAGGGGCTCCCGGATCAGCTTTACCGATCAGAAGTGACGAGGACTTAGGTATTTGTTTTCGTTTAACTTTACAAGTTTTCTGATCACGCTTTGCGCGCCGTTGATGGCAAGGTTGGTCAGTCCATCCAGCCCGGCGTGACGCTGCCATCACCGCAAAAGTCCGGGGCCGGATGGCGTTCGAGGAGTTTGGAAACGATGTGGTCTGCGATGCGTTCGGCTTCGCGCAGCGGTTCGTACGTCCACTGATCCAGACTGCCGGTGAACCAGCGGGCGGCGCCGCGCTTCAGGAGGCTGTCATACAGCCGGTTGAACTTCGCCGACTGGCCTTCCAGGCGGGCGATGTGCACCGCCAGCCCGTGCCAGGCAGCCTCCGACAGCATGTTGGCACTGTCCTCGGTGACGATGGCGGCCTGCGAGAATATCAGCCAGGCGAGATACGGGTTCGGCCCGTCCTGCGGACCCGCCCAGAAGGCCGCGCCGGTATCACCTGCCAGCTTGCGGAAGCGCACGGCTACTGGAACGGGTGTGCGCCGCGAGGCGGTGATGCGCAGGCGCCAGCCGGCAGCGGCCAGGGCGCGCAGCTGGCCCTCAAGGCGCATAGCGGCGGCTTCGGTGAAAGTGTGCACGCGGGAATCGCCGCCAAGGATCACGATGACGGCACGGCTCGTTTCATCCGCCAGCGGCGCAAAGGCTGCGGCGGCATCCTCCATCATGTCGGGCGAGAAATGCGCCGCCGAGCCGACCGTGCGCAGGACATTCGGACCACCCACGGGGTCATGCTCCGGCACGACCAAAAGGTCAAAATTCGAAGGGCTGACGCGCGGATCGAGGATCTGCACCGTGTAGGTCCTGCCGCCGGAGGCTTCACGAACGTACTTTGTCAGCGCGGCAGAGCGGCGCCCGGCGGCGATCCACACGGTCGGCCAGGGCGCGGCAAGCTCCGCCTGCTGATCTTTCGGCAACGACAGGAGTGGGCGCGGCCAGCGGTCTGCCGGCAGCCAGAGCCAGGGCGCGCGCGGCGTCAGCGTTAGCGGCTCCGCACGGTGGGTTTTGCCGGTGATGTGCGCGATCCGCATCCAGCGTTCGGTGGCGCCCAGCGTCTGGGCGAGCGCGCGGGCCTGGGCGGCATTACCAGCGCGGCCATCCGAGACCGCCCAGACTGAAGGCCCGAGCGATCCCATGGCGGAGGTCATCAGCGATATTCGACGCGGCCGACTTCATAGGCGCGCGCGCCGGCCGGGGCGGCCACTTCGGCCTCCTCGCCTTCCTCCTTGCCGATCAGCGCGCGGGCGATGGGGGAGGTGATCGAAACCTTGCCGGCCTTCACATCGGCCTCATCCTCGCCCACGATCTTGTACGTGAAGGATTCGTCCGTATCGACATCAATGATCGTGACGGTCGCGCCAAAGCGGATCTTGGTACCGGAAAGCTTCGACACATCAATGATATCGGCGCGCGCCAGCTTGTCGTCGAGCTCGCTGATGCGGCCCTCGATGAAGCTCTGCTTCTCTTTCGCGGCGTGGTATTCGGCGTTCTCCGACAGGTCACCATGCGAGCGCGCCTCGGAAATCGCCGCAATAATGCTGGGGCGCTCAACGGATTTGAGCACCTTCAGTTCGGCCTGAAGTGCGGCATGGCCTTCGGCAGTCATCGGTATGCGTTCCATCATGCGTTTCCTAATCTCAAAGCGGCAAAAATCGTTGTCGCAAAAATCAAGGGCGTCAAGTGGTAGCCCGTCAGCCGCTTTGCAAGGCGCGCACGGAGATTTCTTGTGATTTCATGCTTGCAATAGCCTGCACCGCGGCAAGCGAGGCTGCAAGTGTTGTAAAGTATGGGATTTTCCGGGTCACGGCGGTGCGCCGGATAGAGGCGGAATCGTCCAGAGAGGCAGCACCTTCTGTCGTGTTCATGACCAGCTGGACCTCGCCATTGATCATGGCATCGACGATGTGCGGCTGGCCTTCCAGCACCTTGTTGACCCGGCTGACGGGGAGTCCCCTGGATTCCAGATGCGCGGCCGTGCCAGTAGTGGCCAGGATCCTGAAACCGAGATCTATGAGGCCGCGGGCGGCCTCCTCGGCGCCGGTCTTGTCGCCGTCTCGGACGGAGAGGAAGACCGTGCCTTCGGCTGGCAGGCGCACGCCGCCACCCAGCTGGCTCTTCAGGAAGGCCATACCGAAATCATCGTCCCAGCCCATGACCTCGCCGGTGGAGCGCATCTCCGGGCCGAGCTGCGGGTCTACGCCCGGGAAACGGGCGAAGGGGAAGACAGCTTCCTTGATAGCGATCCGGCGCGGGCGGGCGTTCGAGAGATCGAACTCCGTCAGCATACGGCAGGCCATGACCTTGGCGGCGATGGCGGCAACCGGCGTGCCGGTCGCCTTGGCGACGAAAGGTACGGTGCGGCTGGCGCGGGGGTTGGCTTCGAGAACGTAAATTTCCTCGCCCTTGACCGCGAACTGGATATTGATCAGGCCCCGGACATTCAGGGCGAGGGCGAGTGCCTTGGCCTGGTCTGCCAGTCGGGCCTGTAGCTCCGCCGAAAGGGTGAAGGGGGGCAGCGCGCAGGCGGAATCGCCGGAATGGACGCCGGCCTCCTCTATATGCTCCATGATGCCGGCAACATGCACATTCGTCCCGTCACAGATGGCATCGACATCGACCTCGATCGCGTCCGCCAGGTAACGGTCGATGAAGAGGGAGGCGTCGCCCGACACCCGCAGCGCCTCGGCGGCGAATTTCAGGAGGTCCTCGTCATTGCGCGCAATCTCCATCGCCCGACCGCCGAGCACGAAGGAGGGGCGCAGCATGACCGGGTAGCCGATCTCATTGGCTTTCTTGCGGGCTTCCTCGATGCTTCGCGCGGTGCGCGACGGCGCTTGCTGGATGCCAAGCTGGTCGAGCAGGCGAGCGAATTGTTCGCGGTCCTCGGCAAGGTCAATGGATCGCGGGCTGGTGCCGAGGATCGGGATTGAGTCCTCGAACAGCGCGCCGGCGAGCTTCAGCGGCGTCTGGCCGCCGAACTGGACGATGACGCCGAGAAGGTCTCCGGCGGACTGTTCCTTGTGTATGATCTCCAGCGTGTGCTCGATGGTAAGCGGTTCGAAATACAGCCGGTCAGACGTATCATAGTCCGTGGACACCGTTTCCGGGTTGCAGTTGACCATGATGGATTCGATTTCGAGATCGGCCATCGCGAAGGCTGCGTGGCAGCAGCAATAGTCGAACTCGATGCCCTGGCCGATGCGGTTTGGGCCGCCGCCGAGGATGATCGCTTTCTTGCGGCCTGACGGCAACGCCTCGCATTCGGGCTCGGCGCTGCCGAAGCTCGGATGCTCGTAAGTGGAGTAAAGATAAGGAGTTTTAGCTGCGAATTCAGCCGCGCACGTATCAATGCGCTTGTAGACCGGGCGCACGCCGAGTGTTTGGCGCAGGCCCCGGACCCAGCCTTCAGTGTGGCCGGTCAGCTCCCCGAGGCGCTTGTCGGAGAAGCCCTTGGCTTTCAGTTCGATCATCTGTGTCGGTGTCTCGGGCAGGCCGGTCTCGAGGATCTGGGCTTCGGTCTTCACGATTTCCTCGATCTGGCGGAGGTACCAGGGATCGAAGGATGTGACGGCCTGCACGTCCTCGACGCTGAGGCCCATGCGGAAGGCCTGCGCAATGACGCGCAGACGATCTGGGGACTGAATACCAAGCGCCTGGCGCAGCGCGCTCTCGGTCTCGAAGGGCAGATCATTCAGGCCGGAGAGGCCCGTCTCAAGCGAGCAGAGCGCCTTCTGAAGGCTCTCCTGAAAAGAGCGGCCGATGGCCATTGCTTCGCCCACGGACTTCATGGCAGTGGTCAGGACAGGTTCGGCGCCCCTGTATTTTTCGAAGGCGAAGCGCGGGATCTTGGTGACGACGTAGTCGATCGTCGGCTCGAAGGAGGCCGGCGTTGCGCCGGTGATGTCATTGTCGAGTTCGTCGAGCGTGTAGCCGACGGCGAGCTTCGCTGCGACCTTCGCGATCGGGAAGCCGGTGGCCTTGGATGCGAGCGCGGAGGAGCGCGAGACGCGCGGGTTCATTTCGATCACGATCAGGCGCCCATCCTTGGGATTGACCGCGAACTGGACGTTGGAGCCG
>CAYPDA010000034.1:0-25560 GCA_964409375.1 uncultured Hyphomonas sp.
AGGTGCCATGGTCGACATCCAGCATCACGCCCTGCGCGCCCTCGAACAGGATGCGGCGTCCGGCGCGGGCCTGTTCGTCCAGCAGCTTCCAGGCCGGCGCGGCATAGGTCAGCACGCGCGGGGCGATCGCCAGGAGCTCCGCCTTCAGCGCCGCAGCGTCCGGGGCCGGCAGGCCGAGGCCGGTGCGCAGCGGCGCGTGGTGCGCGATCAGGCGTTCGAGTTTCATGTCGAGCGCGGCGTCGTCCGCCAGGTCTGCGACGCGGATCGCCCGGCGGCCGACCTTGTCCTCATAGGCCGGGCCGATGCCGCGCTTGGTGGTACCGATGCGCGCCTCGTTCGAAGCAGCGCTCTCGCGCGCAGCATCCAGATCCCCGTGCCAGGGCAGGATCAGGCAGGCATTCTCGGCAAGCACGAGATCGTCCGGCGTCAGCGAGATGCCTTCCGCCGCCATGCCGTCGACTTCCTTGAGCAGCTGCCAGGGATCGACGACCACACCGTTGCCGATCACCGAAAGCTTGCCGCCGCGCACGACGCCGGAGGGCAGCAGGTTCAGCTTGAAGGTCTTGTCGCCGATGACCAGCGTATGGCCGGCATTGTGTCCGCCCTGGAAGCGGACGATGACATCGGCGCGGCTGGACAGCCAGTCAACGATCTTACCCTTGCCCTCATCGCCCCATTGCGCGCCGACAACCACGACTCCAGCCATACCCATACTCCGTAACTAGCCCGCGGCGACATGGGCCGCATATGACCCCTAAATGCAAGCGGCGCGCTGCCGCGCGCCCGGTTACCCGCCCAACCGGTAGAGAACCCGCACGCCGAGATTGTCGAGACCCTGGTTGCGGCCATTGCCGAGGATCTGGCCATGGCTCAGATGCTCGTACATCAGCTGGACGCCCCAGCTTTCGCCGAGGTCGCGGTTCAGCGACAGGCTGGTGCGGAACAGGTCGCGCGAGCCGAAGAACACCTTGCTGGCCGAGACCGGATCATTGCGCGGATCGCCCTGCGGGAACGGGAAGGTCAGCTCGCCGTCATGCAGGACATAGCTGACGCCCGGCTCCAGCGACCAGCCGCCGGCGAAATCCCAGTTCCAGTGCAGCCCTGCCCCGCCTAAACTCGTATCTCCGGCCGTGTTGTAGCTGCCCATGACATACGGGCGCGGGCTCCAGATGATGCGTAGAAAGTCCGGCGAGTTGAAAACGATCTCCGCATTGATGTTCGGCCCGTCTTCCTTGTCGGCATTGTTGCAGTCCAGCACGCAGATATTGTGCCGGACGACCCCGAGGCGCGCCTCGCTGAGCATATCCGCAGACGCTGCCGCCGGCGCGGCGATGAAAGCCGCTGTGAGCAGGACATGGCGCATTGTGAAGCCTTTCATGAAACTCGAAGAAAAGCCTTCGCGCTTCCGCACCGCCGGCGTCAAGAGGTCAGGTGAGGCGGCGCTTGGCCGCCCCTTCTTCCGCCCCTTCTTCCGCCCCTCGGATCAGAATGTCAGAACCTTGGCATAGCGCACCTGCGCCAGAGCCTCGAGCTTCAGAATCGTCTCGGCCGGCGGCATGGAATCGATGCCGACCAGCGCGATCGCCTCCCCGCCGGACGCCTGGCGTCCGAGATGGAAGGTCGCGATATTGACCGCGGCCTCCCCCAGCATCTGGCCCAGCGCGCCGATGAAGCCCGGCTTGTCCAGATTGTTGACATAGAGGGTCACCGGCGAGAAATCGCCTTCCAGCGCCATGCCCTTGACCTCGACGATGCGCGGCTTGCCGGCAATCACGGCGCCCGCCAGCGTGCGCCAGCCGCCCTCCGGCGAATTCTTCGTCGCCTTGGTCTTCACCTTGACGCGGATGAGGCTGTCATAGACCGGGCTCGCCTCGGTCTTGGTTTCGGTCAGCTTGACGCCGCTATCGGCCAGGATCGCCGGGGCGGACACCATGTTTACATCCCCGCGCGAAGCCCGCAGCAGGCCCGCCAGCAGCGCGGCGGTGATCGGCTTGCGGTTGAGATCAGAGACCTCGCCCTCATACTCGATCACGACCTCATCATATCCGTAGTCGGAGATCTGGCCGGCAAAGGAGCCAAGCTTTTCAGCGAGGGCAGCAAACGGCTTGATGCGGGGCGCTTCCTCCGCCGTCACCGACGGCATGTTGAGCGCGTTCGTCACCGCGCCGGTGAGGATATAGTCCGCCATCTGCTCGGCGACCTGAAGAGCGACATTCTCCTGGGCCTCGACCGTGGCCGCGCCGAGATGCGGGGTCGCCACGAAGTTCTTCGCGCCGAACAATACATTCTCCTTCGCCGGTTCCACCGCGAACACATCGAACGCTGCGCCCGCAATATGGCCGCTCTCGAGCAGGTCGCGTACCGCCGCCTCGTCAACGAGGCCGCCGCGCGCGCAGTTCACGAGGATCAGACCTTTCTTTGTCTTTTCCAGCGCGCCGCGGGAAAGGACATTCCTAGTCTGATCCGTGAGCGGAACATGCAGGGTGATGACATCCGCGCGGGCGAGCAGCGCATCGAGTTCAACCTTCTCGACGCCGAGCTCGACCGCGCGTTCCTCGGTCAGGAACGGATCATAGGCCACAACCCGCATCTTCAGGCCGATGGCGCGCTCGGCGACCCGGCTGCCGATATTGCCGCAGCCAATCAGGCCGAGCGTCTTGTAGGACACCTCGACGCCCATGAAGCCGGATTTCGGCCATTTGCCGGCCTGGGTATCCGCGTTGGCCGCAGGGATCTGGCGGGCGGCGGCGAACATCATGGCGATCGCGTGTTCGGCCGTCGTGATGGCATTGCCAAACGGCGTATTCATGACGACGACGCCCCTGGCGGTTGCCGCCTTGATGTCGATATTGTCGACGCCGATGCCGGCGCGGCCGATGACTTTCAGATGGGTCGCTGCGGCAATTACGTCGGCGTCCGGCTTGCAGGCCGAGCGAACGGCGAGGCCGTCATAGTCCGGGATGATCCTGATCAGATCCTCCTTGGACAGACCGACCCTGATATCGGTCTCGATGCCGCGGGCCTTGAAGATTTCAACAGCGGCGGGGGAGAGCGTGTCTCCGATAAGGACTTTAGGCATTGCAGGCTCCTTGGCGCCAGTCGGCGCGGGTGAGTTGATAAACGAGGCATTGGTCGGGCCCGAAGGTGCGCGGCCCGAGAAGTCTGAAACCGAGAGATTCGTAGAAACGGTGGGCAGCGGTGTTTTCCGCCATCGGATCGATCAGAATGTGATGGCAAAGCGGATCCGCGAAGCAGCGCTCGAACGCCAGATGCATCATCTGCGTCCCGTAGCCTTTGCCGAGGCGATCGGCTTCGCCGATCCAGATATCGATGGCCCGGGAATGTTCCGGGCAATCCTCGCCCCAGTAATGGCTCTCCTCTTCACGGCAGTCGATGATCTGCACAAAGCCGATCGGGCGATCGTCCAGCATGGCGATCAGGAACGCCCGCCAGGGCACATCGCGCCCCAGCTGGTTTTCCCAGTCCCAGGCGTTCCAGTCATCATCCCCGCCTGTGCCCCGCACATGCGGCTGCTCATCCCAATGAAGGATGAGGGCGAGGTCGGACGGGGTCGCGGAGCGGAGCGTGATCATGCGGGTGTCCATGTCATCCCGGCTTAGGCGCCGGGACCTCGTCGCCCTTCCGGCAGGAAGGTCCAGGGGTTACGCCGCATGGCAGCGGCCCGGGATGACATTGCCTCAGAGTTTTGCCGCTTCCTCATGGAAGGCCCAGTCGAGCCAGGGGAGTAGCTTCTTCACGTCCGATGGCTCGACCGACCCGCCAACCCAGATGCGCAGCCCTGGAGGCGCCTTGGCATAGCCGGCGGCGTCGAAGCAGGCATTCTCCGTCTCCAGACGTTTCATCATGCGCTTGATGAAATCGCGCTGGCCGTTTTCATCCATGCCCGCAACCCGGCCGTCCTTGATCCGGAAGGTGACGCCGGTATTGGAGCGGACGGCCGGATCCTGGCAGAGAAACTCGACCCAGCCGGATCTGTTGACCCAATGGGCGAGGATTTCGAGGCTCTCATCCGAGCGCGCCTTCACCCGCTTCCAGCCGCCGATCCGCTCGACCCAGTCGAGCGCGAGGAGATAATCCTCCACACAGAGCATCGAGGGCGTGTTGATCGTCGCGCCTTCGAACAGCGCCTCATCCAGCTTGCCGCCCTTGGTCATGCGGAACAGTTTCGGCAGCGGCCTGTCCGGCGTGTAGCTCTCAAGCCGCCTCACGGCATTGGGCGACAGGATCAGCATCCCGTGCGCCGCTTCCCCGCCCAGGCATTTCTGCCAGCTATAAGTGATCACATCGAGTTTTTCCCAGGCGATGTCCTGGCTGAAGGCGGCCGAGGTGGCATCGCAGATGACGACCCGGTCCGGGTTGGGCTTGATCCAGTCAGCGCCGCGCACGCGCACGCCCGAGGTTGTCCCGTTCCAGGTGAAAACGATATCGGCGTCATCGCGCGCCTTGGCGAAATCCGGCAACTGGCCATAATCGGCGACATGGGTCTTGCAGTTCTCAAGCTTCAGCTGCTTGACTGCGTCCGTCACCCAGTCCTGCCCGAAGCTTTCCCAGGCGAACACATCGACCGGCTTCGGCCCCAGCATCGACCACATGCACATTTCTACCGCGCCGGTATCAGAAGCGGGCACGATGGCAACGCGGTAGTCTTCGGGAATGCCGAGGATAAGCCGTGTGCGGTCAATCGCCGACTTCAGCTTCTTCTTGGCGTCGCCTGAACGGTGCGAGCGCCCAAGGGCGGCAGTCACAAGATTTTGAAGGGAAAAGCCCGGATATTTCGCGGTAGGTCCCGACGAAAAATGCGGGCAGGCAGGGCGCACGGCCGGCTTGGCGGTGGTCACGTTCATCTGTTTTACTCCTATCCTCACAGATAGGCTGGGCGCCGTTGGGGGCGCCTGGCCCGCCGCGTCATTCGCACAGTTTCAGGGCCAACACAAACGGGATTTTCTTGCTGGCCGAACTGGTCAATGCCCGGGGTGAGCTGGTACGCGGATCGTCTGCAAAAGGAAAACCCCTTGCGAAGATTGATCATCCCCGCCGCCCTGCTGATCGCGTCTGCCTGCACTAGCCCTCCCCCTGCAGCGCCTGCAACGCAGACCGCCTCTCAGGTCTCAGGCGAAACGCCGGCCGAATTTCGCAGCTACAGCGCGGCTGAATTCTATGAAACCGTCAGCTACCAGATCGCAGCCGGCGCCGGGCGCTGCTTTTCACCTGATGGTCAGTCGATCCTGATCAGCTCTGATGAGACCGGTATCATGAACGCCTATGCCCTCGGCATCGGCGGCGGAAAGACCGCGCTGAAAGACTCCTCGTCCAATTCGGTCTTTGCGGTGTCATACTTCCCGGCCGACGACCGGATCCTGGTCCGCGCCGATGGCGGGGGCGATGAGCTCTTCCATGTCTTCGTGCGCGAAACCGACGGCACGCTCACCGATCTGACCCCCGGGGAGCGCACGCGCGCGTCCTTCCAGGGCTGGAGTGAGGACGGAGAGACCTTCTATGTCGCCACGAATGAGCGCGATCCGGCAACGGATGACCTGTACGCCTACTCCGCGGCCGACTATGGCCGCGAACTTGTCTTCGAGAATGACGGCAAGCAACTCAGCGCCATCAGCCCCGACGGGCGCCTGCTCGCCCTTCTCGAAAATGTCTCGAACACAAACACCCACATTCATCTCGTCGACCTGACATCGCAGACGAAGGAACACCGGCTGATCACACGGCATGAAGGCAGTGTCGAACATAGCGTCTACCGTTTCACGCCGGACAGCGGGTCGCTGGTATATGGCACAAACGCGTTCGGCGAATTCGCCCAAGCCTGGACCTATGACATTGCGACCGGCGAAACCGTTCCTCATGTCGTCGCGGACTGGGATGTGACACTGGTCTCGTATTCGCCGACAGGGCGCTACCAGGTCAGCGGCGTCAATGCCGATGGTGTCACACAAATCTCGCTCAAGGACCGCCGCACCGGCGCGCCGGTTGCCCTGCAAGGCCTGCCGGACGGCGAACTTTCGCAGATCTGCTTTGACAGTCTCGAAAGCCGCCTCGCAGTTGGGGTCAATTCCGATACATCGCCGCGCAATGTTTTCACGGCCGATCTCGCCAGCGCAAACGCGGTACGCCTGACCGAAGCCCTCTCCCCCGGCATCGCAGAGGCCAACCTCGTCTCTGCAAGCATCGTCCGGTACGAGAGCTTCGATGGCCTGGAGATTCCGTCGATCTTCTATGTTCCGAAGCAGGCCAGCGCAGACAATCCCGTTCCGGCCCTCATCTGGGTGCATGGCGGCCCCGGCGGCCAGAGCCGCAAGGGCTATTCACCCATCTTCCAGTTTCTTGCCAATAATGGCTATGCGATCCTTGCCGCCAACAACCGCGGATCCTCAGGATACGGCAAGACGTTCTACCATCTGGACGACCGGCGCCACGGGGAAGAAGACTTGCAGGATATCGTCTGGGGCCGGAAATACCTGGAAAGCCTCGACTATATTGATGCCAGCCGTGTCGGGGTGATGGGCGGCTCCTATGGCGGCTTCATGGTCGCGGCTGCGCTTGCCTTCGAACCGGAAGTATTCGATGTCGGCATCAATATCTTCGGCGTCACAAACTGGGTGCGTACGCTGGAAAGCATTCCGGCCTGGTGGGGATCGTTCCGCGATGCGCTCTATGACGAAATGGGGGACCCGGCCACCGATGCCGAGCGCCACCGCGCGATCTCGCCCCTGTTTCATGCACACAACATCGTCCGGCCGATGCTGGTCGTGCAGGGCGCGAACGACCCGCGCGTCCTGCAGGTCGAGAGCGATGAACTTGTCGCGGCGATCCGGGAGAACGGCGTACCGGTCGAATACCTGCTCTTCCCCGATGAGGGCCACGGCTTCGTCAAGAAAGAGAACCAGATCGCCGCCGCTGAGGCCTATCTGAACTTCCTCGAAACCTACATGCCCGCAGATTGAACCAAAGCAGCCGCAGCCGCCCGGGCAGGTGGCTGCGCTGACGGGCCTACCGCCCAGCCAGCAGGACACCGGCCAGGATCAGCATCTGGCCGAAGAAATAGAGGTGCCATAATGTGACGGACGGCCAGAAGCGGGCCGGCTCGCCGCCAGGCCGGCGGAAGAGTTCATTGGCGAGCACCGCATCGGACAAGATGAACATCAGCGCGCCAATCAGCACGAGGCCGTAGCCTGGCGGCAGGGCGATTGCCGCAGCGCCCATCACCAGGATCACCGCGCCATAGGCAAAGACCGGCCAGCGCATCGCACCCAGCGAGGGTGACAGCCAGGCGATGTACCCCGCCCCTGCCAGCACCAGAACGGCGCGGGCGGCGTAGTTCAGCGCGTCTGCGCTCACCTGCCCCGCCGTCCAGAACAGGATCACGTAAAACACATGCGCCGTGAAGAATGCCGCCATGCCGGGGATCAGCCAGCGTTCCGGCCGGCCCGCGAGGAAGGCGTCCCCCAGCGTGGAGGCCGCAAGGCCAGCCACAAGCAGCCAGGGCGCGCCCGCCCAGGCGGCCATGCCTGTCAGGATCAGCATGCCGGATATCTTCAGGATCAACTTGGCCGGACCTGGCGGCGCGCGCGACATGGAGACGCCATAGGCGACCGCGAGCAGCCCCGCGAGGCCCAGCGCCGGCCAGAGGGTCACTCCGTCGCCCGCACCGGTTCAGGCAGCTTAAGCGCCTTGCGGGCCATCGCGCGGTGGCGCTCTTTGACATGCGCGCCGACCACGCTCAGCGCCGTCGCCAGCACGGTCGCGTCATCCGTGAAGCCGAGGCCGACGATGGCGTCCGGGATCAGGTCCACAGGCATCACGAAATAGGCCGCGGCGGCAAACAGCACGGCCTTCGCCTTGGCCGGGGTCAGCGGATCGCGCGCGCAATACCAGGCCGCCACAAGGTCATCGGCAAAAGGCAGCTGCGAGGCAAGCTTGCCGATTTTCGGCAATAGCCCCTGCGCCCGGCGTTCGTTCCGGCGAATTGACTTCGGCAGGTAGATATCCCCCTGCCCTTTGACCGTCTCGATGATTTCCGCTGCGTCAGACATTGCGCTCTCCTAAGGTCATTATACTCCAGAATGCCCGTCAACGAAAAGCAAGGAGGGCAGTGCCCCATGGAACTCAATTCTGACATCTCCGCCGTGATTACCGGCGGCGCCTCCGGCCTTGGCGCCGCGACCGCGCGCAAGCTCGCCGGCTACGGCGTGAAAGTCGCCCTGTTCGACCTGAATGCCGAAAAAGGCGAGGCGCTGGCCAGGGAACTCGGCGGCGTGTTCTGCGAGGTGAACGTCACCGATGACGCCTCCGTCGATGCCGGTTTTGCCAAATCCCGCGCCGCGATTGGCCAGGAACGCATCCTGATCAACTGCGCCGGCACCGGCAACGCCATCAAGACCGCCAGCCGCGACAAGACTTCCGGTGAAATCAGCCACTTCCCGCTCGACCGGTTCAATCTGATCATCCAGATCAACCTCGTCGGCACGTTCCGCTGCATCGCCAAATCGGCCGCCGGCATGATGAGCCTCGAGCCCCTGCCCTGCGGCGACCGCGGCGCCGTCGTCAACACCGCCTCTGTGGCCGCCGAAGATGGCCAGATCGGCCAGGCTGCCTATTCCGCCTCCAAGGGCGGCGTTGTCGGAATGACCCTGCCGATCGCCCGCGACCTGTCGCGCGAAAACATCCGCGTCAACACGATCCTGCCAGGCATTTTCAACACGCCGCTGCTCGCCGCGGCGCCGGAACCGGTGAAACAGGCCCTCGGCGCCCAGGTGCCGTTCCCGCCGCGTCTCGGTAATCCGGACGAGTTTGCCTCGCTGGCCGCCGAAATGGTCCGCAACAACTATTTCAACGGCGAAGACGTCCGCCTGGACGGCGCGATCCGCATGGCGCCGAGATAAGCATAGCTCGCGGCGCCTCCCGCACCTGTGGGCGCGGGGGGCGCTGCGCCTTCGCTTCGCCCGTGCGGGAGGACGCCGCATTCGAGGCGTGAAGCCGTCTGACCCGGGCGCAGCCCGGAAGGGAGAGCAAAGGTGGATTTTGACGCAGTGATCCGGGGCCGGCGCAGCATTCGCGGCTATCTCGACAAACCCGTGCCTGAGGCACTGATCCGCGAGGTCCTCGAACTCGCCATGCGCGCGCCGACCTCGCTCAACACCCAGCCCTGGAATTTCTACGTTGTCGCCGGCGAGGTGCTCGACCGCATCCGCGCCGGCAATGTCGAGCGCAACCTCGCCGGCGTCCCTGACAGCCGGGAGTTCCGCATGGGCCCCGGCTATGAGGGCATACACCGCGAACGCCAGATCGAGATCGCCAAACAGCTCTTCGGCGCCATGGGGATTGCGCGCGAGGACAAGGAAAAGCGTCATGACTGGGTGCTGCGCGGCTTCCGCCAGTTCGATGCCCCGGTCTCCATCGTCGTCACCTATGACAGATCGGTCCAGGGCGGCGACATCGCGCCTTTTGACTGCGGCGGCGTGGTCAATTGCCTCGTCAATGCCGCCTGGTCGCGCGGGCTTGGCTGCGTCATCAACTCGCAGGGCATCATGCAGAGCCCGGTCGTGCGCGCCGAGGCCGGTATCCCGGACGACCAGGTGATCCAGACCTGCGTGGCGATGGGTTGGCCGGACGACACCTTCCCGGCGAACGCGGTTGTCTCCAGGAGAAAGTCCGTGGACGAGGCTGCGGTATTCCGAGGGTTTAAGGACTAGGACGCGGGGTGGCAGGGTCAGGGGCCGGCCAAAGGAGGCCGCCTTTATGACCCAGAAGTCCCCATTCGCCGGCGCGTGCACCGCGCCCGGCCGCCTCAACTCTTTCCTGTTCACCGCCGCGCTGCCGGTCTCGATCTCCATCTTCGCGAATCAAGCCGCGATGGCCATGCCGGAGGGAACTTGTCCCGCCGGGTCCGCGGCAAGTACGCACGCAGCGCCGGCGGTCTGCGCGCAGGATGCCCCGGGCGCCGAGACCGGCGCCATTCTCCGGTCGCTGGACGCGCTCTGCGCCCATGGGCTCGACCCCGCCCGGTATACCGCCGGCGGCGCCAGCCCCCGCGACGCCTGGCTGCTCGCAGCCACGCATCTGCGCCGCGGCGCGATCGATGCAGAAACGCTCGCGGCGCGGCAGAAGGCGGACACCGCGCTTGGCGAAACCTTCGACGCTCTGCCGGCGGATTCGGACGCGGACGCCTATAGCGGCGCCCTCGACGCGCTTGCGCCCGCCTCTTCCCTGTATGCGTCCCTGAAGGCGGAACTTGCGGCGCATCAGCAAAGCTCGCTGACCTCGGCGCAACCCGAAGCCGCCTCCGCTGCGCAGGCACGCAGCGCCAGCCTCCGCGCCAGTCTCGAGCGGCTGCGCTGGCTACCCCGTGAAGACACCAGGCGCCAGATCTATGCCAACATTCCCACCTTCGAGGTCGTCGCCCTGACCGGCGACACCGAAGTTTCGCGCCATGTCGCGATCTTCGGCGAAGAAGATCGTCAGACGCCGGAGTTTTCCGACTCAATCACCTATCTCGAGTTCAGCCCGTGGTGGAATGTTCCCGCCAGCATGGCCGGATCGACAAGCTTCCTGATTTCCGGCGCGACCCCGGCGAGATCGAGGAACTGGGCTACAAGGTGTTCGACGCATCGGGCCAGCGTGTGAACGCGGCAAACATCAACTGGGACACCGTTTCAGCCGACGACTACCCCTATTGGCTGCGCCAGGCGCCGGGGCCGGACACCGCGCTCGGCCAGGTGAAGATCATGTTCCCCAACGAACATGCCATATCCCTTCACGACACGCCGCACACCGAACTTTTTGATCAGTCCGGCCGTGCCCTCTCGGCCGGCTGCATCCGGGTGGAAGACATAACCGCACTGTCCGAATGGCTGCTGGACGGCGCGGCCGGCTGGGACAGGCCCAGGATCGATGCGGCTCAAGGTTCCGGCACCGAAACCCGCGCGACACTGTCGGCGCCCGTGTCGATCCACATGGTCTAGCTGACCGCCTTCCCGGCCGCCGATGGCAGCATCACCTACGCGCCGGATGTCTACGGCCTCAACGCAGCCCTGCTGCCCGCCCTGGCGGGCAGTACATCCGGAGCGGGGAAGGCTTACGGCCAGTCCGGCGACTGAGAAGGTGGGGACTGTCAGTTGCCCGCTACCCCTCTGCCACCTCCGGGTTTCGCACCTGGATCAGCCCGTTCGACAGCATCGTCAGCACGACCTCGTCCTTCTGGTTGTAAACGGTCTGTCTGGATTTCGAGATGCCAATGTCCGGCCGGCTGCTCATCCGGCGCTTGCTGACGAGTTCCATCTCCACCCGCAGCGCGTCGCCCGGAAATACCGGCTTGACCCAGCGCAGCTCATCAATGCCCGGCGAGCCGAGGCCCGCGGTCGGCTCAAGGTCCTTCCAGGTGTCGACCATCAGCCGCATGACCATCGCGGCGGTATGCCAGCCGGAGGCCGAAAGCCGCCCGAAGAACGTCTTTGCCGCAGCCTCATCATCGAGGTGGAAAGGCTGGGGATCATATTTCGAAGCAAACTCGATCACTTCCTCGCGCGTCACCGTATAGCTGCGCGATGACCGCGTGACCGTGCCGACGACCAGATCCTCGTAATATTTCATGGAGACGCCCCCGCTTTTTCAGATGCACATTTCCTGAAGCGGGAACGGCAAGGGGGCAAGCCTCACGCGGCGAAAACCCTGACGCCTGAACAGAACAACCCGCTCCTGACGCGGAGCGGGCGTTCCTCCCTCGGGGCCCTTCTGCTGCGGGGGAAGCCGGTTCGCGACCCGTCAGGAAACGTCAGCGGTTGCCTTGGCGGGCCTTGACCTCTTCTTCACCGGCCTCGGCGCGGTCGGCTTCGTTGAACTCGATCGGCGCCTCGCCCTTGCCATAGGAGCGCGCCTTCTGGGCCAGCGTGTCCATCGAACCCTGCATCCGGCCCTGGCCGATGGCCATCTGCCGCGACGCGCTGACACCGACGGCGTCGGCGTCCGAGAAGCTCGAAAATTCCGCGCCGAGGAAGATCACTTCCCAGCCCCGCGCCTGGGCCCGGTCAATTGCCGCCCGTGCGCCTTCACGCGTCACTTCGCGCGAGGCATTCTCCAGCCCGTCAGTCATGATGACGATGACGGCCTTCTCCGGATTGTCGGTCTCGGCGCGTGTCAGGATCCGGCCGATGGCATCAAACAGCGGGGTCATGCCGCGGGGGCTCGCCTCGTCATTCGTTAGCCCGGTCCAGTCATCCGGCGCGACCTTGTCGCGCAGCACGTCGAACTGCATCCCGCCATGATGGTCGAACAGGGCGAGCGTCACGCTCGTGCGCAGGTCCGGATCGACGGTTTCGCCGGGTGCATCCTTGCCGAAGCTTTCGGCAAAGGCATTCACCGAGGCAATCGCCTCATCCCAGATCGGATACATCGAACCTGTCCGGTCGAGGAGGATATAGGATTTGACCGCAGACGGTTCAGACGGTGCGGGCATCGTCTTGGCCTGCGCCGCCCCGGCGAGAACAAGTCCGGCGGCGATGGCGGTCAGTGTGCGTGCGAGTTTCATGGTGCGTCCCTTCCTGTTGGCTCAGGCTGTTTCCCGAGATCCCCAGGCCCTGGAAGCTGCGCCGGGATTGCGGCGTGTTCATGTCGGGATCATGCCGGCGGGAAGGAAAGAGGGCCGTTTCGTGAGAAACAGCCCTTCCAATCTGAACAGGCATTCAGACAACACCCGTTATGCGTATCTTCCGCAGGCGGATCAGCTCCCCTTGCGGCGCTTGACGTCTTCCTCGCCGGCCTCGCGGCGGTCCTCTTCATCGAAGTTCACAGCCTGCGCCTCTTCTGCAAAATAGCTCCGGCTCTTGGCCGCCAGCTTGCGCATCGAAATGTCGAAACTGCCGGAGCTCATCGCCATCGACTTGCCGCGGTCCACGCCCACGGCGTCCGCATCAGCGAACTTCGCGAACTCCGCGCCGAGGAACACCACTTCCCAGCCCTTCGCCCGCACCCGGTCGAGCGCCGCCTTTGCACCCTCCTTCGTCACTTCGGCCGAAGCATTCTCCTGCCCGTCGGTCATCACCACGAGAATTGCCTTTTCCGGCTGGTCGCCTTCTGCCAGCGCCACGATCCGCGCCAGCGCGTCGTAAAGCGGTGTCATGCCGCGCGGGCTGGCCTCGTCATCGCCGACCTTCGTCCAGTTCGGCGCGGGCACGCTGCGGCGGATCAGGTCGAACTTCAGCCCGTCATGATGGTCGAACAGGGCAAGCGTCACATCGGCCGGCACCGGCGGCGGGGCGCCCTCTTCCGGCGCCGCCAGCGCCTCGGCATAGGCATTCACCGAGGACAGCGCTTCGGTCCAGATGCCAGACATCGAACCCGTCCGGTCAAGGAGGATATAGGCATGGATGGACGCCGGATTGGCGGCGGGTTTATCAGTCATTGTCATGAGCAGTCCTCCGTCGGTGCGCCCCCGCGCCTGACGGCGCAAATGGGAAAGCGCCCCCTCGGTTAAAGGGGGCGCTTGCTGTTTTTTTTATGCTGCAGATGCGAGCGCCGTCAGGCGAACTGGGGCGCGATCTTCAGATTCTTCACCCAGCCGATCTTTTCGAGGAACAGGAGCACCGTTCCGTTATAGTCGACAATCCGGTTCCAGACGCCCTTGCGGGGACGGTGGAGCGCGCTTTGCGGCTCGTCATGGTGGTGGTCATGGAAGGCTTCGCCGCCGGTCAGCAGCGCCATCATGTGGTCGGCCCAGGCCGGTGTCTTCAGGTGACCGAGCACGTTGATGCCGTACACTGTTGCATGGAACTGGATCGCACGCCCGATAATGACGCTGGCATGCAGCAGCGCTGTCAGCACCATCGATCCGCCCGCCGCCCAGACGATGAGATAGATCAGCGCGGGAATGACAAAGTGGATGACGATGCTCAGCTCATTATAGAACCGGTCCATCCAGACGACGATCGAATGCTTCTTCAGCCAGAGCGGCATCGGGCGTTCGGTATCCTTGCGGTCGCGGAACAGGATCCAGCCCACCCAGGCCCAGCGCTTGGACTCGAACGGGTTGTGCGGGTCGCCCGGCTGGTCGGCAAAGCGGTGATGCTGGGAGTGATAGTTCACCCAGTCCTGCACCCTGCCCTGCATGGCGATCATCAGGTTCAGCATTGCGAGCACCTGCGCGGGCGGCGCCAGCTCCCCGGCCCGGTGCTGCAATATCCGGTGCAGCGGCCCGATGCCCATATTGCACCAGAAGACCGAGAAGGCGATCATCCCGAACGCCAGCATCGGATACCACCAGTGAAAGGTCAGGTCGCTGACGAAGACCCCGAGCAGGATGATCGTTACGAACAGGGCCACCCCGATCACGGGATAGCCGAAAGCGGAAAAGAAGCTCGGGATGTCGAAATTTTTCCAGGTCTTTGGAATCGCGACGGAACGCGGGGTCATTGCAGTCTCAGTCCTTGTCAGCCGGCTGCCGTCCGGAATGACTGCACCCTTGTAAGCCCGATGGTCGCACCGGCTTTCTTAATCCCAGATTAAGGTCTCTCACGCGCCGGTTAAAGATGTAAATGATTTGCCGCTGCACTCTCACCGCTTGTGTGGCAGGAATGTTGCGCCGCAGGTGACGCGCCAGCTCCGTTACCGCTATGAGGGTCGTGCGTGCGGGCAAACGGGGCCGGGATGAGCGACGACAGCCGTCTTGAAGAGATCAGACGCGTGCGCGAACTGCTCGGGCTGGACGGTGACGCCAGCCAGGACGAGACCGAGACGCGGGCGCCCTGTCCCCTGCACAAGGACTGTATCGAGTCCGGCGATAACAACCTGTCCATTAACTGGCAGGGCCGCAGCTATTACTGTCACGGTGAAGGCGAGACCGGCGCCCTGCGCAAGCTGATCAGGGCGCTCGGGAACAGGCGCGCAGAGATGTTGCCCGCCCTTCCGGCAGATGAGGTGCCTGCGCGCGTCGATACCGGCTATTCAGTTGTCACCCGCGCCGCCAATCCCGTGCGAAAGACAGCGCCGCAGGTGCTTCAGCTTCGCCCTGACCAGCGCCTGCCCACAGCCGAGGAAATCGCCGCCGGACGCGAGGAACGCCTCGCCGCCCTGCGCGCGGCCCGGGCGGAGAAGCGCAAAGGCCGCGGCGAGCGGTTCGTCATCGGCATGCTGGCGCTCGTCTTCGTCATCGCCGGCCTCGCGGCCGCCGGCCTGTCAGGCTTTGCCAACTACCAGGCCTTCTCGGCCACCGTCAGCGATCCTGTTCAGGGCCGGATCTGGGGCTGGGCCGGCGTCATCGCCGCAATCATCTCCTTTGGCGGCTTCACCTTCGTCTACTGGCACGGCGCCAACCGGCGCCTGAAGGAAGCCTTCCGTGCCCTCGTCTTCGCCCTCATCGGCGCCGGCGCCTCGGTTCTCGGCACGGAAATCTATATTCGCGGCAATGCCGAAGCGGCCGCCGCCGAGGCCGAAACCGCAGGCCGCAACCGCGCCGTGCTCGAATCCCAGATCGCCGACTGGCGCCGCCAGCTTGGCGGGATTCCGCCGGAAACGCGCTCGGTTGAAGGGCTCGAAGCCTACCTTGCCGAAGTCGAACGCGTCGGCCGCACCGGGCAGAAACCCTACCGCGACGCCCGGAACGAGCTCGGCCTCGCCCGCCGCCGGGATCAACTCATCGCACAAATCGAGGGCGCCAATGCCGAACTGCTGGGCCAGGGCTCCGGCAACATCCGCCTGCAGGCCGACCCGCGCGCCGCCCTGCCAGGCTGGCTGTTTGCGGCCCTGCTGGAACTCTTCTCGAGCCAGGCGACCTCCATCGGCCTCGTCGCCCTGCTCCTGCTCGCCGCCGGGCGCCGCGAGCCTCAGCCGGGCAGCCGATAGGCTGCACCATCGCGCCCGCGCACGCGAAACGCGTCGCCGCGCCGCTCGACATCAGAGAGGTTCATCACCGCCTTCGACACCCCCCCCGGAATGTCCGCCACATAGAGCGGTGCGGCGAGGCCCGTCAGCTCATCCCGCAGCCGCCGGACCAGCAGCTGGCCCTCCTCCACCGGTACCCGGAAATGCGAGGTCCCCGGCGCCGCATCCAGCTGGTGCAGGTAGTAGGGCTTGATCCCGGCACTGAGAAACGCGCGCATCAGGTCCGCCAGCGCCTCGAAACTGTCATTCACGCCGCGCAGCAGCACCGACTGCGAAACCAGCGACACCCCCGCCCCGGCCAACCGGCGGATCGCGGCGACCGCATCCGGCGTGAACTCCCGCGCATGATTTGCGTGCACCGCCGCGAACACCGCCTTCGTCCGGCTGCAGATCGCTTCGGCAAAGGCCTCGCTGACCCGCTCCGGCGCCGTCACCGGCATGCGCGTATGCCAGCGGATCACCTTGACATGGCCCATGGCCGCCAGCCGCCGCGTGATCTCGCCCGCCCGCGCCGGTGACAGCATCATCGGATCGCCGCCGGTCAGGATCACCTCGAAGATCTCCGGATGCGCTTCAATATAGCCCAGCGCCGCCTCAAGCTCTGCCTTGCTGAGCGCCGCGCCCTTTTCCGGGCCGACCCGTTCGCGCCGGAAACAGAAGCGGCAATAGACCGGGCAGGTCGAGGTCGCTTTCAGCAGCGCCCGGTCCGGATAGCGGTGCACGATGCCGGCGACCGGACTGTGCGCCGCATCCCCGATCGGGTCCGCCGTCTCGCCCGGCGCCACAAGGCGCTCATTCGCCGACGGCACATATTGCGCACGGATCGGATCGGATGCATCCGCCCGGTCGATGAGCCCGGCGACCGGCTGCGGCAGCGCGATGACATAGGCGGCCGCGACCTCGGACAGGACTGAAACCTCGTCCGCTGCAATCAGCCCCGCGCCAAGCAAATCCTCCACGCTGCGATAAGTCACGGGCTTCATGCGTCCGCCTCCCGGGGCAGCGGCGCCGGGGTCCAGAGCACGTCCTGGATGTGCGCCGCCCCGCTCGCGAGCATCACCAGCCGGTCAAAGCCGAGCGCCACCCCGCTCGCCTCCGGCATCGCGGCGACCGCCGCCAGAAAATCCGCGTCCAGAGGATAGCGCGCGCCATACTCGGCTTGTTTGAGGTCCATCTCGCCGATCTGGCGCGATTCCAGGGCAGCTGCGTCCGTCAGCTCCCGGTAGCCGTTCGCGAGCTCCACGCCGCAGGCATACAGCTCGAACCGCTCGGAGAAGCGCGGCGCCTCCGGCATAGGCCGCGACAGCGCCGCCTGGCTGACGGGATAAGCCTCGAGGAATGTCAGCCGGCCCTCGCCCAGTTTCGGCTCAATCCGCGCCACAAGCACCGCCGAGAACACATCCGTCCAGCTGGCGCCCTCCACAATGCCAATCCCTGATGCCGCGGCCGCTGCGCGAAAGCCCGCCGCGTCATCGAGATGGGCCTCAAGGTCGATCCCGGCATGGCGCGCGAACGCCTGCGTCAGCGTCAGGCGTTCAGGCTTCGCGAACGGGTCACACACCCTGCCCTGCCAGCAAAGGCTGCCGGAACCGGCCGCCTGCGCCGCGATCCGGGCAAGGGACACGCAGTCCGCCATCACCGCGCCGATCTCCGCCTCCGCCCGGTACCATTCCAGCATCGTGAACTCCGGCGCATGGCGGGCCCCCGCCTCCCGGTTGCGATAGGCGCGGGCGAAATCAAAGATCCGCGTCTCGCCCGCCGCCAGCAGCTTCTTCATCGCGAATTCCGGCGAGGTATGCAGATAGAGCGGCGCCCCGCGGCCATTCTCGAACACGAACTGCGTCTCGAATGCATGCAGGTGCGCCTCATTGCCGGGCGAGACCACCAGCGCGCCGCATTCGGTCTCCAGGAACCCTTCCCCCTCGAACCAGCCGCGCAGCGACGCCTTGATCCGGCCGCGCGCCAGGAGGTGGCGCCGGCGGGCGGCATGGGCCTCGGGGCTCCACCAGGGCGTTGTGTGCATAACGGTGTTTCCGGTTTCCAGCGGTCGCCAGCGGCCCTCCGGGCCCGTCAAAAGCGACAGCATGCGGCTGGCCAAACGGCGCGAAGGCGGTATATAGCGGCCGTTTCGCCCCCGCAACTCAGGAACATCCCATGGCCGTAGAAATCGCCGCTGACATCCGCAGAGGCAATATCATCGAGCATTCGGACGGCCAGCTCTATGTCGTCCTGAAGGCAGAATCCTTCCGCCCCGGCAAAGGCACGCCCACCACGACCATCGAGATGCGCCGCATTTCCGATGGCATCAAGGTGGTCAACACCTTCAAGACCTCGGAGAAGCTCGAAAAGGCCTTCGTGGAAGAAGTCGATTTCACCTATCTTTATCCGGAAGGCGACAATTACGTTTTCATGCACACGACCAATTTCGACCAGGTCACCGTGCCCGGCGCGATGGTGGGTGACGGGGCGCATTACCTGCAGGAGAACATGACGGTCATCCTGCAGATGTTCAACGGCGAAGCCGTCTCCGTCACCCTGCCCCAGCGCATCACCGCCGAGATCGTCGAAACCGAGCCCGTCGTAAAGGGCCAGACCGCGTCCGGCTCCTACAAACCGGCAAAGCTGGACAATGGCGCGCGCATCATGGTGCCTTCGCATGTCGGTGTCGGCACCCGCGTGGTCGTCAACACCGAAGACGGCAGCTATCTCGAGCGCGCCAAGGACTGACACCGTACGGCATTCAGTCTGGAACATTAATTTTGGAACGCAATCCCCGCGCGTGCATATACCCCCCATAGCACTCGTTGCTATGCCATCTATCATGTGACACTGGGCCGGCTGGAACTCCTCCTTCAGCCGGCCTTTTTTACTTGTTTTTCAATGTATTGGCCTCGTCCGAGCCTGAATTGTAACCTCACAACACCTCGTTAACGAGTTGGCTTCTATACTCGTACAGGTCGCGGTCCCGGTGCTGGTTTTCTCCAGAATCGGGTATAACCCGGCCAAAGATAAAAAGTTGCACGCTCACAGGTAGATGTCTTGAAAGTCCGGAAGGTTCGCGCCGTTACCCTGGCAGCCGTGAATACGGCAGAGGTCGCGCCGTGCCCCCGGATTATCGAAGACAGACTGAGGGACGCGTACAACTCCGTTCTTAGCGAGCCCATCCCTCACAGGCTCATGACGTTAATGCTGCAGTTGCGGATGCAGGAAGCCGCAGAAACCAAACCGAACGACAGGGATGCGTTACATGTCCGACCTGGACTACCCGATCACTTCTGAACTGCCGGAGAGCAGCTTCGTCGATGCACTTCAGGCGCTGATGCCGCAGATGCGGGCGTTTGCGCGGAGCCTGTGCCGAGACCCCGATCTTGCCGACGACATTGTTCAGGAAACCTGCCTCAAGGCCCTCGCCGCGAAAGCACGCTTCATTCCGGGCGCCCCGATGAAGCCCTGGCTGTTCCGCATCCTGCGCAATGTTCATGCCCAGATCGGCCGGCGCGCCTGGCGCTCCGTGCCGCTCGATCCGGAGGAGGCTGAACGCGCGCTGGTCACGCCGGACAATCTCCAATGGTGCGCCGACATGCAGGTCATGCAGAACAGCCTGACCCTGCTGCCGGAAAAACAGCGCGAGGCGCTGATCATCGTTCTGGCTGCCGGTTTCAGCTATGAAGAGGCCGGAAACATCCTCGGCTGCAGCGAAGGTACCGTGAAAAGCCGCGTCAGCCGTGCCCGCGAAGCCCTCGCCGCCATCATGAACGACCCGCATCACGGACGCGGCGGAAACGCCGGCGGCAGCCGTTCGGCTTCGACCCCGCGCAAGAACTCCGCGGTTAACGCCGGAGACCTCGATCCCGGCGGCGCGGGTCTGAAGGCGGCCTGACCGGCTCTGATCCCTCTGAAATGGTCCCGGAAAGCTCCGGCCAGTCCGTTCTGGACCGGCCGGAAGCCCGCGGATGGCGGAGGGAGCGCCTGGTTTCCGCTGATCGGACCGCCTGCTTCTGCGGCGGCGTCACCGCGCCGGGATGTCCTCGGACACCTTCAGCCGGGACCGGATCCATGCCTCGGCGGGAGGGGAGCCTGAGGCACGGACAAGCGCTGGCCTGTTGCTGCAAGGCGCCTGGATGCGCCCCGGACGCCGCGCAGCAAAGCAGCACTCTGCCTGCTTACGCCGGCGCCAGGATTTCGTTCCAAAGTTTTCGGGTTCCGAACGAAACCGGGCAAAACAGCAAGCTTGACCGGCCCACCTGCTTTTCCCCAGGTTCGCAACAGAATTTGCCCGAACAGCCGTAACACGAAGCGTCAACAAATTGCCGCAAGACCGGCAAAAGTACGGATCCGGTCAAGAGCACGCCCATGCCGGACACACCTGAAGAAAGCCGACTTATGTAGCAAGCGCACCAAGACTGGCGCTACCTTAGCCGGGTGTTCAAAGGCTTCTGGCGGCGCTGGTCTGCACCCTAAAGAATCGGCAACTCTTCGATTTGTGATGGAACTCATTATGGGCTATTGGTATATACAGCGTATGAGTTCGCTCAAATTCACCACCAGATTCCGCATGTTCGTGAGACGGTCCATGAAAAAGTCTAGCGTCTTCTGGCAGGGATTTGCGCAAGGCTTTGCGCCTTGGGACTTTTACAAGCCAAAGCCCGAGACAATTCGAGACATAGAGCTAGTTTCGATCTATAAATCTTGGCGCGCTGTTGGAACTTCTGTAGGTTGCGCGATTGATCACTTCGATTCGATGGCGCCCGTAGATGACGAAACCTCCCGCGAGAAAAGATCCGGCCCCGCTGGCCAGCGAGTCCGCGCCTGAACGGGATGAGTTCGAACGGGAAGTTCGTGCCCGAGTAACAAAATCGATTGGCCCGGTCGTCAAAGGAGGCGAAAGGGAGCAAGTAATTTCGCGGGTTACGTCGTTGCTGATGAACGAGACGTTCTCCGGCCCGATCCCTCATCCACGCCAGATAGCAGAGTACGAGGCGGCCTGTCCCGGGGCCGCCGACCGATTGATCGCAATGGCGGAGAAAAACAATGACGCAAACATTGAGGCATTGAACACATCAATATCTCACGAGAGAGATGATCGGCGCTTGGGAATGGTGCTGGGGTTCTTGTCGCTTATGGGCATCATTGCTGGTGCGGTGTTTCTGGCGGCGATTGACAAGCCTGCCATTGCGGGCGGGCTTCTAGGCATCGGCGTCATTGGCACTATTTCAGTCTTTGTGAACGGCAGGCGGGAAAAGTAAGACTAAGGGCTTCATCAATGGAGGTCTTTTGTCCGCCTATTCATCCGCTTCACACAAGCCCGCCTCACTCAAGCCCATCCCGCTGATTGAGCCGCCTGCGGCACGTCTTCACGGAATCCCGCACGCGCTCATATTCTGCCTGCTCTGCATGGCCGTTCATGATGATCAGGTTCGTCACTGAGACGTTGTCAGAGCAGCCCGAGCGTTCCGCCTCTCCGACAAGCGCCGTCAGCTGGCCTGGCTTGAACATTAGCGCGTGCTTGCGGGTGAAGTGCGGCTTGATGTTCTGAGGCGCCTTGAAGCCGAAGATCTTAAGTGTGGCGTCGATATGGAAAAACTGCGAACGAAGGCGTTCCATTTCGCCCGCCAGCTCCGCGCGCTTCCTTACGAGGGCTGAGGTAACGTGACCTGTCATTGCCCTAGAATCCCAAATCAGGGAGATTCAGGGAAGGCGTTAAGTTGGTGCGCTTGCTACATAAGTCCGGAAGAAAGCGAGCGCGCCCACCGGCGCCGGCGCGTGCTCAAGGCGGCCCGGGTGATCGCCAACAAGGGCCTGAGCAGCCAAGACGCCGCGCTGCGCGATGTGTCCGAGGGGGCGTCAGGCTCCGCCTCAAGGCCGCCTTCCCGGTAGCGCGCATATTTCCACTTCTGATCCTCAATCCGGATACCCCAAAAACCCGGTAGCCATGCCTGCGAAAAGCGCTGGCAACGGGGCGATCTCGCCGGTGCCCGGCTCATCGGCAATGAGCCCATCGCCGATGAAAAAGCCCAAAACCGGTGCCCGGATTTGTCCCCGGAGTCATGTCCGGGATGGGCGAGGCTTCAGACCGCCAGAGCCGCTGAAACCGCTGCAGAAGCCGCAGTTCGCGACTGGCTGCCGAATTATCGCGAAAGTTTGGAACGGATATCGGTCTGAGCCGTACTGCGTATGAATATCCGGAGTTCTGAAAATGAGCCTTTTGGCCCATATACCCTGGAATTTCAGGCGTCAGCGCGTCCTGAAAACAGCCAGACTTGTCTTTAATGACGGGCTGAGCACCTTCAACGTCACCCTGCGCGACCTGTCGGACGCCGGCGCGCGCATGCAGCTGGTCTTCCCGTTTCCGGTGCCGAAGCATTTCGACCTGCTCATCGAGAACCCGAATACCGGCAAGCCCGTCATCCATCATTGCGAGCTCAGCTGGCAACGCGGCGACCGGATCGGCGCCAGATTCATCAACACGCCGGCGGCCGGGGAGGCGGCGCCGCACGTCGTCATCCGCCCCGCTGATAAGGACGATACTGAAACACATGAACACCGCGCCTGACACCCTCTCTGCTGATCAGGAAGAGACGCTGCGGATCGCCTGCCTGCACAGGCTTGGCATCCATCAGAACGGCCCCGACGAACGGCTCGACGCTCTGACCAGCGCAGCTGCGCGCTATTTCGGCGTTCCGATGGCGCTGATCACCCTGATCGATTCAGACCGGCAATGGATCAAGTCCAATTGCGGCCTGAACGCTCAGGAGACCCCGCGCAATATCGCTTTTTGCCACTACACGATCCAGCATCAGCGCCTGCTGGTGGTGGAGAATGCCCTCGAGGATGCGCGGTTCTCCAGGAACCCGCTCGTCACCGGCCCGCCGCACATCCGCTTCTATGCCGGCGCGCCGCTGCTCATCGGCGGCCAGTTCCGGATCGGCAGCTTCTGCCTCCTGCATGACATCCCCCGGGAGTTCGACGCGGATGCGCGCCAGAAACTCTGGCAATTCTCCAGGATTGCCACGGAACTGATCGAGCTTCAGCACGCCTATGCCGTCGCTTCGCCGGGCCAGACCAGCAAAAGGCATCTTCCAGGCCCTCCGCGATGACCGAAGCGGACTTGCTCGAGGCGTTCTCCAACGCTTCGCCTTACCCGATCTATGCCAGGGATGCCCGGCATCGCTGGATCTTTGCGAACACGGCGTTCAGGGCCCTCACCGAAGGCATCGAAGTTGCGCCGGACGCGCCGGACAGCCTCTTGCATCCGGAATGCATAGAACGGATCCTGCGGGCCGAGCGCCGGGTCCTGGACGGCGCAGACAGCCTCGACGAAGAAGTCCTGCTGAACGGCATTGAACTGCTGACCCTCAGGCATCCGCTCATCCTTCTCTCCGGGGAGAGCGTCATCGTCGGCTGTGTGATCAGCGTCCTCAAGGCGACCGAGCGGCTCAGCTTCACCGCCCAGGAGGCAATCGAGCGGCTTGAGACCACCCTTGCCCCGATCCGGCAGATGGAAATGGACCGGACCCGGATGCTCGAGCAGAAACTCGAGATGGCCGAACTGGCAGGCTCCGCTGCTGCCCAGGCTGCCCGGACAGACCCCGCCACGGGCCTGCGTAACCGCATCGGCTTCGATGATGATCTTGCGACCTTCACATGCGGTCCGATATCGCCCGACAGCTTCATCTGTCTTGCCTATCTCGACCTCGACCGGTTCAAATTCATCAATGACAGTTTTGGCCACAAAGCCGGTGACGCCATCCTGCGGACGGTCGCCCGAAGGCTGCTCGCCTGGCCGGAAGTCCGCAGCCTTGCCCGCATGGGCGGCGACGAATTCGCGATCCTGTTCGAGCATCCGCGTGTTGCGCCGCATGTCCTGAGCGGGTCGATCGGCCAGCTCCGCAAGCGCCTGTTCCGCCCGGTCCGTTTCGGCGACAAGCTGATCTCGGTTTCGGGCTCCATCGGACTGTCCGTGTACGGCCTCGACGCCGACGGCCCCGAACAGATGAAGCTGCACGCCGATTCCGCCCTGATCGAGGCCAAGCGGCTAGGCCGGGAACAGGTGATGCTGTTCGATGCCGGCCTCGCCATCCGGACCCACCGGCGCAATACGCTGGAAGGCGACCTGCACCGCGCCGTCCAGAAAGGCCTCATCACCCCGGTTTTCCAGCCGATTGTGGATGCCGGCACGCGGCGGATCGTCGGGGCAGAGGTGCTCGCGCGCTGGAACCATCAGGCCCTCGGCCCCATCCCGCCGGAAGAATTCATTTCGATCGCCACCGATTGCGGATTGATCTCCACGCTCGATCTGAGCCTGATGCGCCGCGCCTGCGCACTGGCCCGCGGCTGGCTGACCGACGGGCTCCTCAACTTCGTATCCTTCAATTCCTCGGGTCTCGAAATCGTCCGGCCAGGCTATGCCGAGGAAGTCCTGAAACTCCTGAAACGCGCCGGCGTGCGGCCAGACAAGGTCTGCATCGAAATCGTGGAATCCGCGATCATCCATGATCTCGACCGCGCGCTGGTGAACATCCGGACGCTAAAGGACCAGGGCGCGATGATCGCGCTCGACGATTATGGTACCGGCTATTCCAACCTGCGCGCCCTGCTTGATCTGCCGGTGGACCGGATCAAGATCGACCGCTCCCTGATCAGCGCGATCGGCAGCGATGACCGGGCAATGAAACTGATCGTGTCGCTCAGCCAGCTCGCCGGCGTCGTCGGAGCGGCCCTGATTGCCGAAGGTGTCGAGGATGATACCCAGGCCGCGTTCCTGGAAGGCATGGGATGCCGGTATCTCCAGGGCTACCGGTTTGGCGTGCCCGCCGAGGCACCGGAACTCGGGATCCTCCTGAATGTCCGGCGCACCCTGGTTGCCTGAGCTGCGCAGCGCAGGGCTGCCCTGCACTTGTCATTACCGGGTTGCCTTGCGCCGCGAAGACCCCTAACCCGCTCAAGCTGCGCCGCAGCAACAGGGGAAACCCTGCTTTGGCGCGTGATATGAAAGCGCCGGCTTGGAGTCGCCTGCAGGGCCCGGACCCTCCAGTAGAAGCCCGCCGCTCAGATCCGGAAGTCGGCTCCCATGGCAGTCCTCAGTTTCCAGTCGTTCAGACAGACCTGGTTCTTCAACATTCGCGGCGACCTGCTTGCCGGCATCGTCGTCGCCCTTGCCCTGATCCCCGAAGCCATCGCCTTCTCGATCATCGCCGGCGTTGACCCCCGGGTCGGCCTCTACGCCTCCTTCTCCATCGCCGTCATCACTGCGATTGTGGGCGGGCGCCCAGGCATGATCTCCGCCGCCACAGCCGCCACAGCCGTCCTGATGGTCACATTGGTGCGCGATTACGGCCTGGAATACCTGCTCGCGACGACCGTTCTGGCCGGTCTCCTCCAGATCCTCGCTGGCGTCTTCAAACTGGGTCAGCTGATGCGGTTCGTCTCGCGCTCCGTCATCACCGGGTTCGTCAACGCCCTCGCCATCCTGATTTTCCTCGCCCAGATCCCCGAACTCGTCGGTGTCCCGCTGCTGACCTACCCGCTCGTCGCGCTCGGGCTCGGCATCATCTACCTCTTCCCCAGGCTCACCCGCGCCGTCCCCTCCCCGCTCGTCTGCATCGTCGCCCTCACCGCGCTCGCCATCGGCTTCGGCCTCGATGTGCGCACGGTCGGCGA
>CAYPDA010000035.1:0-24516 GCA_964409375.1 uncultured Hyphomonas sp.
CGGTCACAGATCATGGCGAACGAGAAGTCAGCGCATTTTTACACAGCCTCGGCCAACGACGGTCGTCGAGGGGCATCCGACTCGTGCCATTCGCTGTCTCCACAACGGCCGTTCGGTGTGGTGGGCCAGGATGCGCATGGGTTTGCCGCCGAAGCCTGAGTAGGCCTCGCAGCAGGTAGCGGCTCGAATGCCCCCCCTGCCCTGTGGTTACATTGCTTCGCCAGCAGGTTGGCTCGCAAAACCGACACGATCCGCCAAACCTAGACAATCGCAGACGGGTCCTGGCGAGCGGAGCCATTCCTCAAAACCGATGATGCCCGATCATTACAGATGATCCCGGGATCTCAACCGGGGCACCAGTGGGGCACGGGGATTTTGGTCTTTTTCGGGTCGGTCCCTAAGTACTTGTTTTTATGGTCGGAGCGAGAGGATTCGAACCTCCGACCCCTAGTCCCCCAGACTAGTGCGCTAACCGGGCTGCGCCACGCTCCGACCGAACGCGCTGTATAGGCAAAGGCATACTGCGCCGCAACGGCTTATTGCCGTGTCGGGGAGAAGCGTCGGAACGGCAGAAGAGATCAGGCGCTGCGTCTCTGGCGCAGGGCATCCAGCCGGGATTTGAGATCTTCCAGACCGTTCAGCGCGCCGGCGAGCCGTTCCTGATGCGCCGCGGGTGTCCCGGCAAGGCGCCCCTCTTCGATCTCGCGGGCGAGGCTGCCTTGCAAGGCGCGGGCGGGGCCGTGAGATGGGACACAGGTAAGTGTCGCGCTGCCCGACAGCACCGCCGCCACGCCCTGCCATGTCAGGATGTCCTTCGCGCCCTTCAGCGTCATGCCGCGCTCGTGCACGAGGAAGCGGATGGCGCGCAGCGCGTCGATGTCCCGCGGCCGGAACAGACGGCGCCCGTCAGCCCGTTTGGCGGGTGAGACCTGATGCGGAAATCTGCTTTCCCAATAGCGCAGTACATGGGGCTCAAGGTTCAGTTCAGCGGAGACTTCACCGATGGACCGGTACGCGCCGGGGGATTTCCGGGTCCGGGATTTGACTGCCGTCATAACGCCCTCCGCCCGGTCCTACTCGCCGCCGACCAACGCTTTCAACATGGGAGACGGCCGGAATGTCACGACGCGGCGGGCCGCTATCAGCGCCTCCTCACCGGTCTTGGGGTTGCGCCCTTCCCGCGCCGCTTTCGAGCGGACCACGAAATTGCCGAACCGGGCGAGTTTGACTTCCTGGTCGCGCTCTAGCGCGTCACCGATCATGTCCAGGGTCCGGTCCAGGAGATCTGCGGATTCCTGCCGCGTCACGCCGACTTCGCGCACGATCGCATCGGTGACTTCAGCGCGTGTAAGGGTATGCTCGCTCATCGTATAAGCCCGCCTCTTGTGGAAGCCTAAGACCGCAGTCTTAACGAATTCCTAGCGCAGGCGTTAGCTAAATCTTTGTCAGCATTGATGAATAGTTCTAGAGGCGGAACAGGCTCGCGCCCCAGGAGAAGCCGCCGCCCATCGCTTCCGACAGGATCAGGTCACCCGGCACCACCTTCCCGCTTCGCACCGCATGGTCGAGCGCGAGCGGAATTGAGGCTGCGGATGTGTTCGCGTGCTGCGATACGGTGACGATCACCTTCTCCTCCGGAATGTTCAGTTTCTTCGCGACGCCGTCGAGAATTCGCTTGTTTGCCTGATGCGGCACGAACCAGTCGATGTCCCGTGTGGTGAGGCCTGTTTCCCGGAGGACCGCCTCCACCGCAGCAGAGATGTTGGTCACGGCGTGGCGGAAAACCTTGTTGCCCTCCATCCGGACATGGCCGATCGTACCGGTCGAACTGACCCCGCCATCAACATAAAGAAGGTCAGACTTGGTCCCGTCGGTGCGGACGTGATGCGTAATCACGCCGGCATCGTCAGCCCCGTCCCAGTCAACGGCCTCGAGCACGACCGCGCCGCCGCCATCGCCGAACAGGACGCAGGTGCCCCGGTCCGACCAGTCGATGATCCGGGAGAACGTCTCCGCGCCGATCACCAGCGCCTTGTGAAACAACCCCTGCTTCATCAGAGAGTCGGCCGTCGCGAGTGCAAACAGGAAGCCCGAACAGACCGCCTGAACGTCAAACGCCGCACCTTCGCCGGTGCCGAGCTTCGCCTGGACGGCGGTTGCCGTCGCCGGGAAAGTCTGGTCCGGCGTCGTCGTCGCCAGCACGATCAGGTCGATTTCGCAGGCCTGCATACCGGCAGCGTCGAGGGCGCGCCTGGCTGCCTGAACAGCGATGTCGGAGGTGAGTTCGCCATCCGCCGCGATATGACGCTGACGGATGCCTGTACGCTCCCGGATCCACTCATCGGAGGTGGCGACCATGAGTGAGAGGTCTTCGTTGGTGAGCACACGCTCGGGCAGATAGCTGCCTGTACCACGAATAAAACTGCGCCGTGCCATTCGGTCTCCTCGTCTCGCGCCCGGGCTTATCCTGCCGCCAGATCGCCGGCGCCAACGCGCGCGAGATTGACCGCGATTTCCCGCTGGTAATCGCTAGAGGCAAGGTCGGCCGCGAGTTCGCAGGCGCGGGCGAAGCCGCGGGCATCGGCGCTGCCATGGCTCTTTACGGAAACCCCGCCAAGTCCAACCAGTACGCCGCCATTCACATTGCTGGGGTCCATCAGGCCCTTGAGCCGTTTCAAACCGTTCATCGCGAGCGCCGCCCCGGCTTTGGACACGAGGCTCTCAGTGAACGCCGCGCGCATATGGCTGGCGAGCATCCGGGCAACGCCTTCGCCGGTCTTAAGGGCGATGTTGCCGGTAAAGCCATCGGTGACGACCACGTCGACCACGCCGGCGGAAATGTCATCGCCTTCGACAAAGCCGCGATAATCCATCTTGAGCGGAGAGTTGCGCAGAAGCTCATGCGCCTCTCGGACCTCCTCATGACCCTTCATTTCCTCGGATCCGATGTTCAGGATTCCAACGGAGGGGCGCTCCATCCCGAGCGTTGCGCGGGCAAAGGCTTCGCCCATGATCGCAAAGCTCACGAGCTGTTCTGCGTCAGCCTCGATATTCGCGCCGACATCCAGCACAACCGTGCGGCCGCGCAAAGTGGGCCAGAGCGCGGTCATGGCCGGCCTGTGAACGCCCTCCATCTTGCGCAGAATGAGCATGGATATCGCCATAAGGGCGCCGGTGTTACCGGCGGAAACGGACGCGTCTGCGAAGCCCTCCCGGACCGCCTCGACCGAATTCCACATCGAGCTGCCCTTGCCGCGGCGCAGCGCCTGGCTCGGCTTCATGTCGCTGGTGATCTTGATGTCCGAATGCCGGACCTCAGCCTGCGCTGACAGCACCGGACTGGCGGCAACAAGCGGTTTCAGGACCGCCTCATCCCCATGCAGCAGCGCACGGGCACCCGCCCTGCCTTCAAGAAAGCGCGCCGCACCGTCAACGACGATGCCGGGCGCATGGTCGCCGCCCATGGCATCAATCGAGAGCGTCAATGTGCGCTGCATGGAATTGAGCCGCTCCTGCGGGCCGTCTTTGTATGTGCTGCGACGTTTAAGTGGCGTCGCAGGGCAAGGCAACGGGCGAGGTGCTTATTGATCGGGTCTGGAAACCCGCCGGAACGCGCTAATCGCGCTCTGCATTCCCGCCGCAGGCGAAGCGGCCGGCAAGGATTTCGGCGTCGGGCTGGCCGGCCAGCGCGCGGTGCAGCGCCATGAGCTGCGAGACCAGCTTCGCTGTATATCCCGGCTGGCACACGCCGTTTCGAACCATGACATCCGTCAGGGCCGCGGCATCCGGGCCATCAGCCCCGCCGGCCAGCAGCGGCATCAATGCCCGGCCGATCCCGGAATGACCTTCGGCCAGCTTGCGCACCTTGCGCGCGATGGACGCGTCGCCGACACCTTTTTCCCGGTACGCAGCGTCGAAACTGTCGAGGATGCGCGCATTGAGCCGGTCGGCCAGCCGGGCCGCATCCCGTCCGCCGATACCGGCGATGCGCGCGCAGGCGAGCGCCGTCATCACGGTCACGAGCCGGCTGCGCCCCTCGAACGTGTCCGGCACGCCATAATCGAGGTAATAGGCCGGACGCAGCGCCTCGCGCGTCACCCGTGCGGCGCCCTCGCTGGCGGCAGCGCCGAGGGCAGCCCTCTGCCGGAAAATGCCTACCGAAAATACCATCCGGCCTGTACTCCCACGCTTGCCAAGCCCTGCCACCTGTCGCTAGGTCTGCCACTGAAGTCTAACAGGAGCTCTTGATGCCGCGACTGTCTCTGATCGCCGCAGGCCTGCTTGTCACCCTGCCCCTCACGGCCTGCATCACGCCGTCGCGGGATTTCCACGGCTATATCGCCGACGAAGTCCAGCCGAGCGAGATCAAACCCGGCGAAGACACGCGCTCCAGCGTCCTGGCGCAACTCGGCTCACCCTCGACCGAAGGCCTGTTCGACACCGATACATGGTTCTATTTCTCCGACATCCAGGAACGCTTTGCCTTCTTCAGGCCGAAGGTCGTCGACCGCCGCATCGTGGCCATCCGTTTTGGTGAGGATGACGGGGTCGACGAAGTTGTCGAATACACGGCCGCAGATGGCCAGATCATCAGCTATTCTGCCCGCGAGACAGCAACGCGCGGGCGGGAGCTCGGATTCTGGGAACAGATTTTCGGCACGGTCGGCACCATGCGCCTGCCAAACACTGACGAGCGGACACCGGACAATCCGACAGGCCGTCGCCAGTAGGGCCTTCATTCCCTGCAAACCGAGACATGAAAAAGCCCCGGAACCTGAATTCCGGGGCTTTTCTCCATGTCTTGCAACCGGTCAGCCGGGTCAGTGCCCCGCCAGAACCGCCAGCAGAAGCAAGGCCACGATGTTCGTAATCTTGATCATCGGGTTCACAGCGGGTCCGGCGGTGTCCTTGTAGGGATCGCCGACCGTATCGCCGGTTACGGCTGCCTTGTGGGCTTCCGAGCCTTTGCCGCCATGATGGCCGTCCTCGATATACTTCTTGGCGTTATCCCAGGCGCCGCCGCCCGAGGTCATCGAGATCGCCACGAACAGACCCGTCACGATCACGCCCAGCAGCATTGCGCCGACCGAAGCCAGCGCCTCGCCCGAACCGCCGATCAGCCAGATTACGCCGAACAGGATTAGCGGTGACAGCACCGGCAGGAGCGATGGCACGATCATCTCCCGGATCGCCGCCTTGGTCAGGATATCAACCGTGCGGCCATAGTCCGGCTTCTCCGTGCCCTGCATGATACCGGGCTTTTCGCGGAACTGGCTGCGGACTTCCTCGACCACCGCCTGGGCTGCCCGTCCCACCGCCATCATCGACATCCCGCCGAACAGGAAAGGAAGCAGGCCGCCGAACAGCAGGCCGACCACGACATAGGGGTTGGAGATCTGGAAATCCGCCACCACGCCGTAGAAGAAGGTGCCGGGCTCGGCCGTCGCAGCGAAGTAGTTCAGATCCTCCGCATAGGCCGAGAACAACACGAGTGCCCCGAGACCCGCCGACCCGATCGCGTAACCCTTGGTGACGGCCTTGGTCGTGTTGCCGACAGCGTCGAGCGCGTCCGTCGTGGCCCGGACTTCCGAGGGAAGTTCGGCCATTTCGGCTATACCGCCCGCATTGTCCGTTACCGGGCCGAAGGCATCCAGCGCAACGATGATACCGGCAAGTGCCAGCATGGTCGTCGTGGCGATCGCAATCCCATAAAGGCCTGCCAGATTGTAGGTGAGCAGGATGCCGCCGATGATCGTCAGCGCCGGCAGGGCGGTTGCCTCGAGCGAGACGGCGAGGCCCTGGATCACGTTGGTGCCATGCCCGGACTCGGAGGCTTTCGCGACCGAACGGACGGGCCGGTACCTGGTCTCAGTATAGTAGGCCGTGATGACCACGATCAGCAACGTGACGAACAAGCCGACAATACCGCAGGCAAACAGATGCCAGCCGGTTATGCTGGCCCACTCGCCGGTCGTCGCATTGCGCAGGCCAAGCACCTCGCCGGCGCCTTCCATCGTGCCGCTGAGACCGCCGGGCAGGACCGTCTGGATGACAAGCGCGAGGCCCGCGATGGACAGAACACCGGTCACGTTCAGGGCCTTGTAGAGCGCGCCCATCACATTGGTGGAGCCCTTCGACAGGGTCGCGAAATAGGTGCCGATAATGGACGTCACGATACAGACCGCAGCGATCGCCAGCGGCAGGATCATGATCTCGCTCAGATAGGCCGTGTTCGCAAAGTAGATCCCCCCGAGTACCATCGTGGCAACGAGCGTTACAGCATAGGTCTCGAACAGGTCCGCCGCCATGCCTGCGCAGTCGCCGACATTGTCGCCGACATTGTCCGCGATGGTCGCCGGGTTGCGCGGATCGTCCTCGGGAATGCCGGCTTCGACCTTGCCGACCATGTCCCCGCCGACATCGGCGCCCTTGGTGAAGATGCCGCCGCCGAGGCGCGCGAAGATCGAGATCAGCGAAGCGCCGAAGCCCAGCGAGACGAGCGCATCAATGATCTGGCGCTTTTCGCGGTCATTCTCGAGGCTGAGGCCGAGCGGCCCTGTCAGCAGGCCGTAATAGCCGACAATGCCGATCAGGGCGAGGCCGACGACGAGCATCCCCGTGACCGCGCCCGACTTGAACGCCATCTGCAAGCCCTGGTTCAGGCCCGCGCGGGAGGCTTCGGTCGTGCGTACATTCGCCCGCACGGACACCAGCATGCCGATAAAGCCGGCAGCGCCTGACAAGACAGCGCCGACCACAAAGCCCAGCGCCGCTTTCCAGCTCAGCGCGAAGACGAGCACAACCGCGACGACGACGCCGACTACGGCAATCGTCCGGTACTGCCGGTTAAGGTAAGCATTTGCGCCTTCCTGGATGGCCTGCGCGATTTCGATCATCCGGGCATTGCCCGACGGCGCCTTCATGATCGACTGGATCTGCACCCAGCCATAGATCAAAGACAGGAAACCCGCACCGAGTGCGAGATAAAACCAGGTCATTCGATGTCCTCCTATAGCCCCTTTGACATTCGGATCCGGCGAGACCGGCCCGGTCTTTTTCTTTTGTCAGAACCAACTGCTGCCAGCCTGTTTCCAAACGTGCAAGATGCCTCGTGTGTGAGGAGACTGGCAGGTCAACTCAGGCGGGCATGTTCGAAGGCGAGTCTTTCAGGCAGGTTAACGTGCGTGCCGCCATAAGTCGCCACGAGGCCTGCCCCCTCGCGCAAGGTCCCGATCCGGGTCATGGCAAGGCCAGATCCCTGAATTGCTGCCGCTTTTTCGGGTCTTGCCGCGAAGATCAGCTGATAATCATCGCCCCAGCAGGCGAGGTCGAGCGCCTCCTCCAGCGTGGCGGCGCCGCCTGCGAACGGGACATGGTCGAGCCCGATTTCCGCGGCCAGGCCCGATGCTTCAGCCAGGGTCGCAAGATCTCCCAGCAGGCCGTCCGAGACATCCATCGCCGCGCTCGCCTGATGCGCGAGCAACGCGGCCGATTCGATGGGAGGCAGTCGCGGCGCCTGAAGATCGTCCAGCCAGCGGGCTTCGCCCTGCCCTTCGGTTTTCCGCAGATAACCGCGCCGGGCGGCGCCAATCTCGCCGGTGAGCCAGATGTCATCACCGGCCCCTGCACCGCTGCGCCGGACAGGCGCCGGACCGAGGCAGTCGCCCGTCAGCGTCAGGGACAGAAAGAGGCTCCCCGCCGAGGTGACCGTATCGCCGCCGATAAGCGCAATACCCCAGACTGCGAGCTCCTCACCGAGGGCGGCGGCAAAGGCGGCCAAGTCGTCTTCGCTGCGTCCCTCGTTCGGCCAGCCCAGGGTGAGAAGCGCCTCGCGCGGGCGCGCGCCGGCCGCGAGCACGTCAGAGACATTCACCCGCACCAGCTTCTTCGCCACGCGCTCGATGGGGTCATCGGGGAAGAAATGTATGCCCTCGACCATGGCATCGGTCGTGATGACGAGGCGCGATGCACCGAAGCTCAGCTCGGCCGTGTCATCGGTCAGCCCAGCCGCGCCGGGGCTGACCGCCAGCGGGGCAAAATAGCGCCGGATCCAGTCCTTTTCGGCCATCCGGCGCCTCCGCCCGGCAGGAACGCTAAAGGCCTTCACGGCCAATGGCGTAGAAACGCTCGCGCCGCTGGGCGCGCAGTTCGGCCGGGCTCATGCCTTCCAGCTCGCGCAGCGCCGCATCCAGCGCCTTGGCAGCGGAGGCCATGGCGCGTTGCGGGTCGCGGTGCGCGCCGCCCACAGGTTCCTTGACGATGCCGTCGATGATCTTGTGACGCATCAGGTCCGGCGCGGTGATGCCCATGGCTTCAGCCGCGTCCTTGGCCTTGGTTGCATCGCGGTAGAGGATCGAGGCGCAGCCCTCCGGCGAAATCACCGAATAGATGCCATACTCCATCATCAAGACCCGGTTCGCAGCTGCGATGCCGATCGCACCGCCAGACATGCCTTCGCCGATGATCAGCGTCACAAACGGCACGCCCAGTGACAGGCCGCGCTGCGTGCCGCGGGCGATCGCTTCGGCCTGGCCGCGCTCCTCCCCGCCCTTGCCGGGATAGGCCCCGGCGGTGTCCGGGAAGCTCAGCACCGGGATATTGAACTTCTCGGCGAGGTCCATGAGGCGAACAGCCTTGCGGTAGCCTTCGGGGTGGGCCATGCCGAAATTGTGCTTCAGTCGTTTTTCCGTCGTGCGGCCCTTCTCATGGCCGATCAGGACAACCGACCGGCCCTTGAAGCGCGCGAGACCGCCGATGATCGCCTCGTCATTGCCGAACACCCGGTCACCGGCGAGTTCCTCGAAATCCTCGAAGACATTCGCAATAAAATCAGACAGGTGCGGCCGGTCAGGATGGCGCGCGACCTGGGTGATGCGCCAGGCATTGAGTTCGGAATAGATCAGCTTGAGCTGTTTGACCGACTTGGTCTTTAGCTTTGCCAGTTCATCGCTGATCGCCGGACCATCCTTGCGGGCGGCCAGCGCCTCAAGTTCTGCAATCTTTGCGTCTAGCTCTGCGATCGGTTTTTCGAATTCGAGATAGGTAGCCATGACGCCTCACTAGCAATGACACCGCGCTTCGCCTAGCGCGTTTTCAGCCGAGCGCACTTGAGAGCATGACGACGGCCGGAAGGATCAGAACGCCGAGGAGAACAGGAAAAACAAATACAATCAATGGCAAGGTCATCAGGGCCGGGAGCGCCATGGCCTTTTCCTCGGCCATCAGGATACGCCGCTGACGCATGTCGGCAGAAAAAACGCGCAAGGTCTGGCCAAGACTTGTGCCCATTTCCTCAGCCTGGCGCAGCATCGTGGCGAGCGAGCCGGCCTCCTCGATTCCCATCCGGTCCGCGAAAGCCCGCCACGCGGTCCTGCGGGTCTTGCCGGCCCTGAGCTCCAGCGACAGGGTCCGCAGATGCCCGGCAAGGACCGGATGGCGCAGTTCCAGCTCTTCGCTGACGCGCTGGACGGCGGCGTCGAGGCTGAGGCCCGCTTCGATACAGGCGACCATGAGGTCCATCATGTCGGGAAAGCCGACGCAGCCGGCCTGGCGCCGCTGACCGATCCGGTGGTCGAGATATTTGCCGGGCGCTGCCAGTCCGGCCAGCACGAGCGTAATCGAGATCAGCACCGGGGCCACCTGCGGCAAGTCCTGCAGATATGGCAGGGCAAAGAACAGTCCGATCTGAGGGATCACGACGCAGACAAGCCGCGCAAAGAAATAGCGCGACACCGCGTTGTCACCGGCATAGCCGGCCTGCACGAGCTTCGCCCGCGCGGCACTGACCTCGGCCCCGTCGGCCGGGGCGGCCTGATCAGCAAAGCCGAGCATCGCCTTGCCGATGCGGTTCTGGTTGCGGCCCGTGTCCGGCGGGGCGGCGCCGGGGCGCCGCGTCAGCCGCCGCTCGAGGTCTCCGGCCTCCTGCTGGCTGCGGACGAAGGACAATATGCCCGGAATGGCGAGCATCAGGGCGAGCAATCCCAGCAGAATGGGAATGGCAGGCCCGGAGGTAAGGAGGTCTGTCATGCTGGCCGCCTCACATCTTGAAATTGATCATGCGGTTCATGACGATGTTGCCAATCGCCATCCAGATGAACAGCCCGCCGAATCCATACTGGATCAGCGGCTCGTGCATCACCGCGCCATAGAATTCCGGGCGCATGACGTGAATCCCGGTCATGACGATGAACGGCGCCGATGTCAGGATCATCGCCGAGACTCGCCCCTCGGAAGACGCGGCGCGTACCTTCAGCCGCATCGTCTGACGCTCACGGATCGTCTTGGTGTTGGACTTCAGGAGTTCGGTGAGATTGCCGCCGGTCTTTTCCTGCAGGCGCACGGTGGCGGCGAAAAGTTCGACATCCGGGTCCCCGGCCCGCTCCGCCATCCGCTGCACGGCATTGGTCAGGGACATGCCATAAGACACCTCATCTGACGTCATGCCGAATTCGGTGCCGATCGGGTCCGGCATCTCACGGGCAACGAGGCCCACGGCGGTTGCCACGGGATGTCCCGCCTCAAGGCTGCGGCAGACGATCTGCAGCGCATCCGGCAGCTGCGACGCAAGCTTCTTCGCGCGGATGACGGCAAAGTGACGGATGACCAGGACAGGCGCGGCAATCAGCACGAGGAGGAAGACAGGCACCGCCGCGGCCCATCCGCCGAGATAGATAAAGGCCGCGGTCGCGGCAGCGCTTGCACCGGCCATGGACATCAGCGCCCAGCGGGCCGGCTGAAAGGTCAGACCCGAGCGGACGATAAGTTGATTGAGCCAGCGCAGCGACAAGGCCAGATTGCCGTCCCGGTCGAGGCCTCGGCTCTTGCGCAGCTCGACCATGGCCTCGTTATGCGTCTCAAAGCGATCCTTGAACTGAAGCCGCCGGTTCACGATCCTCTGGGTACGCACATCGCTGGCAATGTTGAAGCTCGACTGAACTGCCAGAATGAGCGCGCCAATCGCCATCGCCGCCGGAACGATCAGCCGCTGGTCGAGTGCCGAGAGGTCGAACCATCCGAGCATGTCTGGCGCTGCCTGCCCTCTCAGAACCGCATGGAGGGGTCGAAAAGGCCCGCCGGCATCATGACGCCCCGGCGCTCCATCTCGTCAATGAATTTGGGACGCAGGCCCGTGGCAGCGAAATGCCCCTGGACCTTGCCTTCCGGGGATGTGCCCGTGCGCTCGAAACGGAAGATTTCCTGCAATTGGACGACCGAGCCTTCCATCCCTGTGATTTCGGCGATGGACACGACTTTGCGCGTGCCATCCGACAGCCGGGTTGCCTGGACGATGAAGTTGACCGCCGAAGCGATCTGTCCCCGGATGGCTTCCTCGGATATCTTCATGCCGCCCATCATCACCATCTGCTCGAGGCGGGTAAGGGCGTCGCGCGGATTGTTGGCATGGATCGTGGCCATGGAGCCTTCATGGCCTGTGTTCATGGCCTGCAGCATGTCAAAAGCTTCCTCAGAGCGCACCTCGCCGAGGATGACCCTGTCCGGCCGCATACGAAGGGCGTTCTTGACGAGCTCGCGCTGGCGGATCTCGCCCTTGCCTTCGATGTTCGGCGGACGCGTTTCCATTCGCGCAACATGCGGCTGCTGCAGCTGAAGCTCGGCGGCGTCCTCTATGGTTATCAGGCGTTCATCCGGGCTGATGGCCGCCGAGAGCGCATTCAGCAGCGTCGTCTTGCCTGAGCCCGTGCCCCCCGAAATTACCGTCGAGGCGCGGCATTTGACAGCGCCAAGAATGAACGCGGCAACGGGTCCCGGAATGGCGCCGAAGGTCACCAGCTTTTCCATCGTGAGGGGCGACTTGGAAAACTTCCGTATCGACACAAGCGGGCCATCGATGGCAATCGGAGCAACGGCGGCATTGACCCGGCTGCCATCCAGCAAGCGCGCGTCGACCAGGGGCTGGCTCTCATCCACCCGGCGGCCAACGGCCGCAACGATCCGCTGGACAATACGCAGCAGGTGGTCATTGTCTGCAAAACGCACGGGCGCGAGCTGCAGCTTTCCGCCCCGCTCGATGTAGACCTGGTTGCAGCCATTGATCAGAATGTCCGCGATTGAATCGTCCTTGAGCAGAGGTTCGATGGGGCCGAGCCCTGTCATCTCGTCCATCACCGCATCGGCGAAAGACGCTTCCTCCGCCGCCGAGAGCGCCATCTCGTCCTTGCGGATGATCTCGCTGATGATCCCGCGCACGCGGCGGCGCATCGTTTCGTCATCCAGTTTTTCGAGCGCAGACAGATCGAGTTCGTCAATCAGTTTTGCATGCACTCTCAGTTTGGCGTCGAGCAGATCAAAGCCGGCGCTCTCCGGCTGAGCCCGGCCCGGCGGCGGCTGGGGCGTTTGGACCGCAGCGACAGCGGAAGCGGCCGCGGTCTGCGGCGCGGCGCCCGAAGAGCTGAAACGGCTCATCCGCGCGCTCTCTTTCGTCCGGCAGACGTTGCAGTTTCGCCAATCATCCCGGCCGGAACGAACTTCCGGACAAGTCCGTCAATATCTGCCACCAGCGGACTCTTGGGCTTCACATCGGCTATCGGCTTTCCGAGATTCACGGCCGTGCGGGCGGCGTCCCAGTCAGAGGTGACGGTGACATCAATGACGCGGTCGATGGCTTTCTCCGCCTTGTCGACGGCGAATCCGGCCTTGAACTTCTTCTTGGGAAACATTCGGTTCAGAACCAGCCGCGCCTTGCTGCTATCCCCCCGCAGGATGTCGACATCGCGGCACATATCGGCAGCGGCATGCAGGCTGGGCACGGTAAGTTCACTGACGATGATGGACTGATCTGCCGCGGCAAGCACCGCCTTGGTCCAGGGCATCATGTGACGCGGCATATCGACGATCACGACCTGGAAAGCGCTGCAGGTCACTTCGAGCAATTGCAGGATCGACGCCTCGGTCGCCAGAAGATCCGCATCCGGATCGCGAGGCGAGGCGATGATCGAAATGCCGTCCTCATGCTGCCAGCACCACGCCGCCAGGAGCCGGCTGTCGAGACGCTCCGGCGCGGCCGAGAGCGCTTTCAGATCGAGCTTTGGCACAGCCTCAAGGAAGGACGCTGTCATCCCGTCCGCGAGGTTCAGATCCACGAGGCAGACCTTGCCCGGCCCGAGGGCGCGGGCGAGCGCGAAGGCGCTCTCAATGGCGATGGTCGAGACCCCGGCGCCGCCCACGGCGCCGCGGAATGCCCAGCAAAGTGACGTTGCGCGCTCGTCAGGCTTGATGCTGCGCGTCTCGGCAAGCCGGCTGAAGGCAGCGGCTATGTCTCCCGCACCGGAAGCGCTGGGAAGAATGTCGCTCGCTTCGATTTTCATCAGGGCCCGCACCATATGGGCCGGCAGATGATCCGACAGGATGATGACAGCGCTGGCAGGCCGCTCGACAGCGAGAAGCAGGAGCAGCTGGTCCCAGCCGGCCACGCCCTGCTCGATCAGGATCGCGCGCCCACCATGGCGCATGACGATTTCTGGAGGCGTCAGTGCCGACACGTCTGTCAGTTCCGTGCAGACCTGACGCAGGCTGTCGAGCGTTTGCGGCGCGGCGAACGCGGCAAGCTCCGGCATCCGGCAACCGGCGGGCTCGGCCGAACCGGACATCTCGCGGACCGCCTGGGCGCTCACTGGCTGCTCCCGGACGCGGAGGCGGCGCTCGCCGTCTGACGGCCAGGGCCTTCATTCAGTGCCTTGACGGCCTTGGCTGCCCGCACGCCGGAACTGTCCTCGACTTTCTGCGAATTTGGCAGGTTCACATCGCGCATGGATTGCCCGGCGATGTTGTGACGCGTCGCTTCTCCGAGCACGAAGCGATCCTGGGCGTCATACGTGGCGCAGGCGCTGAGCGAGATCGACATGCCGACGGCGAGGCTGGCCAGGATTGTCTTTTCTGTATCTGTCATGTGATCCGTTCCCTGATTTCACGGTGTTTCGGCGGAGGTGAGCCCCAGCAGGAAGAACTCCGATTCAGATGGCACCGCCACAGCGTCCAGCGGCGAGGCAAGGTGGCCCGGATGCGCCGCAGGCTGTACGAGGCGCGGCGTGACGATGATCACCAGCTCTGTCTCGTTCTGCTGGTAGCGGCGCGAAGAGAACAGCGTGCCGAGCACAGGAACATTGCCGAGCCAGGGGGTCTGGCGCACATCGTTGGACGAACTGTTCTGCAGGAGGCCCGCGATGGCAAATGCCTGCCCGTCATGGAGCTCCACGGTCGTGTCGGCGCGGCGCACGGAAATGCCCGGCACTTCGATGCTGGACGAGCGGATGCCGTTTGCGCGGTCCACCGCCGAAACTTCTGGCCGGACCCGAAGGTTCACGAGACCGTTGCCGAGCACGGTCGGCGTGAATTCGAGGCTGACGCCGAACTTCTTGAATTCGATCGTGATTTCGCCGTCGCGGTTGCCGACAGGGATGGGAAACTCTCCCCCCGCCAGGAAGCTCGCTGTATCTCCCGACAGGGCGACGAGGTTGGGCTCGGCGAGGGTGCGCACGATGCCCTTTTCCTCAAGCAGGCGGAGGCTGACATCGATGTTTTCATTGCCGACATTGGTGAAGATCGCGAGCGTCTTTTCGGCGAGGCCGGAAATCGTTGCGCCGTCTGTGCCAGTGACGACATCATTGGCATTTATCGTGTTGCCGAAGCCGATCTCACGAACCGCATTGCGCGAAGCTTCAAGGAAGCGCACTTCCAGCATCACCTGCTGGCTCTGCCCCACCGAGAGACCATTGGCCACGCCGCCCGGAACATGCCGTTCGGCCAGTTGCATGGCCATGTCAGCCGCGGCCGCGGTCGTAACCCGGCCATCCAGATAGACGCCGTCATGTACCGGATAGACGTCAATCGGTTCACCTGGCAGCAGGCGCCCGAGATCGGCGCGCAGTTCTTCCAGACCGAGGCGGACTTCGACTTCGATCAGTTCGGCAATCACGCCGTTGTCGTCATAGACGAGAACCATGGTCGAGCCGGGACGCTTGCCGCGCAGGAAGAAGGAGCGGTTCGAGGTGGCCATGGCTTCGGCAATTTCAGGGTCAGCCACAACGATGGTCGCGAAGGCGCGCTCGGCTTCGATGACGGCGGACTTACCGCGGCGAAGTTCGACTTTCTCGGCCCCCGGCGGGGCGGACCGCTCGGTCCAGGCGAGCGCCGCCGGGGCGGAGAGGGCGAGGATGAGCGTCGCTGCAAATATCTGGAAGGATCTGCGCATCAGCCTTCCCCCCCTGCGAGCCGGACAGGCCCCGGCGCTGCAGCCGGCGGCGCGATGGGCGTGGTGACATTCGCATCGTTGGACCCATTGATGACGCGGACGGTCGTGGTCGTGGGCGCACGGCGGACCGGGGCGCGCGTCTGCGCGCGCGGAGCCGGCTGCGGGGCGGGCGCCTCGGCGATCTCGGCACGCTCTTCCTTGCGGCCGATCAGGGCGAGGCCGAGTGCTGTCCGTTGGCTGGCCGCGCCGAGCAGCAGCGCATCTTCCGGTGTCACCTCGAGGGTGACGGTATTGGACGGAAGGGCGCCTTCCAGGTCGTGGGCGAAGGTCTGGTCGACGGCCAGAACTGTGACATAGCGCAGGACCGGTCTTGCGATGACATTCGCCGAAATGCGTGCATCCTCCGGCGTGCTGCCCTCAGTCTTGAGGGGTACAAATTCATGCACATCGACCCGGTCTCCAGGCAGGACGAAGCCGGCAACGCCGGTGTCATTGCGCACGACGATCGACACGGCGCGCATGCCGGGTGTGATGCTGGAGGCGAGTGTCAGAACGGGCCCGTCCAGGCTGATCTTTTCCGCCATCAAAGGTTCGCCCGGAACGATCAGACCCCGCGCATAGGCGCGCTCTCCGAGCGCAGATGTGTCGCGCATCGCGCCGGCGGGCATCGCGCTGGCGGGCCAGTCGACCGCCTTGACCATTCCAGGCCCGATCTCGGCGCCGGGCTCGATCCGGACAGCGGCGACCATGACCCGGCTCATCTGAATGGCCGGAGCCGGTTGCGCCGCATTCGCTTCCGGCGCCTTGTCCGACATGAACTCCCGGCCGAAGAAAATCGCCCCAGCGCCAAGCGCCAGGGATAGCCCGAGGCTGATCAGGGGTAGCGCTTTCATGTCCGTGCCCTCTCGACAGGCAGCGTTCTGCTGCTTGCTCATCGCGCAGACTAATCACAACGCCATAAAGTCTTCTCAACGAGACACGGTTAATCTCGTCCGGGTGCGGAAGGTGAAGTTAACCATGACATGCGCTGCAGGGCCGATGCTGAACCGGACCGGCCCCTTTTGCAGGCCGCGCTTTCAACCTTCCGAAAGGATCGCCGCGAACTCTGCGGCTTCGACATTCCCGCCCGTCACCAGGATGCCCACACGCTCGCCTTTCATTGCGTCTGGCAGGGCGCTCAGCGCCGCCGCCAGGGCAGCCGCGCCGCCGGGTTCGGCGACGATACGGAGGTAGCGGAAGGCCGTGCGTATGGCGCCGCGCACGGCGTTGTCATGGACAACCAGCCCGCCGGAGAGAAGCCCCCGGCCGAGCGCGAAGGTGAGGACGCCGGGCGCCGGGGTAAGAATTGCGTCGCAGATCGAGCGGGTGCCGGGCGGGTTGGATAGGATTTCGCCCGCGGCCAGTGACCGTGCCCAGTCGTCGTGGCCTTCGGGCTCGGCCGTCCAGATTTTCGTTGCCGGCGACAACCGCTCGAAAGCGAGTGCAATGCCGGTGATCAGTCCGCCGCCGCCGGTGCAGCAGATGAGATGGTCAAGGCGCCTGCCCGTCGCTTCGGCCTGACGCGCGAATTCAAGACCGGCGGTCCCCTGCCCCGCAATAATGTCGAAATCGTCATAGCTCGGCACGACCACCGCGCCGCGCGCCGCAGCAAGGCCGGCGGAAATATCTTCGCGGCTCTCGGCGTTGCGGTCATAGAAATAGACCTCGCCGCCATCGGCGCGAACCCCCTCCACCTTCACCCGAGGCGCATCGGCGGGCATGACGATCAGCGCCGGCATGCCAAGAAGTCTGGCGGCGCGGGCGACGCCTTGCGCATGGTTGCCCGAGGAAAACGCCACGACACCTGCCTTGCGGCCTTCGGGCGGGATCTGGGCCAGCCGGTTCATGGCGCCGCGGATCTTGAAGCTGCCGGTCACCTGCAGGCATTCGGCCTTGATCAGGAGTTCGGCGCCGGCGACTTCATCGAGCGCCGGGTGCGTCAGGACCGGTGTTTCACGCACGACGCCCTTCTGGCGAAGCTCGGCGGCGAGGAGGTCGTCGAAGGCGGGGAGAGCCGGCGCGTCGGTCATGGCGCGTGCATGCCGGAGGTTGGGGGGCGCGTAAAGCGGGACAAGGCGGAGACGGGGCAGGACGGCTTGTGATCCGCTCACCTCCCGCGCAAGCCGGGGGTCTCTTGCGGCGCATTCTGACCGGACGGGCGCGGCGCCTTCGCAGGCGCGGATGCGCGTCGCGGGGCTCCTAAAGCCCCGCCGCGACCTTCTTCACCAGCGCTTTTGCAAACTCGGCAGTGTCGGGATTGTCGAGGGCATGGGCCAGAACGGCGTCGAAATAGCCGGTCTTGTTGCCGCAGTCGTGAACAGAGCCTTCGAATTCATAGGCGTAGAAGTCCTGAAGTTCCATGAGCGCTACCATGGAATCTGTCAGCTGGATTTCGCCGCCGGCGCCGGCGCCCTGTTTTTCGAGGAGGCCGAAGATTTCGGGCTGGAGGATGTAGCGCCCGGTGATGGCGAGGTTGGACGGTGCGGTGCCGCGCGGCGGTTTCTCGACCATGCCGGACATCTTGATCAGGCGGCCATCGCGCGAGACCGGGGCGATCACGCCGTAAGCGGAAACGCGCTCTTCCGGCACGGGGTCCACCGCGATGATATTGCCGCCAACCTTGTCACAGGCATCGACCATCTGCTTGAGGCTGGAGGGCGTGCCCTTGACGATTACGTCCGGCAGCAGCACCGCGAAGGGCTCGTTGCCGATCACATCGCGCGCGCACCAGACGGCATGGCCGAGGCCGAGCGGCGCCTGCTGGCGCACGAAGCTGGCGCAGCCGGCAGGCAGGCGGGAGGCTTCGACTGATTTGAGGATCTCGGTCTTGTTCTTGGCTTTCAGCTGGCTTTCGAGCTCATAGGCATGGTCAAAATAATCCTCGATCGCGCCTTTGCCGCGCCCCGTGACGAAGACAATATGCTCGATCCCGGCTTCGATGGCCTCGTCCACGACATACTGGATGACCGGGCGGTCGATGACCGGCAGCAACTCTTTCGGGATCGCCTTGGTGGCGGGCAGCACCCGTGTGCCAAGACCGGCGACCGGAAGTACGGCTTTTCTGACGCGCATACGCGGAAAACTCCTTGATTGCGGTGCCAGGCCGGCACCCCCTCATCTGGCCCAAGCAAAACGCCTGCCAGTGGCGGTATCTATGATCCCGCTGACAGGAGCATGACAACCGCAAGCCAGCTCGACAAAGCGAGGACGATGACCATCGCGGTGATTCGCAGCATTGCGCTTTCGGAAGGCGGGCGGAAGGCAGCTTCGATGCGGGCGCGCAGGGCATGGACGGGCGATGCCGAGGGATGGGCCGTGTCGCTCGTCGCCAGCGGCGCCGGACCGGGTGTCACAGGATGCGTTGCCTCTGATTGGGCAGGGTCTTTGTCTTCAGTCGGCTTTCTGACGGCGTTCATCGTGCTTTCCGGACATCTTGCTCTGCTACTCCGTGCCAGTTTTGCCCTAACAGGCGCCTAACGGGGCGGACTTAATTTGACCGGCCCGCTGGCCAGAAGGCGCCTTGGGGGTCGCGGCTGACACCGAAGACGGAAGTCAGGAGTGCGCCGGACAGGGCCTCGTCTGGGGCGCCGTCGGCTTCGAGGCGGCCTTTGTGCATGACGAGAATGCGCGGGCAGTAGCGGGCGGCGAGAGCAAGATCGTGGATGACGATCAGGATGGTGCGCCCGGTGGCGGCCTCGGCGGCGAGGGTCTGCATCAGGGAGAGCTGGTGGGCAATGTCGAGCGCGGCGCAGGGCTCGTCCAGCAGGAGACAGGGCGCGGGGCTTGCGAGCAGGCGGGCGAGATGCACACGGGCCTGCTCGCCGCCCGAGAGGGACTGGAACGACCGGCCTGCCAGATGCGCGGCGTCGGCGCGGGCGAGCGCGGCATCGACGGCGGACCGGTCGGCCTGTCCCATCCGGTCATAAGGCGCGGGCGAACCGGCGAAGCGGCCGAGGGCGGCGACATCCTCCGCCATCAGGTTCCAGGCGACGGGGCGCGCCTGCGGCAGCCAGGCAAGATGGCCGGCGCGGGCGAGGGCTGAGAGGCTGGCGGCGGGCTGGCCGGCGATGCGCACGCCGCCGGTAACGGGGGCGACGCCGGCGATGCCTTTCAGGACAGTGCTCTTGCCGGCGCCGTTGGGGCCGGTGAGGGCGGCGAACTCGCCGGCGGCGAGTTCGAAGCTGACGTCCGAGACGACGCTGCGCCCGGAGAGGGTGACAGTCAGGTTCCTGACCTCGATCATGACGACATCCTCCCGAGCCGGGCGGCGATCCAGATGAAGACCGGGCCGCCGACGAGGGCGGCAGCGACGCCGAGCTTCAGTTCCTGCTGGAAAGGCAGCACGCGGATGGCGAGGTCTGCCGTCATCAGGAGGCAGCCGGCGAACAGGGCGGAGGGAATCAGAAGACGCTGGGGATCATGGCGCACGAAGGGGCGCAGGATGTGCGGGGCAACGATGCCGACGAAGCCGATCGCGCCGGCAGTCGCGACGCTGGCGCCCGCAAGGAGCGATGTGCCGCCGATGACGAGCATGCGGATGCGGCGGGGATCGGCGCCGAGGCTTGCGGCGGTTTCGTCGCCAAGGCTGAGGGCGCGCAGGCCGGGACCGGCGAGGAGGATCAGTGCGGCGCCGATGATCCAGCCGGGCGCGCCAAGGGATATGTCGGTCCAGGAGCGGTTGGCAACAGACCCCATCATCCAGTTGACGAGGTCTGCCAGGCTGAACGGGTTCGGGGCCATGTTGAGGGCAAGGGAGATCAGGGCGCCGGCAAGGCTGGAGAGGCCGATGCCGATCAGGAGGAGCGTGACGCTGCCCGCGCCGCGCAGGGACGCGAAGACGAGCAGCAGGGTGGCGGCCCCTGCCCCGAGTATGGCGGCGACGGGGACGGCGAAGCTGGTGACGGCGGCGAAGCCGAAGAAGATGGCGATGACGGCGCCGAGGGCCGCGAAAGCCGAGACACCGAGGACGCCGGGCTCGGCGAGCGGGTTCTGAAGGAGGCCCTGCAGCGCGGCGCCGGCGAGGCCGAGCGCGGCGCCGACCGCAAAGGCGGCCGCCGCGCGCGGCATGCGCAGTTCCCAGACGATGGCCTGGATGGCGGCCTCGCCCTGCCCGAAGAGCGCGCCGAGCGCGTCACCGGCCGGGACGGGCGCCGTGCCGGTTATGGCCGAGAGGGCGAACAGGAGGAGCGCCGAAAGCGCAAGGACGAGCGTGAGCCGGCTCATTGCGCCGCCTCCAGCGCGGCTGCGATGGCGGCGGCCTCTTCGGCAACGAACCAGCCGCCACATGAGATGCGGGCTTCGTCCATGGGAATGATCTGTGTGCCGCTCATCACGCGGCGCATAACCGGATGATGGGTGACCGACCAGCGGTCCGTCGCGTCATCATCGAAGCCGAAGAAGGCGGTGAGCATCAGCGTGGGCGGATCGAGCAGCAGGCGTTCGAGCGGAAGACTGGTCCAGCCCGTGGCCAAATTGGCATTCTCAACACCCGCACGCGTCATGATGGAGTCGATCATCGTGTCCGCCCCGGCGCTGACCCCGCCGGGCGTGACATAGAGCGCCTTTTGGCCAGACGGCATTGCTTGCGGCGGCTGGCGGGCAAGGATTTCCTCGGCGCGGGCGGCCTGCCCAATGGCGGCGGCAACCTCGCGCAGAACTCCCGCTGTGCCATCCACATCATTGGCAATGCCGATCTGGACGGTGCGGATGCCGAAGCGGGTGTAGAGCGAGAGGGCGCGCGGATCGCCGCCATAGCTGCGCACAACGACATCCGGCTTCAGGGCGATGACATCTTCTGCCGCCGTGCGGACTTTGGGGATGCCTGCCGCTTCTGCCCGCAGATAGCTGAAGCCCCGCTCCGAATCCTTCGACAGAGCGAGGATCTGATCGCGGCCCGCCAGGGCCAGCACGAACTGATCGGCGCAATAATCGAGCGACACGATGGACGGCCGGGCAGGCTGCGCCGAAGCGAAACCGGCCAGCCCAATGAGCAGGAAGGCGGCAAGCCCCTGTTTCACCGCAGTTTCAATCCGACGAACACACCGGCGCCCGGCCCGTTATAGCCGAAGACATCCACCGTTGTCTGATCAAACAGGTTTTCGCCGCGCAGGGTGAGCGCAATTTTCTCCGTAAGGGGATACTCCGCCGTCAGTGAGGCGAGCGTGTAGGCGCCGAGTGTCACGTCCCGCGCAGGGAACTGCCCGAAATCGCGGTCGCCCTGTTTGCCGACATAATCGAGCGCGGCGCCGATTCGCAGACCCTGGGAACTGACCTGCCAGTCTGCCGCGAGAGAGGCAGTGATTTCCGGTACGCGGATTTCATCCGCACCGGTATCATCCTGTGTATCGAAGAAGGTCGTCTGGCCGGACAGCGCAAAATTTGGCGCGGCCTGCCAGCGTGCGGCCAGTTCCACACCGCTGCGCTCACTCTTGCCGGCCCGGTTCTGCGCCGTCGAGGTGAAGTCGGGATTGAAGGCGGTGAAAATCTCGTTCTTCAGGTCCGCCTCGAAATAGGTTGCCGAATAGCTGAACGTGCCGATCGTCTGTTCCCAGCCGATCTCCCAGCTGGTCGATCCTTCAGGCCTCAGCTCCGGATTGCCGATAAAGCTGCCGGGGAAGAAGCCGAACAGTTCGACCGAGGTCGGGTTCTTGACGCCGGTGCCGGCAGAGGCTCTCACCCTTCCGCCAATGTCTTCAAAGGCATAACCGGCGCCAAGCCGCCAGGTCGTGGCGTCCTTGAAACGGCTGCGGTTGTCGTCATGACGGGCAGAGGCGGCAAGATCGAAGGCAGCGGCCGTAAGACGGTATTCGGCTGCGACGGCCAGGGATTCGAAGGCTTCGGAGGCGTTCGTCGCGCCCCCGAACTGAACGTCGCGGCGCTCATAGGTTTCACGCCGGAACTCGGCGAGGCCGGTCAGCGCATGAATGCCGGCGGCGTAGCCGGACGACCAGGTAATCTTTGTCCGCTCTCCGGTCGACTCATCCGTCTTTGAACCATCTGCGAAATTGTCCCGGTCGACCTCGTTGTAGCTGACGCGCAGGAGGTGATCGAGCGCGCCATGGCGCCCTATGAGCGAGGCACCAGCGAGACGTTGCGCTGCCTTGGTCAAGCGGTCGACGTCATTCAGAAGCCCGTCAAAGTCCGTATCCGAATCGAATCGTGACTCGGCCTTGCGGGCAAGGCCGATAAGTGACAGCGACCAGCCTGGCGTGAGGTCAAACTTTCCTGTCAGCAGGCCCGACAGCGCTTCAGAGCCGTCCTTTCCGCCGCCGGAACCAGAGGCGTCCACACCTTCTGTCGTGAAGCCGGTGATGGCTGCGCCGACCTGGTCTCCGCTCCAGCCGAGGCTGGCGCGCGCCGTGCCGAAGCTGCCCGCCTCGGCAAAGCCTGACAGACCGGCCGACTGGGCCCGCGACAGCAGAATGACGCCGCCAATGGCATCCGATCCGTGGATCGAAGACGCCGCGCCGCGCAGCACCTCGATACGGCCGACAGGCAGCGCCGTCAGCAGGCCGAAATCGGCCTCACCCGTGACGGGATCGGATACATTGACGCCTTCAAAGAGGACCAGCGTGTGGTTTGCCTCGGCGCCCCTCATGCGGACCTGTGTAAGGCCGCCGACATTGCCGGAACGGGACACACCGATGCCCGGGACCGCGCGCAGCTGGTCTGAAGGGTTCGGCGACAGGCGGATCGCGAGGTCTTCTTCTGTCAGTACAGATACAGACGAGGTCACGCGGTCGAGTGGGCTGGCACGCAGGCCATTGACCTCGACGGTGTCCAGGAAAAGAGCCTCATCGGCCTCGGCAAGCGATGTATTGAGTACGAGCGCCGAAGCGCCCAGCAGTGCGATTCTGAGGAACATGTCCGCAGCATCCTTCTTTTGCCGGAGGGGATTCCTCGCGGCTGGTTCATGACAAGTCGCATGAACGGAAGGCAGCCTTCCGCGGCCCCTCGCCTGGTCCCGGACGGGCGAGCCAACGACGGCAACAGGCAGGTCTCCTGGCTTTGCGGATCAGCGCCTGTGCGAGCGGCCTTCCCGGTTTCCCAGTGGCATGTGACTCGCAAGACTCTCCGCTGACAGTTACGGGCATAGCGCCGGATTCACACCGGCTTCCCTTTTCACCCGGGCTTTACCGGGCACCTGTTGCGTGAGGTGGGTGTAGTGCGGATTTCAGAACACGGCAAGCGGGTGTGAGAGCAGTGCTCGCTCTGCTCGTGTCATCCTCGACCGGCGGAGCCGGTCCGGGGGGCCCCTCTCCCGGGTTCTTCGCGCATGCGGAGACCCGGTTTCCGGATCAAGGCGGTCCGACCGGGAAGACGAGCCGCGAGGCAGGAAAACCAGGAACATGCGGCAGATGGCTCTCAATTGCGAGGGCGCGCAGCTCGGATGACGCAGGAACGGAGACAAAAGTATCTGCCCAAAACAGGAAGGATCAGAGGCTCTGCTGCATGTGGCCGCCATCGACGACAATTGTCGAGCCGGTCATGAAGCTGCCGGCGTCGGAGGCGAGCAGGAGGAGCGGGCCGGCAAGCTCGTCGATCTCTCCGATCCGGCGCAGGGCGATCCGCCGGATCATCTTCTGTCCCTCGTCGCTCTCCAGGTAGTCGTCATTGATCTCGGTCTTGAAATAGCCGGGCGAGATCGCGTTCACGCGGACACCGAAGCGGGCCATCTCCACCGCCATCTGACGGGTCATATGATCGACGCCGGCCTTGGAGACGCAATAGGCCGTGGTCATCATCTGGGTGCGGTGGGCGGTGATCGAGGCGATGTTGATGATTGATCCGCGCACCCCGGCAGACACCATGGCATTGGCGCCGTGCTTGGCGACGCGCCAGACTCCCGTCAGGTTCGTGTCGATGACCGCGTTCCAGTCCGCTTCGCTCATGTCCCGGAACCAACCCTCGCGCGACATGCCGGAATTGTTGACAAGGATGTCACAGGTGCGGCCGAGCGCGGACCGGATTTCATCGAAAGCGGTGGTCACGCTGTCCTCGCTGGTGACATCCATGACAACCGGCGTTGCCTGGCCGCCTTTTGCCCGGATTGATTCGGCCACTTCCTCCAGAAGGTCCACCCGCCGCGCAGCCAGAACGACCGATGCGCCGGCATCCGCCAGGACATGTGCGAAATGCCGCCCGAGGCCGCTGGACGCGCCGGTAACCAGCGCAGTCCTGTCAGCCAGACCAAACAAATTCATGCCTCTATCCTTCAAAATAACTGTTGCGCCGCGCAAGGTTTAACCTAATTCAGGTCGTCATGAAGA
>CAYPDA010000036.1:0-23808 GCA_964409375.1 uncultured Hyphomonas sp.
TCTGAGCAAACGGCTACACCGCGATGATCTGTCATTCACGCAATCGAGATCGCTTCTGACAGGCGCTCACCGTCACGCCGCCGCATTTCGTTCGCGGTTTATTCGGCGTCGATGTCTCGCCTTGCTACGCCTATTCAGGGCGCGGCTTCTGCCTTATCTTGGACTTCCGTCGGCGGCCGGTGCTGGCGTCCCGGCCGAGCATCGCAACCTGTGCCATATCCTCGAGTTCGGCACGGCTTGCCCCGTCGCAGGCGAGGATCGACATGCCACTTGGCACCGTCTGCATGAACCGCGCAAGCGCGTAGACATCTGTTGAGTCGGGAACCTCTACAATATGCGGCACACGGATGGTTAAAGTACAGAATAAAATTGTACCATGCTTTCGCGCGAGCGATTGTTGAAGACTTCCCCTCCGCCTTGCTTGCTCTCTCAACCGCCGGACAAGTCCCTTTAAGTACAGATCTAATGCGCTGTAAGGAAAAGGAGGCTTGTACTGATCATTCCGATCGGAAGTCTTGTGATCAGTATGCTGCCGCCAAAGCCGAGGACGGCCAGCGTGAGACGTCCCGTCAAGGCCTCGGGCCAACCCGCGCGGGGTCCGTCTGCCCGTTGAGGGCGGGATATAGATGGAAATGATATCTTGGCCATCGGTTTATTTTCGTTCTGTTTGGGCGCCAAATAAAGGCGCGTGTCTGCGGTAGTCGCCCGGAAAGATGTGTTAGGGCATTGGCTTGAGCGGTCTCTCTGGCTGCGTATCCCTTGCCATGTCCTGTCGTGCGCGACTTTCCCCCTTTGGAGGACCGCCGGCGCGCTGGTTCTGTTCGGACTGTCCCGTGCGGCAACCCTAAGGGTCGCCGCACGGCATGGCCCTTTTTTCGGCCAGGTTGAGGTCAGTTTTTCTGGTTCTTACGCTTTTCACGCATGATCTGGGCGTCACGGGCCAGCTTGGAGTTGATTTCCGCCTCCTTGAGGAAACGAAGATGTTCCTCATCGCGGCGTGCCTGCTGCTGGAGCATACAGCGGGTAAATGAGGGCGATCCGAAGTCCGCCCCCATGCTGGCGCATGCGGCCTGGTCTTCAGTCTGGTTGGCGAGCGCCTGCTGCTCGGGCGTGACGCATCCGCCCAGAATAATCAACAGGCCCCCGAGGGTGCCGGCCAGGAAAGTTTTGCGATAGTGCAGAAACTGGCGACCAAAGGCCGGTTTCACGATTGGCACAGGCGAACCATTCGCCGTCATTTTTGAGATCGCATTACGCATTGTTGGTGTATCCTTTCAGTCCAGGGGCAGTCATCTGAGATGACGCTGAGGGCCTCCTGGAGACGGAAGGTTGTGCAGACATTGCGTGCGCATTCTTTTTTGCAGCCGGTGAGCATCGAGCAGCGACCGGACTTCCGGATGGGTTCCTGCGGACGCGGCGATCACGTCTGGGTCGTCGTCATTCAAGAAGTGAAGAGGCGCCGGCAGGAAGCCGGAAAGTCACTTTCAAGGAGCGTGGTGGTACACTCACCGGAGCCTGCGCAATGTTGTGGCAATGAGGATATCGCACCCCCAGGTCATGACCGCTGCCGAGACGCCTGCCAGGGACGCCGGTCCGGGCTGTTCATCCGGTTAAGGTCCAACATCTACGAGCCGATCCCATGAAAATTCTTCTGGTCGAAGACGAAATTGAATTTGCGGTCTCCTTGCGCCAGGCTTTGGAGCGCGAACGATTCATTGTCGATCATACTGACCGTGTGGCGCTTGCCCGGGAGGCGGCGACCCTGAACAGCCATGACCTGGTCCTGCTTGACCGGACGCTGCCTGACAGCGACGGTCTTTCGCTTGTGCCTGAACTGCGGAAGCTGCAGCCTGGCCTGCCAATCGTCGTTCTGAGCGCGCGAGGCGACGTCCCCGATCGGGTGGCGGGACTCGACGGAGGAAGCGATGACTATCTGGTAAAGCCTTTTGCGCTGGAAGAATTGCTGGCCCGGATCCGCGCCGTCATCCGGCGCCCGGTCGAAATCGGCGTGACGGAAATCCATGTGGGATCCCTGGTGTTCGACGTGACGAATGACGAGGCGACAGTAAATGGCGTTCGCCTTACGCTTGCCAGGCGCGAGACGCGCGTTCTGGCAACGCTCCTCAAGCGCCGGGACAGGACGGTACTGCGGGAAGCGCTGGAAGCATCGGTTTATGGCTTTGACGATGAGCTGCAGTCAAACACGCTCGACTCCCACGTCTCCCGCCTGCGGCGCAAACTGACCGAAGCGGGCGCGGATGTTGTCATCCACGCTATCCGCGGCGTGGGTTATCTGCTGCGGGCCAGCAGATGAAACAGCGCGAACCTTCGCTCAAATGGCCCCTGATCATTCAGCCTCTGATCCTGCAGCTGATTGTCTTGCTCGTGTCGTTCTTTGTCATCATCGCGCTCGGCCTGCGGTTTGACAGCGGGGGTTACTATACCGAGCAAACACTAACCAGGGTTGCTGCAGACGCGGTGTACCGTAAACCTGACGGCACTCTGGGGATCGGATTGACGCCGGAGCTGGCTGCTCTTGGCAGGGAAAATCCCGGACTCTGGTTTGTTGCCAGCGACGATCAGGGGCTTGTCGCCACCTATGGCGATGTGCCCCAGCAGTATCGGGAGATAGCGACCGTGTTGACTCAGCTGAGCTGGGCAGACCTGCGCGACCGGCAACCGCCTTTCAGGCTGACGGCGGTGATCCGCCAAGAGTCCGGGGCGGCCGGCAGTCTGACGATCATGGGGCATGGCCGGCTGATCAGCGTCAGCCTTGTCGGTCTCATGGCGCTGAACCTTGCCGTCGTTCCGATATTCCTGCTCCTGTGCGGGGTCAGCTTGATCGTGACCCCCTGGATCGTCCGCCGATCCCTGGCCGGCGTCGAGCGGATCGCAGCTGAAGCGAATCTGATCGATACTGAACGGCGCGGCGTCCGCCTGACCGAGACAGCAGTTCCGCGCGAAATCGCGCCATTGGTCCGCGCTGTGAACCAGGCCCTCAGCCGGCTGGATGATGGATATGAACGCCAACGCCGATTCATCGCTTCGGCCGCTCACGAACTGCGCACGCCAATTGCCATTCTTCGGATAAAGACCGAGACGGCGGGGGAGTCGGCCGTGCGCAGACTCGGCGGAGAAATCGACCGGCTGGCAAATCTGGCCGAACAGTTGCTCGACTTGCAGCGACTTGATGGTGCTCTTTCAACAAAGCAGATCGATCTTGCCCTGCTCGTGCGCCAGGTCGCCGCTGACCTGGCGCCGCTGCTCATCGCTGCGGACCGCGATGTCGAAGTTATTGTTGAGGATGCAAAATCGATCTGCGGCGACGCAGGCGCAATCGAACGCGCGATCACCAACCTGGTGCAGAATGCGATACAGCATGGCGGACGCCAGCTCATTCTGCGTGTGCTGCATGCCACCATCGAAGTCGAGGATGACGGACCAGGGATTCCTCCAGACGAGCGAGAGCGCGTTTTTGAGCCCTTTCACCGCGTACGGCCGCACCCGTCCGGATCTGGCCTCGGCCTCAACCTCGTGCAGCAGGTGGTGGATCGGCATGGCGGAGGCGTATCGATTGTTGAGGCGAGCGGCGGAGGAACAATCGTGCGCATGGTATTCCGCCCCGCCGAGGCGTGAACGAACCGTCCGAACAAGCCGCATTCTCCACGCTCTGAGGCATTGATTGTTCCCACAAGGAGGAACCCCGCAGGCAGTCCCAAACGCATGACCGGTTTGCCGATCTCTACGGGGGGCTTGCCTGAGCTGGCCTGGCGATGGGCAATCAGCCGAGCTGTTTCGTGTCTGGCATACCGGCGCAGCGCGGGTGCCCATGACCCAAGTGCAGGCGGAGCTGAAAGCGTTTTCCGAATCGTAACCAAGGGCCAATGCAGCCTGGGCAAGGGAAAATTGTTGGTCGTAAGTTTCCCGCCGGCCAGCATCATGCGCCGGCAGGTGAGGCAGGCGACCTGCGTGTCGCCAACTTCTTCCCGGAACCGCTCGGCGAATACCGAACGTGACTTGCCTGAGCAATCGGCCCGTTCGCCCAATTTCCAGCGGCGTGCGGGTGCCTCGTGGACGCCGCCAATTGCCAGTCTGAGCTGTGTATCTGAAAGTGGGCGATGTCAGCGGGACCGGGCCTGGAGACGGCCGGGCGAGGCGGTTAACCTTATGAAGTATAGCAAGAACCCGTTCCTCTACGTCTTGCGACGCTGACGGCTCAGGAAGAATTGTCTCGCTCAAACGCGCGCTTGATATACGCGGATCCGGTCTTCAGTTCGGAGGGTCCGCCCCTCGCGTGTTGAAATTCAAACAAAAAAGTTAGGATGACCTTAAGTAGATGTTGCTACTGCATCTTGCCGAAGTTGAGTTTTGTTGGTGAGCGCTGTGAAACGGAATACCTCAATCAGGTCGAACGCGGACGGATCAACCGCCGTCGAGTACGCCATGATTGCGCCGGTCTTTTTTTTCATGATCCTCGGGCTGATCGAGTTTTCAATCTACGTCTTCAACCGGAACTATGTGAAGCACGTTCTGTATGAGTCGGCGCGTACCATCACAACGGGCGAAATACAGTCAGCGGATGATCCGGCTGCAGAATTCAATGAGGTCTACTGCCGGAACTCAGGGCCGATCATGAACTGCGACAGACTCCTCTTTGACGTCAGGGCGTATGACGAGCTCGAGGACGTCGATTTCTCTCCGGTGGAGTTTGGTTCGAACGGCGCGCCCCTCAATTTCAAGTTTGAACCTGGGGAGGCGGAGCAGATCTCGGTCATGCGTGTCGCAATGCCATATCGGTTTGTAACGCCATTCATGCAGGATATTTTCCTCGGGGAATCCAGCAACGCCATTGTCGTCGGTTACATGGTGTCAAAAATCGAACCGTTCGGCTGCAGAACATCATGCGACTAGGGTTTTCAAGATCTTGGCAGAAGGATCAGCAGGGCGTCGCTGCTGTGGAGTTCGCTCTCATTGTCGGCCCTCTCATGGTGCTGATGCTGGCAACCTTTGAGGTTACCCTGCGGATGCAGGCCGCCGACGAATTCGAGCGCTACGCTTTCCAGATCGGGGATGTGCTTACGCGCGATACCGATCTTTCGTCCGGAGACATAGATATTTTCTACGACGCTTCGGCCGTCATGATGCAGCAGGCGAGAGTCACCACCGATATGCTCGACATAGACATTTCCAGCATCGGCTTCCAGTCCGACGGAGAGCCTATATTGCTCTGGCGTCGTTATCGTGGCAACGAGCCAGGGGTGTTTGATCTGAAAGATGCCGAAGGTCTGGCTGAGCCGGGCGAGACCGTGATGCGCGTCAGCGCCACTTTGCGCTACACGCCGTCAATCAGCTACCTGCCGCTGACGGATCCCCGCATGGTGCGGACCGCATTCTTCAAACCGAGAGCCACACGGTCGATCAGCATCGATGGCAAGATCACAGATCCCGGCGTGTCCTGGGATTTCTACAACACAGGGAGTTAGGCGTGTTTGCGAAGGCCAGAGCCTGGTGCCGGAACCAGACTGCATCGGTCGCGATTCAGTTCGCGCTGATCGTCATCCCTCTCATAATGACTGTCGGTCTCGCGATCGATGGTTCACGGATCTTTCTGGTTACGTACCGGTTTCAGGCCTCTCTGGATGCTGCCGCGCTCGCAATCGGCACAACATTCGGGTCGGATTCCTATCTCGAAACCATCGCCGACCGCTATGTTGAGAAGAACTTCCGTGTTCCGGGCGCCGAAGTGCAGTCCATCAAGATTTCAAACTCAGCCGAACAGGTTGCCCTGGTAGGCGATGTTCAGGTGGAGACATTCTTCGGCTCGTTCTTCGGGCGCGAATACGTCACAATCAATGCCACCACTGAAGTGCGCCGTGCGGGCGGCGGCCTGATGGTGGCGCTTGTGCTTGACAATACCGGTTCGATGTGGGGAAGCGCCGGAGGCAAAAGCCGTATCGAAGGTCTCAGAGCGGCAGCCATCAGTCTCACCAACGAACTCTTCAAGCCGGAAGACTCGGAGGACGAATTGCGCGTGGGCGTCGTGCCCTACACCTCTATGGTGAACCCGGGCGATGCCGTTCTGGACATCGTGGACATGTCTTCTACGGAAGACTTCCGTATACAGGATCCCCAGAACCGGACAGGGGTCCCGGCCCATATACTTCAGGTTCTGGACTACGACCCGTCCGACAAGACCCAGTGGAAGGGATGCGTTTATGAACGCGATGGCGCGGCCTCGATCAATGATACGCCGCCGGGCGGCGCCAACAACTGGAAGCCGTTGATCTGGCCGGTCTACAACGACAATCAGTACGAGGTTTACTCATCCGGGAGCGACAGGGGTGAAATCATTCCGTCGACTGTCGATCCGGGCGGAGACAGAAATGCGAACTCGTTCACGGGCCCGAATGTCGGCTGCCCGACGCCGATACTTCCGCTAACGAACAGCCAGGATGATGTGATCGATTCCCTGAATGCCATGACAGCCTGGAACCGGGGTGGCACCTTGTCCGATGTCGGCATGGCCTGGGGATTGCGGATCTTAAGTCCCGGGGCGCCCTTTACCGAATCGGCCACACATCGGGATGTCAAGACGAATGAGCCGATCTGGGAATCCCCCCGTTGGCGCCGGGCCATAGTACTCATGACCGACGGCGACAACGTCGTTTTCAATGCGGGGAATGAAGGCACCCGCGTAAGGGCCGGCAGTGAGCGGTCCGACATTACAGGGTATGGACGCCTTGGCGAGACCAAGATGAATGCCCTGTTCGGTTCGAACAATGCCGGGACAGTGAAAACAAAGGTTGATCAGCGCCTTTCACAACTCTGCGAGGCAGCCAAGGATCAGGGAATCATCGTCTACACTGTCGTCTTCTCCAACAGCGCCAATGCAGCCACGCGGTCGATCTACGAACAGTGTGCGACGGACAAGGGAAAGTACTGGTATGCGCCGTCTTCGGAAGCGCTGAATTCTGCTTTCGGATCAATCGGCTCGGACCTGAACAAGCTCAGGATCATCGGATAGGCTTTCGGCAGCGGGGCAACGAGAATCGAGGCAGCCGGTCATGACGGCGGGTTCCTGCAGGTGAGCGCGAAACCGTTCGGCTGTTTATGGCCGGGTTCCGCGCTCATCGCGTCCGGGATGATGTCTTCAGACCTGTCGGCAGATGCTGCGGAAAGACGGGGCCCGCAGCGCGGCAGTACCCGGCGCATTTCCGTACAGGTCGTCCGCCGGTCAGCGGCCGAGGCCGTGCCTCTAACTGGCACAATGAGGACGGCTCCGACATCAGAGAGATGCCGGGAGTGTCCGGCGTTGATCCGGTCAGGGTAGGAACACCCGCAACCGCCCCGCGGTCTACGTCTTCAGTTGCCGAAGATGTTTTCTCATGGCGCAGCGCTTTGCCGCCGGTAGCCCCGCTTGTTCCTCGGCGTGAAGCACGGCCGTGAGACGAGGGCCGAGGTCTTCGCGACCGAGTGTGACGAATCCGAACTTCTGATAATAGGGCTCGTTCCAGGGCACTTGTCTGAAAGTCGTCAGGGTCAGTTCATTGATCGCATGGTCAGCGGCGAACTGCTGCGCCGCTTCCATCAGTTTCCGTCCGATGCCGCGTCCTTGCTGATCGCGGTGGACTGCCATCTGCCAGATGTGCAGGGCGTCGGACACTACCTCCCCGTTCAGGAAAGCCACAATTCCACTGGTTTCAAGTTCGGCGACAAAGGCGACGCCCTCTGCAATCAAGACGCGATGTTCCGCCTCCGACTGAACGCCGTCGTCGGCGATCCATTCCAGCCCCGGTGATTGCCGGAATAGTTCGCCGGAACTGCGCTCGATCCCGGGCAGGAAAGGGGCATCGCAGTCGTTTGCAGGTCTGATGCTCAACATGGGCGCCTTTTAGCCGGACTGCATCGGCCCGGCAACGCTCCCGGACCGGCAATGTCATTCACCTCAGACATCTCCCATGATGGGGGTGCCGGCAATTGTCGCCCGCGGCGCGGCGCATGTCCGGTGAAGTGGTTTGCGTGATGATGCGGCCTTCTGGTCATGGCGGGGGGCCCGGTGGTCACAGGCAAGTGACGTACGGCCACATCATTTCAGACATTTCTGGTGAGGACCACCTTGCCCGTTGCGGCGACAGGCGCGTTGTGTCCGGTCAGCGGTTTGAAACCGCAGCTGCCATAGAATGCGATTGCCTCGGTATTGCCTGAGCGAATGACAGCTCGAAGCACGCGCACGCACGAGACCGGAGCGAGCCTGAGCGTCCGGGCAAAAAGGGCCTTGCCGAGACCGAGGCCCCTGACGTCCGATGTCAGGAACGTCGCGACGTCCGCCCAGCCCTCGGGCAGTTCCAGAAACCGCTCCGTCGCCTGAAAGCCGACGGGTCCGACACCGCATTTCTCGACCAGGACGCAGCTGCGGCAATGTACGCCGGTGATGAACCACTCCCGGAAGGTATCGGCATCGAAGTGCGACGTGATTGCGGTCTTGTCGCCTTCGTCGATGATGCTGTTGACTAACCCGGCCAGGGAAGGGGCATCGCCGGCTCCGGCAATCCGGAAGCTGTAAACCTTTGGATCCAAGGATATGTCCTTCATCATATCAGGCAGTCCTGTCTCACGGGCCTCTGTCAACTATCAAAGAGATCTTGTTCGCAGCGCTTCGCGCACGTCCTGAAGCCGTGCTCTGGCGACGGGGACATCGCCGCCGTCACCCAATCGCAAAAAGCTCTGGCGGGAGCCCGCGGTCTCGCAGAACGAGACGCGATCAAGGTTTACGATGTGGGAGCGATGTATCCTCAGAAAGGGCGGGTTCGGGAGGACATGTTCCAGGTGGGTCAATCTGCAGGCAAGAAGGTGGCGACCGAGGTCGCTGTATGCTTCCACATAGTCATCCATTCCCTCGAAACGATGAACCTGTGCCGGCGAAAGCTGGAGGAACCGCGTTCCCTCACGAAACGTCATGAGGTCCGGTCGACCGTCGCGAAGGACTGTTCCGAGCTGTTCGATCGCCGCGCGGGACCGCTGCGCGAGCACATTTGCCGATGCACGCTCGACGGCAATGCGAAAGCGGGCCGGATCCAGTGGCTTCAGAACGTAATCGATTGCCGCAAGTTCGAAGGCTGCAAGCGCATGTTCACCGAATGCGGTGACCAGAACAGTCGCGGGCGGCGCGGAGAGGCTCGCCAGCGCCTGCAGCGCATCAATCCCGCTCAGCGCCGGCATTCGAATATCCAGGAACAGAATGTCCGGACGATGCAATCCGACAGCCTCGACAGCCTCCCGGCCGTCGGCGGCCTTCGCCGCGACAATCAGCTGGTTGGCGATGGCCATTTCTGCAACCCGCTCGCGGATCTCCGGCTCATCATCGGCCACGACACAGGTCAGGCGGGACGCGGTCATTCCACCTCCATAGCCGGGATCGAGATCCTGACCGATGTGCCGTACCCCGGTTCGCTCGCCACATCCACAGACGAAAGCCCGGGAAAATGCGCGTCCAGCCTGGACTTGAGAAGGGTCAGACCCATACCGCCATTTTCAAGGCGCTCATCGCAGGTACCGACGCCGTCGTCGGCGACCACGAGAACCAGCTGCCTGCCTTCCCGCGCCGCGGTTACCGAGAGCGTGCTCTGGCCGGAACGCGGCGCAATGCCGTGAATGACGGCATTCTCCGCAAGTGTCTGAAGCGTGAACGGGGGAACCGCGAGCGTGAAACAGTCCTCGCTGATATACTCTTCGATCCTCAGGCGATCGCCCATACGCAACATCTCGATGGCCAGGTAGTCGCGCACCAGCATCATTTCTTCGCTGAGGGGCAGCAGATCATCCGCTTGCGTCACGAGCGGCTCATCAAGGACGCGCCTCAGCATTCTGCCCAGACGCATGATGGCGTCCTGGGCCATCTCCGGCTGCTTGCTCACCAGCGCTGAAATGGTCTCCAGGGTATTATACAGAAAGTGCGGCTCGACCTTCGCCCGCAGAGCGGCGAGCTGCGCCCGGGCCAGGGCGGCATCACGCACGGCTGAACGTTGCCGCCGGTCTATCACATCGTAGACCAATACCACGACTGCGTACACGATCAGACCTGAGAGCAACGTCCCGGGCCCTGCTGCAGGGATGACGTCTGTCAGAATCCCGGGGCGCGCGAGCCAGGTCACGAACAGCATGAGGGCCAGCCATGAAACGGCGGTGATGATCGCCGCAACGACGTGCAGGCCGAAGCGCGCCGTAGCCTTTCGGGCGTGTATGCGAGGCTGAATGCTGAGCGCAAAGGTCGCGGCGACGGCGCCGGGCAGCACATGGGCGGACGCCGCACCCAGGGCGTCTGTCCAGTCAAATCCTGCTGCCCGGAAACCGAATGAATACAGAGACAGCGCCAGCGCCGTAACCAGTGCGAAGATTGATGATCGAGGCAGCAGTCGCTCGCGGGACGGAGAAGGGTTGCGGTTCACGCGGTGGCCTCTCCTGAGAAACCGGCCGCGCGCGATCGCATGGATGCCGGTCCCGCGACCGGTTGTTCCGGCACAGATGACGGATCCTCACCGCGCACCTGCGCGAGGAGCGCCGTGGCAGGGCCGCGCGAGGGCAGGGGCAGTATGCGTGTGCATCCAGCTTCAAGCAGCGCCGAACGGACGGCCGATTCCTCAAGAAAGCGGCCGGTCCCTCGCAGTCGGATGCTCGCTTTCACGAGCGCGTCGAATATGTCGGTGTCATGCCGGAGCGCACAGAAGGCCACCCCGACAAGCCCCCCTGGACGGGTAACGCGGGCAAGTTCGCGAACCGCCATGCCGAGGTCTGCAACTGTTTCCAGAACCCAGCCGGCGAGCGAGAAGTCGAACATCCCGGAGGAAAACGGCAGCTGCATGATTGAGCCATGAACACGCCGCGCCTTTATGCCGCGCGCCTCGCGCAGCATCGACGGGCTTGCATCGAGCAAGGTCAGTTGCAGCCCGGGATGATGTTCCAGAAGGCGTTGCCCGACGACACCGGTACCGCAGCCGGCATCGAGCACCCTGGCGGTCGGGCTCGCTGACACCCGCAGCGCTGCTTCGACCGCCGCCTGCGCCGCGCCGCCCGAAATGCGCAGAAAACGTGCGTGCAGCGCATCATAGCGACCGGCGATCCGATCGTACCCGCGGCTGATCGCGCCGGGCCGAAAATGCTTGCGACTCGCTTCCATACCGAAACCCATAGCGGCGTCTGCCGGTTCCGGAACAGGAAGTCGGTGAAGTGAGGCCCGGCCCCGGTGAACGGGTGATGCGCTCATGTCGGAGAAGCCCGGGGCCAGTGCGTCACGGTTCTTCCGGGATTTGGTTCCCGGGCCAGCCGATGCTCCCATTCCGCCTTCAGCAGCGCATAGATAAACTCGTCACCCCACTCACCATTGAAGCGGTCGTTCTGAAGCAGATGGGCTTCGCGGCGAAATTGCAGCCTCTCGACGACCCCCACGGATCCGGCATTCCGCGGATCGAGGCGCGCGAAAATCCGGTGAAGTCCGTATTGGCTGAAGCCGGCTTCAAGCATCATTCCGACAGCTTCGGTCGCATAGCCGCGGCCTGCGTAGTCGGGGTTGAAAATATAGCCGATCTCACCCTGAAGCGCCGCCTTGCTGGCCAGTTTCAACAGCACCTCGCCAAGCAGAGCCCCGTCCAGCAGGCGAACCACTGCCAGGCGGAGCGTGTCTCCGTCCTCCTCAAAGCGGGGAGACAGGGCTGCTGCGAACTGCTTATCCCGCGCCTTGGCGAGCGGGAGCGGTGTATACAGAAACCGGTACACATCAGGCCGACTGTGATAGGCATCGTAAGCCTGGCGGTCGCACGGTTCAAATGCCCGCAAGCTGAGGCGGTCAGAGCAAAGGGGCGCTGGGACGCGAATGGTCATAGGTCTTCAATCTGAAGGTTGCGATAGCTGGACCTTTATCGAAGGGCAGTGTTGCGCTCAACGGTGCGCGTGACGTTGCTCCCTCCGGCCGATCCAGCCTGGCGCGCTGTGCCGGCTCTGCCTGCTGCTGGTTTGGCGGCGAGCTTGAGGGATGCTCGCTGCAGTCCTTCGAGGATCCGAGGCGACTGTCGCCGGAGTTCGGCCGCGCGCCAAGGCGCGCAGCACCGAAATGAACCGACATAGCGCCGGATTGTCAGCCCTGGGGCGCCTTTGCAGCCGGGCAGGGCGGCACATCATTCGGTACATCGATCGCCTTGACCACGACATTCGGTTCCGCGCAGGCCGGAGTTCAGCGGGGCCTTTATGAACGGCGTTTCGCGGGCCACCAGGCATCAATTGTGTCGGCCTCACCTAGCCCCTGCCAAGCTTTTCCGTCAGCCTGTCGTGGATCTCCGGACCCGGTCCCCGGACGCCGGACCCGTGACCTGAGGTCGGTGGATAAGCTCCACCAGGATCACCGCGCGACTGGCGCAGGTTGTTGTGACGGATGCCGCATGTTTTGAGGCAGACAATGTCTTGATTAGGGCCGGGCTCCGGGTCAGTAAAATTTCGAGACTGCCAGGTTTGTTGAGCGTCCGGAGCGCTTATGTGGGATTATCGACGGTTGAAATCCCGCCATCGACCGGCAGTTCTATGCCGGTCGTGAAGGTCGCATCAAAGCCAAGGAAAAGCGCGGCGGCGGCAATCTCCTCGACTGTGCCGTGGCGGTTCATCGGCGTGGCAAGGTCGCCGATCTCCGAAAGTTCGCGGCGCTGATCGGGCGACAGACCGGCAACGCCGAGCGTAGGGGTGTCGATGAAACCCGGGGCCAGGCAGTTAACCCTGACTCTGCGCACCAGCAGTTCGGCAGCAAGAACCTGACTGAAAGCGCGCACCGCTGCCTTTGTCGCCATATAGACACTCATAGTCGGCGTGGCGGTCGCCGGCGTGACGGTAACCGCCGTGATCGAGCCGCCGTCCCTGATGATCGGTGCCAGGCGCTGCATGGCGAAGAACGCCCCCCTGGCGTTGACGGCGAACTGCCGGTCGAAGCTCTCGTCGGAGACCTGATCGAACGGTGAGAACTCCGCCACGGCTGCGAAGATGAAGAGTGCGTCAAGAGATCCGAAGCGCTCTGACACGGCCCTGCCGAGCGCATCCAGATCCTCGCTGCGCGAGACATCCGAACACATGGCGCCCGCCCGTCCTCCCAGTTCGTGCTGAGCTTTCTCGACGTTCGTTTGATTGGCGCCCGTAACGAGGACCTGTGCGCCCTCCGTCAGCAATGCCTGCGCCGTAGCCAACCCCATTCCGTGTGTTCCGCCGAGGATCAGCGCAGTTTTGTTTTGCAAGCGGTTCATAGGTGTCTCCGAGACAAGCTTCCATGTTTTGCGTATAACTTCGCGCACGATACGTCGTGAAGGGGCCGGTTGTGGACGCAACGTTCCCAAATGTGGACGAGGAAGTGATATGTTCAGCCTGGATGATGCCTGCCTTTTTGCTCAGGTCGTGGAACATGGTGGTTTCACAGCCGCTGCCAGCGCGAATGGCCAGGCCAAGTCGACATTGAGCAAACGTGTTGGCCTGCTTGAAGAACAACTCGGCGTGCGCCTCCTGCACCGCAACTCGCGCAAGCTCGCACTGTCCGAAGCAGGAGAGGATTTTTATCGTCATGTTTGCGCAATGCTGGTGGAGGCGGAGGCAGCCGAAGCCCGCATCAAGAACCATCTCGCCGGGCCCAGGGGAAACGTCCGCATAACGGCGTCAGTGATCACGGCCGGGCATCATCTCGCATTGGTCCTGCCCGCCATCGCGAGCAAATACCCCGAAGTGCAGATTATGCTGCACGCGACCGACCGAAAGGTCGATATTGTTCAGGAATCCTTCGACATCGCCTTACGCGATCATCATCATCCGCTGCCGTCGTCGGAACTGTTGCAGCAGCGTATAGGCTTCGAACCTGATTTCCTTGTGGCCGCGCCGAGTTACCTTGATCGAGCCGGCGTGCCGGTGGATCCGGCATCCCTTCAAGACCATGAAGGTCTGCTGAACGGTTCTATCGCGAAACCGCATGCGTGGCATCTCATTAAGGAAGGCGAGGCGACCAGCCTGGATGTGATACCGCGAATGCGTGGCTTTGCGGACGATCCTGCAACCCTGATCAACATGGCCCGTGCTGGTCTCGGCATCGCAGCACTACCGCGGTGCGTATGCGAGGCTCCAATCGGAGATGGTGCTTTGATCCGCATTCTACCCGGTTGGTTCGCGGGAGGCGCGACGACGACGTTGCTGGTCCCGCATCGACGTGGTCAACTACCTGCCGTCCGCGTGTTGGCCGACGAAATTGTCGGCAGATTGCGGATCAGATTGAAAACCTGATTGATACGCCTCCGGGTGAAGCCTAGGAGGACTGCCCCGGCAGTAGGATAGCCGGGTCACGCGGAAAATTGACCGGCGACCGGAAGCCCTCCGGGACTTTGTATCTGAGTATCTGAGGGCGAGCTTTCGGTTGGTGAGCCAGGGCTTGCAGCAAGGCAGTTCAACTGGCTGCTCATGGGGAGGCGACGAGCGAGGTCATGCCTCTTGGAGGCACCGCGATTCCCACGTCCGAACAGATGCGAACGCAGGCACGCGAGACGGTTAGAATGTTTTTTGCCTGGTACGCAGTCGGCCCACGTGCGCCGGGCTTAAAACGCTCGGCAGCAATCTGCGCCTTAAGATCATCCCGCCAGCATGGAGCGCAACACGCCTTCGACCCAGGCCAATTGATCCGGTTTACGGTTGATGTCTGAAGCAGTCTCCGGTTTCATGGGCGAAAGTCAGGATAGATCAATGATCAGACGTCGGAACGATTCGGGTCTGGCGTCATGCAGTGTGACTTCAAACACGTCCGGGGTCGTCATCGCCTGCCATTGCGCAAATCCGAACGAGGCGTCTGCCTGGTTGAGGAGGGCCGCGATCAGGTTTCCGTGCGAGACGATGAGGGGCAGGGTGTGTCCCTGCGCTGCGATGCCGGTCAGCGCGCAGCAGGCCCGCTGCCAGGCGTCCTCCAGGCTCTCACCGCCGGGGAGTGCGTAGGACCTGTCTTGAAAAGACCGCTCCAGATGGATCAGCCAGTCGTCCAGCGGCGCCGGAGCGAGGACCCGCTCGGTCAGGTGATCTGACAAGACAATGCCGAGGCCCGACGCCAGCGATACCGGCCTCGCCGTTTCGACCGCGCGGCGGTAGGGGCTGGTATAAATCGCATCGATTCCGGCGCCGCTCAGCATGCGCGCAAGGCGGTCTGCCTGACGCCGGCCTTTCCCCGTCAGCGCGGCGTCGGGTGCCTGTCCTGTGGCCTCTGCATGCCTGACGAGGATCGCGTTCTTCCGGTTCATGGCCCGTCTCCGTGTCTGTTCGGGCGCCTTTCAGCGTCAGGTCGCAACATCTTTTCCGCAACCGCGTCCCGGATGCCGGTATGCTCGCCCCCCTCAGCCCGGCGCCATGCCCCCGGTATGGTCTGCTCCGGAGCGCCGACCCTCACTCCGGTCTCCCCGGACCGGCGAAAGTGCGGCTCAGGAAAGCGAATACAAGCGTCGTGCAGGTGAAGCCGATACAGGCGCCGGTCGCCGCCCGGCCCAGCCCGTCCATCAGCGCCGCACCGACGGGCGCGGCGCCGGATATCTGAACTGCTACCAGCAAAGTCTGTATTATGACGATGGCAGCGAGGCCCAGGGCGAGGATACGCCGGTAAACAAGCATGAGCCCGCGATCAATCAGGGGCTTCAGCGACGTATATCGGGCTGCAGCGAGTGCCGGGTGACCGAAGGCGCCCAGAACGCAGGTGATCTCATGCTCCGACAGGGGGCGTCCGAGCGTGGCTTCCCGCGCGATCATCTGGTCATCGATGGCTTCCCGGAGCGCGTCGGTCACCGCCTGCTGGTCCTTCCGGGGCAGCCAGGAGCGCGCGCGGGCGAGATAGCGGTCTGTAAGGTTCAAGAGGATCTCTCCTTAAGAATACGAAGACTGCCGGCGAGGTGTTCAAGCTCTGCCATCAGGGTTTCAAGCGTCACGAGGCCGTCTGCGGAGACCCGGTAGAACCGCCGTTTCCGGGCATCTTCCAGGCGCCATTCACTGGTCAGGAGGCCCTGGGATTCCAGGCGCCGAAGCATCGGGTACAAGGCGCCCGCTTCGATCGGGATCCCTGCCTGTTCAAGAGACTCCTGGACAGCGGCGCCGTAGCTCTCCACCCGGAGGACCGACAGGACTGCCAGGACGAGGGTTCCCCTGCGCAGTTCCTGTTTCAGCCCGTCAGAACTGCCCCTGAGCTTTCTGTCAGCCGGGCTCATGGCTGAGGCAGACTGATTGCAGCACGCGTGCGGGTTTCTTCAAGGATTGCCGTGACGGCCGCCGGGGGCAGGGCGTGCCCCATGCCATCTACAATCCTGAAACGTGCGCCGTCGATGGCTCCGGCAAACTCACGGCCGGCCGCTACCGGTATCAGTGGGTCTTCGGAACCATGCAGAATGACAGCAGGTGATTTCAATCTGGTCAGGCGCGGCCGGAGGTCGCCCAGGGCGAGCAGCGCGGCGCCGGTCCGGGCCGTACCGTCCGGATTGTAGCTTCTGCGCGTCGCCTGTGTTGCCCATAGCTCGATGTCCTCCGGCGTCAGGGCTGACTGCGAGCCCTCCAGTGCCAGGCGCGCTGCAATCCGGTAAGCGACGATTTCGCCCGCCGGCGCTCCGGCTGCCGGCGCTGGCGGCACGCCCGCAAACCGGGCGGGATCGGCTGGTACTGGCAACGCCGGATTGCCGGAACTGGCCATAAGCAGAATGAGCCGGTCGACGCGGTCGGGCGCGCGCTCGGCGGTCAGGGCTGAGATCGTGCTGCCACCGGACACCCCGACCAGCGTAGCGGTCGTGAGGCGAAGTCCGTCCATGAGACCGATGAGGTCATCGGAGAGATCTACTGCCGCGTAAGGAAGCGGAGGCTGCGCTCCCGATGCCATCGCGGCAAAAATCGCCGGCCAGTCGAGTGGGGCTGCGTCCTTTACTTCAGTCGAACACCCGGTATCGCGCGCATCATACCGGATGACGCGAAACCCCTGGCTCACCAGGCCTTCAACCAGGTGCGGGGGCCAATCGGTCAGCTGCTGGTCAATCCCTCCCACCAGGATTATCGCGCGTCCGTCTGGCGGGCCATCGACCATATATGCAAGGTGCGATCGCGCTAATTCCAGTCGCCGCAGGTCTCGGTGCTGGCAGGTATCGGGCGCGGCGGGTTCTGACAGCGCGGGCTGTGCGAGTGTCAGGAGCAGGGGTATGAGGCAGGCGGTCACGGACGATTTCATGTCGGGGCTTTCGATCTGGCATGACACAGTGTGCTATACACAGTGTGTCATGCCTATATCGAGCATCGGCGTGTCGTCAACCGCTTTCGATTCAGGCATCGCCCATTCACAGATACAAGGATGGAGGCAGCAGCCAGACGACGTATCCGCCAAGGGCAATCCAGGGTCCGAACGCGATAGCGGTCTGTCCGGACACGGACTTGCCGCGCACGAGCGCAGTCGCAAGCGTGGCGAGGATCGCCGAGAGCGATGCGATCAGTAGGACAGGCGGGATGCCGGCGAGCCCCACCCAGCCGCCGATCGCCCCCAGCAACTTGGCGTCGCCGCGCCCGAGACCGTCGATGCCCCGGACGCGGCGGTAGACCACTTCCACCAGCCAAAGCAGGCCATAGCCCGCGGCGGCCCCGGCCACATGCAAGGGCCAGTCCAGGGGTTTCACGACAGCCACCATGACGGCGCCGGCCGCGAGCAGCGCCGCGTTGAGGCCGTCGGGCAGCAGAAAAGTACGCCGGTCAATCGCCGCCAGGAGGAGAAGCAGCCATCCGAATACAAGACTGAATACCAGCCCGTAAGGCATGTGCGCGGGCGCGAGCAGGACCGCAGCCAGCGCCACCAGCGCCCCGGCGATCCCGGTAGCAGGCGCGCTCTCCCCGAATGGGGCATCGCAGGTGCGGCACCGGCCGCGCAGGAACAGCCAGCTGATAACCGGCACAAGTTCATACCCGCGCAGCACACGGTCACACGCCCTGCAATGCGGACGGCGCGTGAGCCAGGGCTCACTGCGTTCGAACCGGTCTGCAGCCGCATCGATGGCCGAGCCGATCAGAAAGCCGCTGAGAACCGCGAAGATCTCGACCCCGGTCATGCGCCATTGCCCTGTCGGGCGGCATTTACGTGCGGGCTGATCATGGGTTTGCCCGAACAAGGGTTGCGTGCCGGTGACAATGCGGCGCCGGAGTCAGGATTGCCGGAACCAAGGTTGAGGAGCGGCATGGACCGGGCTGCATATCCTTGACCGGTCCCGGCCATCTCCCTGTTCCGATCAGCGCAAGGCGCCGACGGCGGCCCGCGACGGGGCGGTAACAACGGCGTTTGCGAGCAAAAGGTCCAGCCCGCCGAGATAACCCCGTGTGGTCGGGCTTTGGGCGAAGGCGATGACCAGACCGCTTCCCCGCGGCTGAGCCATCAGGAAGGGCTTGTAGGCAAGCTGCAGCTGGTTTTCTTCCCAGAGATAGCCGCTGGCAACGAGGCTACCCGCCTCTGCGAATCGGAAGACGTTCACGCCGTCCGCGGCGTTCAGCGGCTTATAGATCGCTGTGCCGGTCACGAGCGCCGCAGCGCGGTCATAGCCGGAGGCAAGCCAGTGATTGGGGTCTGCCTCGATATGAACGAGCGCGCCTGGAACCGTCTCGGGAGACGCCGCCGGATCTGCAATGAGGTTTCTGTAGTCCTGCTCCGATGTAATCCGTACACCGATTTCCGGCTCAGCCGACGTGTCCCTCTCAAGATCAGTCCAGGCGGTCTCGCGCACTGTCGCGAGCAGGTCCAGATCCTCCGCCAGCAGAGCACCGGTCGAAGCGCCGAGCGCAACCAGGATGCCGCCGCGCTCGGTGAAGGTTTTCAGTGCCGCGGCGCCGCCGGTTCCGAGGGCTGCGCTGAAACGCCCGTTCGTTTCCGGCAGGATGATAACGTCATAGTCCGACAGGCGAGCTGAACCCAGCGTACGGACCCGGATGGGCGAAACCGGCAAGCCGAACTTCTGCTCGAGGGTCCAGCGGGTTGCGCCGGCCGATGTAGGACTTGTGCCATCATCCCAGGCGAGCGCGATGGAGGGGCGCTTCAGCCGCACGAAGGCGCGGCTTCCGAAATTCGGGCCCTGTTCCACCCAGCTTGATCCCAGCGCGACAACCTCCGCCCCGTAAATCCCGGCAAGTCGGTTCAACTGCCCGGCGAGGTCGGCGGGGTTGCCGGCCGCTGTGAACACGACCGCGCCCTTTCCGAACTCCCGGCCGCCGGCCGTGAAGGCTTCATCGGTAGCCGACCCGGCGAGCCCCTGACCGATTGCGTCGATCACGAGCCGCGCCTGCACCGCATCCGTCCACGGAATGACATAGCCGAACCCGCCATCCGCTTGCGCGGGAATGGCGGCAGGCGCTGCGAGGGTGACAGTCTGCGCCGAAGCCAGGTCGACGCGCCGGCAGCTTTCCGAGGACAGCCCTTCCATGAGCGGCATGGACCAGGCGGTGACGTCGTAGAGTTCATGATTGAGGCCGGCGCTGCGTCTTTCCTCCTGACGCCTAATGAAGTCCGCAGGCAACGGGATCTCGGGTTCCAGCAGGGCCCGTACAAGGCGTCCCGAGGGTTGTGCCTTGTCGATGACCAGCGCCCCGGCCGGATAGGTCCGTCCGCACGTGCTGATACCGGCAGGCAGGCGCGAAACCGAGATCCCCTGGACCACAAGGGTCCGCGCGAGGCGCTCGGCCTGGCCGCGTCGCTCTGCAAGGTCGAGCACGATGAAACGCTCGGCTGACCGCTCGCCTTCCACAACGGCGCTGCGGCGATACTCGGCATAGTCTGACAGCAGGCGCGTGCGTTCGGCGGCCACCGTTTCAAGCGTTGCGAGAGAGGCGATGAAATTGTTGAAGACGCCTTCCTTGAAGGTGAGTTCTTCGCCGTTTCGCCGGAGGTATCTCAATCCGCGCGGAGAGCCCTGCTCGAAGGTCTTGGCAATCGATCCGTTCAGAGCCGGCCACATGTCTCCGAAACCGGGATAGAAGGCATCGAAAATTTCCCGCGTGAAATAGGCAATGCCCAGCCGGTCGAACCAGGCCGCACGGTTTCGGCCGAAACGGTCCTGGCTGGCGCGCTGGCTTTCGGTGATCAGCGGGTTGTAGGGGTCTGCGGCTGGCGGGAAGAAGTAGGTCTGGTCGCCGCCCATTTCATGCGAGTCGACATACACGACGGGATGCCAGTCCTGATACGCCTTCACTCGCCCGAGCGTTTCGGGCTGGGTCACGGCGAACCAGTCCCGGTTCATGTCCATGAGATAGTGATTGAACCTTCCGCCGGGCCAGGGCTGATCGTGCTCCGCTGCAAAGCGGTCTGCCTGCGGCTCCAGACCGAGGGCTTCGGTAAAGCTGTGAATGAACCGGGCGCGCCCATCCGGGTTCTGGTTCGGATCGATGATGACGATGGTCTCGGCAAGAATCCGCTGAACCAGCGGATCATCGCGCGCCGCCAGGAGGTGATAGGCGAGCGCCAGCCCGCTATCGGACGGTGTGATCTCGTCGCCGTGCACGCCGAAGCCGAGCCAGGCAACCGCGGGTGTCCGCGCGATCAGGTCAGCCCGGTCCGAAGATGACAGGTTTGCGCCGCTGGCAAGGCGCCCAAGATCTGCCTTGACCGTTTCAAGCTGCGCCATCCGCTCGGGCGACGCTATAACAGCGTACACCAGCGGCCGCCCCTGCCAGGAATCTGCATAGGGGACCACGCGCATGCGGTCCGGCGCGGCACGCTCGAGCGCCTCGACATAGGTCACAATGTCCCCGGACGTGGTGATCTTCTCGCCCGGCAGGTGACCGATGGTCTGCTCGAGGGTGGGTATGGCCGGATCGAAATCGCCCTGCACCAGCCCCTGCGCCGATGCCGCACCGTAGAGACCTGCGGCCAGACCGGCCGCTGTCAGGCATCGGAGCGCAGTTTCAAATATTCCGCGCAAGTCAAACATCCTAATACTCCGAATGAACAGGAACCCGCGATGATCTTTGATCAGAAAATGACTGTGGGACAAGGCGTTGGTACTGAAAATATGCCAAAAACCGGCAATTGCATCAGCCTGTATCCTTGCTGGCCGTTGTCTGGCCAGAACGAACAGGACGCCGCTTCGCGCGCGCTGACAGGGTATCTGAAGTCAGAACACCGCATGATCACCGCGCTCGTCTCTCGCCTCGCCGCGGATCAGGCGGGCGTAATGCTCAAACAGGGTTTCCGTGCCGGTGGACGGGGTGGCGCCGGCGTCATACTGCCCGGTATCCGGGTTGAGGAGCAGCATGGATTCGGTCGCATAGTAATGACCGATCCCGGCCAGTTCCGCCTTGTCGGCGAGCTTCGGGCTCACATGGCCGAGCACGGCCAGCGCCCGCCTGATAAACCCGATCAGCGCGACCGGTACCGCGCGGAATTGCGGCTCCCGGCCGAGCAGAGCAAACAGCGCCTCGCCCTGCTGACGCGGCGTGATCGCCTCGCCCGGTCCGCCGATGGGCAGGACCTTGTTCCAGCGGTCTTCCTCATCCAGGCAGTCGGCAAGGTAGGCGCCGAGATCGCCGTCGCTGATCGGCTTGCAGGCGGTGAGTTCCCCATCCCCGAAGAGGAGATACGGCTTTCCCTGCCGGACGCGTTCGACCTGCCCCGACAGCGACTTGAAGAACGCGGTCGGACGCACGACCGAGTAGGTCAGCCCGGAGGCAATCAATTCCTGCTCGAAAGCCAGCTTCGCGTGCTGGAAGGCAAGCTTCGGCTTCTGCACACATATGGCAGACAGAAGCACCATTTGTGTCACGCCCGCCTGCCGGGCGGCGCCGAGGGCGCTCATATTTGCCCCATGATCAATCGCCCAGGCATCTTTTGGCACACCTGTGCGCGACGCCAGGCACGACACCAGCACGTCAAACCGCTCGCCGCAAAAGCCATCCTGCGCGATCGAGGCCGCATCGGTGACATCGCCCAATCTCAACCGTGCCCCAGGCAACAGACCCGCCACATCGTCCGGCGTGAGCGTTCCGCCGGCGCCCGCGCGCGGGCGCACGAAGCAGACCACCTCATGCCCTCTCGCAACCAGGGCCCGCACAGTAGCCTGTCCGATTGTTCCGGTCGCGCCGAGCACAAGCACGCGGCGCGGGCGCGGGGACGGCGAGACGGTCGGAGCGGGGGCTGTGGGCATAAGTCTAGTCTATGATCCGGGCGCTGATCCCGGCGGGACCCGCCGGCGTTCCAGGACAGTTAGGGCGATAAGTCAGACCGCACACGGTCGCGGCCGGCCCGTTTGGCAGCGTAGAGCCTCGAATCCGCCCGTTCGTACAGGTCACCGGCGCTCAGGCCGGGCTTGTATTCACACACACCGAAGGACGCGGTGATCTGGCCGAGGGTCTCATGCTCCCGGTCGCTCAGGACGCTGGAGCTCCGGACCTCGGACGCGATCTTCACCATCAGATTGTGCGCGGCGACAATACTTGTCTGTGGCAGGATGATTGCGAACTCCTCCCCGCCGCAACGGGCGACCATGTCCTGGCCCTTGGTATGGCGCTGCAGAATGTCTGTGAAGCGCTGAAGGACGATATCGCCGGCGTGATGCCCGAGCGTATCATTGACGCGTTTGAAATGGTCGATGTCTGTCAAGGCAAGGCAGAACGAAGAGTGCGATGCCATCGACTGGTCAAGTGTTTGCGCAAGATAAGCATCAAAGGCCCGGCGATTGGCCACGCCCGTGAGCGGATCGCGCAGGCTCAGCCGCTGCATCTCTTCCAGCTCCGCGTTCAGCCGGTCAATCTGTGCCTGGCTTTCGGTAAGCCCCTTGTCGAGTGCCAGCATGGCCATGGCCATCTTTTCATTTTCGACGACCAGCCGCGAGACGATCTCATCGATCTCTCCGGCGGAGGCGGCCTGCGGGAGGCGCTCGCCAAGCGCTTCGAGGGTTTCCCGGAAAGACTTGTTGTTGCGTGAGCCCTCATCGATAAGCTCCGATACCGCTATGAGGCTGTCTTCGAATCGCGCTCCGACCCGCTGGCTGACCTCGGACGCCGGGTCCGCTTCCAGAAACTCCGAATAAATTTCTGCGATGTCGAAGAGGCTGAGAGGCTGGTCTTTTGCCAGCTTCTTCGAGATAGCCTCAACCACGCCGCCGTGCGATTTCGCGGCAAAGGCAAACCACACTGCATAGGAGATCGGATCGGGCAGCGCCGCATGCCGATGGATCAATTCCATGGTTTCCGCCGCGACCCTGTAAACATCCGAGTGGTTTCGCGTGTCGAAGGACCGGTCTTCGTTTCCTTCGCCGGCTGGCGCTCCCGATGGCATGATCGTTTCCTCCCGTCCCGAAGCCGGTCTAGTGGGTCTCGCATCGGATATGCAAGCGGGATGGGCGGTTCCGCCGCCGACCCGCCCAGCCGTGGGTATGAGGCATGCTTCGGGCGGCGATCCGGAGGCAGTCTCAGGAATGCTGGATGCGGACAAAACAGATCACCTCAAGTGGAACGTATCGAAGGCGTCTCTTATGGTTACAGTGCGCGATCCCGCGCATGATTCCGGGGCGAATTACCCGCCGGGGCGTTATGCGTCAGCGCCCCGCGACCATCCGAATCTGTATGAATTGATGCGATTCACATTCGATCAATGCAGAACCATGCAGAACTGTCGGCAGAATGTGTTGTAAAAATACCACTTATTGAAGTTATCGCTAACATTCTTGGCCTCGGATACTGATAGCGCAAACATTTCGTGATCGCGTCAACTCAGGCTAGAGCACCGTGCCGTTAATCTGAAGCATATCCTGCGGCTTTGAAGTAGTTCCA